>JABGZQ010000102.1 GCA_018674655.1 Fidelibacterota bacterium | reverse complement strand
CGGCTGGTTCTGCGGCATACAACCGAAGTTCCCCCAGCTGTTGGATTAAGTTCAAACACGACCTGTTCTTTGTGTAGCGGGTTAAATCGCATTTCTATAGATAATTGTTTGTTCTCCTTCGCGGCGATAATTTTTCCAAGAAAGGAAGGCGACAAGCTAAAAGGGCGCAGGCGAATGGCAGAGCCCGGCTGTAAATTGAATCGATCAAATGAAAAACGGTGAACATATCTATTAGATTCAACAACCGGCAATAAACGCAAAACGCCCGGAAACCAAAAATTATAATCTGAAAACCGAGTTATTGTATTCCAAACGAACTTAGGTCGTGCAGCAAATTCTTGTTCAACAATCGTTTCTGCCGAAAAAAGTTGAAAATGTGTTGATACGCCGCTCGCGCTGGCTTGGTCTTGACTTGCATCGATAACAAACAAAACAATCACAGCAAAAACAGCAATAAGGGCTATGGTTAAAATCATTTTTTATTATCCAAAATTAGGTTGGGATTTTACAGCAATTATTAGATAAAATTGAACAGTTAGATGTATAACAAAACAATCACTCAGAAACTGAAGGCATAAATAGACATTTTTATTATTTTTACACTTCTGGTTTGGCTCCTTTTATTTCTTTGTTTTGGTCCTGTAAAAAGGTGCAAAACAAGAAACATCGGTTTCAAAGCATACAGTCACCGCGGCTTGTTGAAGCAGGCACCAGAAAACACAATGGCAGCTTTTCGGGCAGCCATTAAATCGGGGATTAGGGCAATTGAACTGGACGTGGTTCAAACAAAAGACAAAGAAATTGTTTGTTCTCACAATTTTGATTTAGAAAGAGAAACAAACGGTTTCGGATATATCTTTAATAAAACATGGGCAGAATTAAGAGGGATAAGCGTCGGACCCCAAAAAGAAATCGCCCCAACCTCAATACCAAGGCTTAAAGATGCTTTAGAACACCTACCGGATTATTGCCACGTGAATATAGAAATCAAAACACATAAGCTTTTTGATGTTTCCACAGCCATTGGTGTAACAAAAATAATTCAGCAGAGCAATCGGTGCGACACAATAACAGTTTCCAGTTTTAATCCAATAACCCTTCGGATTGTTAAAACTATAGAACCAAAAATTGACACCGGGTTTTTAATAAAGAAACCCCAACTGACACCACTTGTATTGTTTTCTAGAGCGGACAACCTGCACCCCAGAGCAGATGTATTTAGTAAACAAATGTGGGATTACTGTAAACGGCATTTGTTGAGCGTAAACACATGGACAGTAAACACGAAGCCCGGCGCGGTATTTTTACATAAACGAAACGTTAATGGCATTATTACCGACTACCCAAAAATCGCTACTATTTCGATTTAATTTCTATGACACCGCCCATATTATTGGTGCCGTACATGGTTGTCGCCTCGGCTGAAGGCAAAAACTTTATTTCTTTCACAGAAATTATTGATATATTGCCTAATTGGTCAAGGTCACCCATCAACATCCCATTCATAAATACAGACGGATCAATTCCCCTTCCCCGAAGCCAGGTTGGTCGAGCGATTTCGATAGCATCTTTTGCCGTTCGTGCGATAGTAAGCTCGTTAATTTCTTCCTGGGATATAAAATTTTTTGACCTCATTGGTTTCCGTTCGGCACCATTGGACGCACAACCAATAAACAGAAAGATGGTTAGTAATAGAAAAAGTTTAGGTTTCATGGGATTCCTCCGAATTTTCATAGCAGAATGTAAGTTTAATCATTACAATATGAATAGTAACTTAGAATGAAAAGAATAAACGCGCTAGAGTTGGAAAGCCTACTTGCCTCCAATAAAAAACTTGTTTTATTGGATGTGAGGGAATCCCACGAAGTGGCTTACGCCAGGATAAACCCCCACGTTCATATACCCGCGGACATGATTCCCGCTTGTCACGAAGAAATAGACAAAGATACCCCCATTGTTGTTATGTGCCACACCGGAGTTCGGTCTGCCGCGGTCTGTAGGTTTTTAGAACCGCTAGGATATGATGTAACAAACCTGGAAGGAGGGATTGATGCATGGTCACAACTGGTGGACCCGAGCGTGCCTAGATATTAGTTTTACCCCTCACCCCCCATTAAAGTCTTGTGTAAAAACACACAACCGGCGAAAGCAATAGTACCCGTTATACCCAAATTTTTGTCATTCTATTATTATCTGCAGATTCAATCTTTATACACCAACCACATGGTTGGTGTAGCCAAAATCTACGAGGACGCCCTCTGTACAATTTTTTAATGTTTGAAACAGCGGTTTCCTGTAACGGCCATGGCAATGCCGTATTCATTGCAGGCGTCGATCACTTCCTGGTCACGCACGGATCCGCCAGGTTGGATCACCAATACAATGCCCGAATCCTTTATAGCGTCAATGCTGTCCCGAAAGGGGAAGAAGGCATCGGAAGCCAGCACCCCGCCTTTTACATTTTCTCCTCCCTTACGTAACGCCATGTGGACGGCATCCACACGGCTCACTTGTCCTGCGCCGAGTCCAACCGTGGTGTTTTCTTTAGCGATCAGGATGCCATTGGATTTGGCGTGACGCAGTACCCTCCATGTAAACAATGCAGTTTCAATGTCTTGTTCAGAGGGCTGTGCCTTTGTCATAACGGTTAGGTCGTCTTTAGAAAGAATTTTTGTATCTGTATTTTGAACAAGAAGACCCCCATCCACGTTTCGGACTTCCGATTTTTTGAAACGTTTCCCGAATTCACCAATTTCCAATACGCGGAGATTTTTTTTCTTTTTAAAAACGTCTAATGCCCCGGGTTCAAAGCCCGGCGCAAGTACAATTTCTACAAATACTGATGTGATAGCATCAGCCACATCTTTGGTGCAGGTACGATTAAAAGCAATAATTCCACCAAACGCTGAAAGGGAATCAGCGCTGAACGCGCGTGTGTACACATCTAGAAGATCGTTTCCCACAGCCACACCGCAGGGGTTGGAATGTTTCACAACGACGCAGGCTGCGGCGTCAAATTCGCGTACACACGCCAGAGCTCCGTCGGCATCCATAATATTATTGTAGGAAAGTTGTTTGCCCTGGTGAATAGTGGCGTTCAGAATATTAGGCTCATTATTCCCAGGAATCTTATAAGCAGCGGCAGATTGGTGCGGGTTTTCACCATAGCGCAATTCTGAATGCTTTTTAAAAGAGAGAGAAAAATTGTCGGACAAATCTTCTTCCTTCAAATAATTATGAATAATGGTATCATATTGGGCTGTGTGTCCGAATGTTTTAGCGGAAAGCCTTTGGCGTGTTTCAAAAGAAATTTCACCAGACCTTAATTCATCAGTTATGGTAGAATAATCAGAAGGATCCACCGCGACACAAACCCACCCGACGTTTTTAGCCGCAGCGCGAATCATCGTTGGACCACCAATATCAATGTTTTCTAGGGCTAGCGCAAGAGCACAATTTTCCTGAGAAATAGTTTCCGAAAAGGGGTAAAGGTTGCAAACCACAAGGTCGATCCATTGAATATGGTTTGCTTCAGCGTCGGCGGTGTGTTGATCGCGAAGGCCAAGAATTCCACCTTCAATTAATGGATTGATGGTTTTCACTCTACCGCCCATGATCTCAGGGAATTGGGTATAATCACTCACATCAGTGACGGGAATATTGGCTTTACGCAGTACTTTTGCTGTGCCGCCTGTGGATAAAATTTCTACGCCGAGACCCACTAAAGATTGAGTCATATCTACCACGCCTGTTTTGTCAAAAACAGAAATTAGTGCTCTCTTTATTTTGATTGGCGTTTGATTTAAAGTAGGATTATCTGACATGTGAATTGTTTTGTATTAATTGTATCGCTTCTATGAAAGCTCTGCCTTCCAATTCTTGTACTTTAGTTTTTAACGTTTCAACTGTGTCGTCAGAAGCAACATTACATTTTTTTTGTATCAGGATCGGCCCGGCGTCCACCTCATCCGTAACAAAATGGATCGTACACCCCGTTTCTGTGTCACCGTTTTTTATTACTTCTTCATGAACATTGGTGTCCATCCCGCCTGCATATTTTGGAAGCAAGGATGGATGTACGTTCAATAATTTATCCCGCCAAGCATTGCAAAACTCAATTGACAATATTCGCATAAACCCGATAAGCAAAACCAAGCCCACGCCGTGCTCATTAAGGTTTGCTGTCAATTCAGCATCGAACTCTTCTCGTGTTTTCTTTTTATGAGAGACAAACACAGCGGGCACATTATGGTTTTCTGCCCGCTCTAAAATAAAGGCATTCTCTCGATTGGAAAGAACCACAGAAACCCCAGCGTTTAATTCACCGGATCCAATGGCATCTAAAATGGCCTGCAAATCCGTACCTTTTGTAGATCCTAAAACACCGAGTTTTATCATCGCAACGAATTCATATGGTCAACACGTTTCTGAACAATTTTATCCGTCCCAATATCTGTACGATGAAAAAGCGGTCCAGAAATTGATGACACTTCTTTTTCAGCAAGAGCTTCCGCATCAGAAATAGTGTCTGCGACTCCAACCATAGCTATTGTTCGACTCCCCGCCTCTACGAGACTTGTGCCTTTAAAATCAACAGATGCAAAAAATAATCCGTCTAGATTTTTAACTTTAGAAACATCAATGGGTTCACCTTTAACGGGGCTGTCCGGGTAGCCGTCCGGCACAGCATATTTGCATACAGTTGCTTTGTTTGCAAATTGGACATCAACTTGATCCAAAGTACCATCGGCAACGCCAATACAAATATCAATAAAATCGGATTCCAGAAGGGAGAGAACATTCATGGCTTCCGGATCTCCAAATCGAGCGTTGTATTCAACCAGCCTTACGCCGCTTGCCGTTGCCATAAACCCACCATAAAGAATTCCCTTATAGCCGACTCCAAATTTGTCTTTTATGGCCCGGGCTGTTTGTATATTTATTTCGAGAGCTTGAGAAATATCATTATTAGTTAAAAAAGGAAGCGAGTGGTTTGCATCAGAATATGTACCCATACCACCAGTGTTGGGGCCCGTGTCACCTTCGTAGGCTCGCTTATGATCCTGTACCGCCGGCATGTGTTTCAAATTGTCCCCATCACAAAAACTCATGAGCGAGAATTCTTCCCCAACGAATTTTTCTTCGATGACAAACTCACCGTCGCTGTCCACTAATTTTTGACAATAGGCCAACGCTTCATCGTGGGAATGCAGATGATCCCCCGCCACTTTCACACCCTTCCCACCAGACAGGCCGTCGTATTTAACCACGTAGTTTTCACCCAGCTCATTTAAGAAATCTGTAACACCACCCACTGCATCAAAAGTCTGGTATTTCGGACCACCGGGGATATCATATTCTTTTAATAAATTCCGAGCGAATGCTTTGGATGTCTCCAGTTGGGCCAGATCTTTTTTCGGACCAACAGTTTTCACACCAGTATCCCATAATGCATCGGCGATACCTGCAGCTAATGGGTTTTCAGGTCCGACGATGGCCAGTGTGGCGTCTGTTTCTTTAGCATAACTCACCACAAAATCCGGATCGTTGAAATTTCCGATTAAAATTTCATCACAAAGTTCAGCAATGCCCGGATTCATATTGGATGCGAGACAAAAGATTTCTTTGTCTTGGGGAGAACGGCCCAACGCTCGAACAATGGCATGTTCCCGGGCGCCGGAACCGATCACAAGAATTTTATGTTTCATTATATCCAGACATCATTTTCAGCAGTGAGCCCTCCTCCGGCATCACCGGTATTCGTAACACCCCTTTTCTCAACAATCATGATTTTGCATTCATTTTGTGCCACAGGCTTATGCTCAACCCCACTAGGGACAACAGCCATCTCTCCTTTTTCAAGAGTTATTATTTTATCACGGAATTCAATAGCGAGCTCTCCATCCAGGACAATGAATGTTTCGTCTGTATCATCATGAGAATGCCAAATAAATTCACCCGCCACCTTTACTAGTTTGAACTGGTAGTCGTTCATTTCAGCGATCACCTTCGGGGCCCAGTGATCAGAAAATTTGTCAAATTTTTCTTTTAAGTTTATTGAGTGACCGCTCATTGACGATTCATTTTTAAAAGCAAAGACGCCACGACTTTGCGTTAACCATTTCCATTCCTATCATTTACACGCATGGTTTCCATTTCTGCAATTTTTGCATCATCAATATCATTCCCAACATAATTCCCATCCAGACAGGCCATGCACGGGGTATCAATATGGTGATCCCCCCTCCGAGTCACCGCTTCAACAAGATCATCAACGCTTTGATACAAAAGGGCATCCACATTCAAGTATTCTTGGATTTCATCTTCGCTCATATTTCCAGCAATGAGCTCGTTCTTGGTTGGCATATCCACGCCATAAAAACACGGAGATTTAACTGGCGGACAGGCAACGGCAAAATACACCTCTTTAGCACCAAAGTCTTTCAACATGCGAACGATCTCACGGCTCGTGTTGCCCCGGACAATACTGTCATCCATAATCATCACTTTTTTATCACGAATTTCCGTTTCTTGTGGCACCAATTTATACTTTACAGATTTTTTTCGCTCTGCCTGTCCCGGCATAATGAAGGTTCGTCCAATGAATGTGTTTTTATACAGTCCTTCTGAATATCTCACACCCAATTCATGGGCAAACGAAAGGGCTGATGTGTTGGCAGTGCTGGGCGCAGGAATGACAATGTCGGGCGTTATCTCGGGATATTTCTTCTTCCATGCTTCTGCGAGATTTTGTCCCATCCGCAATCGAGATCGATAAACACTCACATCATTTAAAGTGGCATCGGGACGAGAAAAATACACGTATTCAAAAACACATGGATTGAATTCTTTTTTCACCAAACGCTTACTGAAGACCTTCCCGCTTTCATCTACATAAATAAGTTCGCCGGGGAGCACGGTTCCTTTTGGTTCAAAACCCAAAGCGTAAAACATTGTGTTTTCTGAAGCGAAAATATAATCTTTTCCACCATTCCCATTGGAGCGCTCACCTTTCACCAAAGGTCGAATTCCCTGGGGATCGCGAAAAACCACGAGCCCCTTTCCAATGACAAGACTGGTAACGGAATAAGCACCCTTCACTCGTTTAAAAACCTTGGTCACCGCACTACATAAGAGATAGAAAAATTCTTCACTATCTTCTGGCGGGTTGTTCGTATGAAGCAAATCTGCGAAATAATGCAGAAGCACTTCCGAATCGGAAGTGGTATTTAAATAACGACTATCTTTTTGTGTGATTTCTTCTGCAAGACTCTTATAGTTGGTGAGATTTCCGTTATGAGCCAATGCAATACCGTAAGGAACAGATGTCCAAAAAGGCTGAACTTCGCCATGAGAAAAGCCGCCATGAGTGGGATATCGATTATGAGAAATACCGATGTTACCCGTGAGCAGGTTCATATTATTGTCGTTGAAAATTTCTTTAGCGAGCCCCATACCTTTTTCTTTATGCATGCGGTCGTCATAGGTCATAATGCCGGCGGCGTCTTGCCCGCGATGCTGTAGGTGAACGATACTGTCGTAGAGTTCAGCCGCGACAGGTTTGTGAGAATAAATACCGGCTATACCGCACATTAGATTAGATCAACCAATTTAGATGATAGCCCGATATAATTTCCCGGCGCGAGTTCAAGCAGTGTTTTTTTATCATTATCAGATATTTTCAATCCTGATACAAATTCTGCCATGTGTTCTGAATTAATGGATTGTCCGCGAGTAAGTGATTTCAATTTTTCGTAGGCGTCCTGTTTTCCGTTTTTTCGCAGGATGGTTTGGATTGCTTCCCCCAATACTTCCCAGTGATTGTTTAACTCAATCGTCATTTGAATTTTATTAACAGTGATTCTGCTCAAGCCTTTTAAAATATTTTGCAACGCCAAATAGGAGTGTCCTAATGCAACACCTTGATTCCGCAATGTTGTTGAATCTGTTAGGTCCCGTTGCATCCTTGAGATAGGCAATTTGACTGCGAGATGATTAAACAGTGCATTGGCGATACCCATATTTCCCTCTGCATTTTCAAACTGGATTGGATTGATTTTATGGGGCATGGTAGAGGAGCCAACCTCACCGGCCACTTTTTTCTGCACCAGAATACCTCGACCGATGTAGGCCCACATGTCACGGCAAAGATCGGAGAGAATTGAATTCACTCGAACCACCTGATGATAGCTTTCTGCAACCGAATCATGAGGTTCGATCTGGGTGGTGATCAAGTTGGGTTCCAGCCCTAATGATTTTATAAATTTCGACGCAAAACGCATCCAATTCGTTTTTGGATATGCAGTTTTGTGGGCGGACCACGTGCCGGTGGCGCCGCCGAATTTACCCAAAAGTTTTTGAGATTTTATCTGGTCGATCTGGCGATCTAACCGAGCAAAGAAAACGGCCAATTCTTTTCCGAAGGTTGTCGGGGTGGCGGGCTGGCCATGAGTCAGGGCCAACATAGCTGCGTTTTTATATTTTTGGGCAAGTCTTTTTAATTCTTTATTCATGGACCGAAGGGCAGGCAGATACGCCCGATTCAATCCATCGTGCCACATAAGCGAATAGGACAGATTGTTCACATCTTCGGATGTGAGTGCAAAATGGATCCATGGATGAAGCGCTTTTTTAACCTTACTTTGAATATAATACTCAATGGCTTTTACATCGTGGTTGGTGGTGGCTTCAATCTGTTTTACTTTTTCTGCGCCGGCCGTATTAAAGTTTTGATATATCTTCCGCAGGCGCGATTGTTCTTCTTTAGAAAAAGCAGGCAGCTCTTTAATGGTTTTTTCATTGCCTAACGCAATGAGATATTCAATCTCCACTTTCAGGCGGTAACCCATTAGTGCTGATTCGGAAAAATATGCGGATAGATCTTTTACGCTATTTGCGTAACGGCCATCCAATGGTGAAATATTTTTCAGCTCAGACACCCAAAATCCGCTTAACAGCCAAAGCACAATTTCCCGGATCTAAAACCGTCAAGACTGGTGTATTGCTGGGCATTTGCAGTGTGGAATGAATGTTCACGAGCATATCAGCTTTGTCTGAAAAGGGAGGACACCCCAAAGTGGGGAATTCAGAATTTGCGGCTACAAATCCGGATAGCGCGTTAGAACGGCCAGCGATGGTGATATACACAATATCTTTTTCATTTTTATTAGCAGTCAAAATATCTAAAACTTTTAATGGTTGTTTATGTGCAGATGCCGCATGCTGTTCCCATGTGATGCCGTATTCATCTAACTTGTCGGTGATCCTTTTTGCGTGGGGTTCGTCTGATGTTGAACCCATTATAATAACTGCTTTCATAACACATCCTTTAAATTTTCATTAATTCTTTCTAGAACCGGTTTGCCCACACTAGGAAAAGGGAAAGCTACGCCCGCGATAGTCTCATAGAGATAAATGTATCGACTGGATAATTCAGCGACTAATTCTTCCGGTGCATCCGGCAATGTTTCATCATTATACGGATCGCAATTATCGACAAACCAGAGCCGCAGAAACTCCTTATCAACATTCTGGGGATTCTCCCCAACATCCATCCGCTCATCATAGGTTTCAGCAATCCAATATCGGCTGGAGTCGGGAGTATGAATTTCATCAATAAGTCGGATTGTACCATCTTCATCTCGACCCATTTCATATTTCGTGTCGACCAAGATCATACCATTTTCCGCTGCTTTCTTTTGTCCGAAGGAAAATAGTTCCAGCGCCTTATAGCTGCAATAATCCCAATCCTCCTTTGTCATCCATCTTTCGCTGACAATTTCATCCGGAGCGATGGGACGATCGTGATGTTCTTCCTTGGTGGTAGGCGTGAGCATGTTGGCCTCGAGCTTTTGATTCTTCACCAATCCTTCCGGCAGGGTATTGCCGCAGTACTCTCGATCGCCATTATTATAAACGGTCCATAGGGCTGTGCTGGTGCTGCCGGTGATATATCCCCGAACAACAAACTCTATGGGAAAAACATCGCATTTTTTTGCAAGTGTTACATTGGGATCAGGGATGTCAATCACATGATTTGGGATAATATCTTTTGTCTGATCAAACCACCATGCGCTGGTGAGATTGAGCACTTGTCCCTTAAATGGAATGGAAGCGAGAACTCGATCGAATGCACTTTGACGATCTGTGGTAATGAGCGCAACCTTGTCGCCAAAATCATATTGATCTCGCACCTTGCCGATACGTCGATCCGAGAATCCACCGGACAAAGCCGTATCTGTTAAGGTGTTGTTCAGCTCCGCTTTAATGCGGTCTTTGTATTGTTCAGTTGATTTTATAGCATTCATGAGATAGTGGGTTGAATAATATGTGTGTATCCAAAATTTCCTTTAAAATAGTTTCAAAATTACCGCCATTTATGGTCACATTCCATATGACGCCGCGTTTAATTTCGGAAATGTCGCCAAT
>JABGZQ010000079.1 GCA_018674655.1 Fidelibacterota bacterium | reverse complement strand
TCCCAAGCGGATTGATAATCCATGTACCCTAAATCTACTATTTTGATTTTATTATCCATTTTCTGGTAATAATTGTCACCCTGAGTTTGGCGAAGCATTACTGATGTACACTCTGCCCAAAAGCATCTAAAGCAGCTTCCATGACAGCTTCTGAAAGCGTGGGGTGGGCATGGACCGTAAGGGCAATTTCTTGCCAAGTGGATTCCAATGCTTTGGCTACACCCAATTCTGCGATCAGTTCTGTCGCTTCACTACCCACAATATGGCAACCCAATAATTCACCATACTGTACGTCAAAAATTATTTTAACGAACCCGGTTGAATCTCCCGTCGCTAAGGCTTTTCCACTGGATCGAAAATCAAACCGACCCACTTTTATTTCATAACCCTTTTCTTTCGCTACTGCTTCTGTGAAGCCTAAGGATGCCACTTGAGGCTGGCAATATGTGCAGCCGGGGATATTGGTATAATCCACCGGTGTAGGCGTATGGCCAGACGCATGTTCTGCCGCAACATGTCCCTGAGCAGAAGCCACATGGGCAAGCCATGGCGGTCCAGAAACATCTCCAATAGCATAAATATTGGGTACAGATGTTTGATTGAATTCATTGATCGTAATAGAGCCACGATCCGTAACAACGCCAATTGCTTCCAATCCGATATTTTCAATATTTCCCGTAACGCCTACTGCATTCAAAACAATATCTGCATCAATAACTTGACTACTTCCGTCCTTTTCAGCATGAACCTTAACCTTAGTTTTCAATTTTTCAATTTTGGTCACTTTGGTTTCTTTATAAATCTTTATCCCGGATTTTTTAAAACTTTTTTCCACTTCTTTCGATATATCCATATCTTCAACCGGCAAGATATTGGGCATCATTTCAATAAGGTGAATCTGTGACCCATATTCATTATAAAAATACGCAAACTCGACCCCAATGGCCCCGGCGCCAATAATGACCATTCTTTGAGGCGGTTCTTTTAATATCATCGCTTCTTTAGAGGTTATCACCTGCTTGCCATCCGGTTCCATTCCCGAAAATATTTTTGGACGCGCACCGGTGGCAATAATGATTTTGTCCGCCTTCACCAATTCTTTCTTTTTATCATGGATCACTTCTATCGCATTAGCCAATTTGATTTTACCCTGACCGATTATATGGGTGATCTTATTTTTCTTCATCAAAAATTCAATCCCCTTCGACAGGCGTTGCGAGACATCTCTACTGCGTTTTACAGTTTTACCAAAATCCACTTCATATTCAGGAATTGTAATACCGAATTTTTTGCTATTTTTAACAGAATGAAGAACTTCCGCATTCTTTAAAAGTGCTTTGGTGGGAATACAACCCCAATTCAGGCAGACACCTCCCAGATTTCCTTCATCAATTATAACGATTTTCTTTCCCAACTGAGCAGCGCGTATGGCCGCCACATAGCCACCGGGGCCGCCGCCCAAAACAGCTATATCAAATTTTGCCATAGTCTTTTTCTACCTTTGCAATACGTAAAAAATATTTTTCATACCAAATGGACCTTCCGCGTTTTTTTACTTTATTATGTTCTTCATTATGACGCCAGATATCTATCGATTCCTTATCTTCCCAATAAACGGATGTAATACCAAAACCATTCTCATCACGGACAGATTCAACGCCTAAAAACCCGGGTGATTCTTTCGCTAAAGCAACCATTTTAGCTGATTTTTCTTCATATTCTTCCCATTTGTTTTTTGTATGTTGAGATGAAAATATCACAGCATAATATGGTGGTTTTGGCGTGTTAGCTATACTCATTTTATTTCCCAATAATACTTAAGAATTCTGCCCGAGTTTCAGCAGATTTTCTAAATTGCCCCAACATCGCTGAAGTAGATGCATAACTATTTTGTTTTTCGACACCTCGCATTTGCATACATAAATGGCGTCCTTCCATCACCACAGCCACGCCCACTGGATCCAATACTTCTTCTAATGTATTCGCAATTTGTGAGGTAAGCCGTTCTTGAAGTTGTAGTCGCCTCGCAAACATATCCACAATCCGAGGAATCTTAGATAATCCAATAACTTTTTTATTGGGTAAATAACCCACATGGGCCCGTCCAAAAAAGGGAATCATATGATGTTCACACATAGAGAAAAATTCAATATCTCGCACCACAACCATTTCGCTGCAATCTTCATGAAATATGGCATCATTAATAATATCATCCAAATTAGCACGATACCCTTGCGAAAAGTATTCCCATGCTCTGGCAACACGATTGGGCGTTTTTACCAATCCTTCCCGTTGAGAATCTTCGCCGATTAAATCTAATAATTCTCTATTATTGGCTTCTAATTGATCAAATTTTTCTGTCATTAGATTGCCTCCTGATTAAATGAAAGTTTTTCCCAATCCTCCTCGTCAGGATCTTCATGAATTTTATCCTTTAATGCCCACACACCCAGATAGAACAATGGTGTGTCCATAAATGCTACCATAACTTTGAATAGAAACCCATTCGCCAATAAAGGCCAGAAACGAATCCATTCAATGGTGCCTGTACCACATAATAAAACCAATACGGCCAAAGTATCAACCAGTTGGGACACAATCGTTGACCCATTATTCCTCAGCCAAAGATGCTTCCCCTTTGTAAGCCGTTTCCAAAAATGAAAAACACGAATATCAATATATTGTGCCGCAAGATAAGCCACCATAGATGCAAATACAGCGGGTCCAAAGAGCCCAAACACATTTGAAAATGTTTCACTGTCAACTGGTGACCAATCCGTTTGGGGAACTGCATTAGCTATCATAACCACGGCCATGACAAAAATAGATGCCACCAATCCAGATAATACCACTTGATCCGCCTTCTTTTTACCATATAATTCGGAAATAAGGTCCGTCACCAAAAATGTAATTGGGTAAGGTAAAATACCAACGGATAATTCAAAAGTATATAGCCCAAATGGTGTCCAGGTGAAAAACTTTTGGAAAATTAAATTTGAACTAATAAGAGAGGCGATAAATATTCCCGCCAGAATGAGGTATAACCGGTTTTTAAAATCCATTGTTATTCAGAATTTGGACCATAATAATCTGTAAAAATGGTGGGCGTTTCCCTAAGTCGAATGCGATGAAGTATGGTGCCAGTTAGATGGGTCTCAATCTGCTTCCAAATAAACTGAACCATATTTTCTGTGCTGGGCTGCTTACCCTGAAACCAATTTATTTCTTGAATTTGACTATGATCAATTATATCGATCACATGGGTTTTAACAATTGTTTTCAATTGATTTAAGTCGACAAGAAATCCAGTCTCCGGATTGACTTCACCTGTCACCATCACTTCCAGCGTATAATTATGGCCGTGAACTCTTGAGTCAGGACCAAATATCTCCCAGTTCTTTTGATCTGACCAATCTTTTTGACCATATTGGTGGGCAGCGTTAAAATAGAATATTTTGGTTAAGTATGGGTTGCTCATTTTATTTGTATCTTACAAATATTATTAGGTCCCCAATTTAGGCATTTGACCGAAGGCGACAAAAGGATTCTAACAAAAATAAAAAAAGCTCAAGTCCATTAAGCTATTAATATGGTTTAGCCAATCCTTTCACTTTTCTGGAATGGGCGTTCTTTTTCTTCTTTATATATAACCGATAGTTGAAACTATCTCGCAACGCCTGCCAACTGGCTTCAATGATATTTTCAGATACACCTACAGTAGACCAGGATTCTTTTCCATCACTACTCTCAGCCAGAACACGAACTTTCGACTCCGTTCCTGCCCGTTCTTCTAAAACACGAACTTTATAATCCACCAATTTCACATCTTTTATTTCTGGGTAAAAACGAACCAATGCTTTTTTAAGCGCCAAATTCAATGCATTCACAGGTCCAACGCCATCCGCAATCGTATGCTCAACTTCACCATCTACAATAACTTTTAACATGGCATCGGCATGTTTATGTCCATTTTCACCATAATTCACATTAATCCGAGAATCCAACACATCAAAAAATGGTTGAAATGCACCGAGTTCTTCTTGAAGAATCAATTCAAAAGAAGCTTCGGCACCATCAAATTGGTACCCTGCATGTTCTAAAGCTTTTATCCGATTTACTACCTTTTTTGTTAATGTTTTATCTCCATTTAGTCTTACATCCAACTCAGATGCTTTATATCTAATATTACTTTGGCCTGATAAATCGGACACCAATACACGTCGCTGTGCCCCTACAATCTCCGGTTCAATATGCTCATACATGGTACTGTTTTTTAATACAGCACTCACATGAATTCCACCCTTATGTGCAAAAGCTGAACGGCCCACATAAGCCGCCCGCTGGTCTGACGCGAAATTCATCACTTCAGAAACGAAATGAGAAATGGATGATAATTGTGTTAAATCTATTTTCTGAACTGTCTTCAAGCCCAATTTGAGGATCATGTTCGGTATAATGCTGATAAGATTTGCATTTCCACATCGTTCACCAACACCATTGATTGTTCCCTGAACATGGCTCACGCCCGCCTCTACTGCTGCGATTGTGTTTGATACAGCCAGTTCGCTATCATTATGGGCATGAACGCCCAGGGGGGCGCTTATTTTCTTCTTTACGACATGTACAATATCAGAAATTTCTGAAGGCAATGATCCTCCATTGGTATCACATAATACAATCGTATCAGCTTCAGCTTTTCCAGCCGCTTTCACCATTTGGAGTGCAAATTCTGGATCGTCCTTATACCCATCAAAAAAATGTTCTGCATCAAAAATAACATGTCGACCTTCAGATTTTAGGTATTGAATCGATTCGTAGATTAATGTTTCATTTTCAGATGCATCTAATTCCAGCCCCAACTCTGAATGTAACTTCCAGGCTTTTCCAAAAATAGATACTACAGATGTTTCAGCAGCCAGCATGAGGTTTAAATTTGCATCAGAGAGAACCTTATCCGGAAATCGCGCCGTTGAACCAAAAGCGCAAATACGTGAATGATGTAATTTTTCTTTTCTTATTTCTTTAAAAAATGATTCGTCTTTAGGGTTGCTCCCAGGCCAACCTCCTTCGATGAAATCCATCCCAAATTCATCCAAACGAATGGCAATTCTCACTTTATCTTTTACGGATAGCGTAACCCCTTCTCCCTGAGTTCCATCACGTAATGTGGTATCGAATATTTCAATAGGATTACGATTCATCTAAACCACCAAATCTTCAAATATCCAAGGGCTCAACTTTTTATGCTGCCGCTCAAATGATTGGATTATTTCTTTCTTCTCCATGGTTTGCCCAATTTCATCTAACCCATTCATGAGACAGGATTTTTTATAGCCATCAATATTAAAAGAAATATTTTCTCCAGCTGATAATTGGATTTTCTGGTTATTTAAATCAATGGCCATTTCAAAGCCCGGAGTGGCATGAACAGATTGAAATAAATCATCAATTTTAGATTCTTCCAAAACAATGGGAAGCAGGCCGTTCTTAAAACAATTATTATAAAAAATATCTGCAAAACTGGGCGCAATCAATACCCGAAATCCATAATCTTTTATCGCCCATGGCGCATGTTCTCGACTGGAACCACAACCAAAATTATTCCGCGTCAATAGAATAGAAGATCCTTGGTACCGATCCTGGTTTAAAACAAAATCATTGTTAAGAGGTCGATTGTCACAGGATACTCCCGGTTCTCCAATATCTAAATACCGCCATTCATCAAATAGATTTGGGCCAAATCCCGTCCGTTTGATTGATTTTAAAAACTGTTTTGGGATAATAGCATCTGTATCCACATTGGCGCGATCAATGGGTGCAACAATTCCCCTAATATTTGAAAATTTTTCCATCACACTACCGCCTTTAATATTTCACGCACGTCAACAAAATGACCGTTTACCGCTGCAGCGGCTGCCATGATAGGGCTCACCAAATGGGTTCGACCTCCTTGGCCTTGTCGACCTTCGAAGTTTCTATTTGAAGTTGAAGCGCACCGTTCTCCTGACTCTAGTCGGTCAGCATTCATGGCCAGACACATAGAGCATCCCGGTTCCCGCCATTCGAATCCTGCTTCCATAAAAATCTTGTCCAGTCCTTCCGATTCAGCTTTGTTTTTCACTTCGCCAGAACCTGGGACGACCATCGCTATTTTTATAGTATCCGCCACTTTATGTCCTTTAACAATTTCGGCGGCTGTCCTCAAGTCTTCAATTCGAGAATTAGTACATGAACCAATAAAAATTTTGTCCAATTTATAATCGGAAAGGGATCCCCCATTGGTCAGCCCCATATATTCTAAGGCATTTTCAATTTCTTCCTTCCCTGCAATAGGAATTGCCTCACCTACATCCATTCCCATTTCTGGAGATGTCCCCCAAGTGATCTGAGGCACAATACTATTTCCATCTAAAGATACGATGCTATCAAACTTCGCGTCTGCATCAGAAAAAAGTGTCTTCCAATAAGCAATCGCTTTATCCCACAATTCACCTTTCGGGGAAAATGGTCTGCCCTTAACATAATTAATAGTTTTTTCATCCACAGCGATAAGACCCGCACGAGCGCCGGCTTCTATAGCCATATTACAAACTGTCATCCGCTCTTCAACAGACAGAGATTCAACCACTTCACCGGCAAATTCTATGGTGTGACCGGTGCCACCGGCAGTTCCTATCTTTTTAATAATGCATAATACAAGATCCTTTGCCGTCACCCCTTTCTGCAACTGACCATCCACCTTCACCAGCATATTCTTGGATTTATTTTGGATCAAACATTGGGTTGCCATAACGTGCTCTACTTCTGAGGTGCCAATACCGAAAGCCAATGCACCTAAAGCACCATGAGTGGCCGTATGAGAATCACCACATACTATAGTCATCCCGGGTAAGGTAGCACCCTGTTCAGGGCCTACCACATGGACAATCCCCTGACGTTCATCATCCATGGGAATATATGGAACATGGAAAGCCTTACAGTTATTGACTAATGTCTCCACTTGGAGTGCCGATACAGGGTCCGCAATACCTTTATCGCGATTTTCTGTGGGTATATTGTGATCCGCCACAGCCAAGTTCGCTGAGGCCCGCCACGGTTTCCGGTCGCTCAGACGCAATCCCTCAAAAGCTTGAGGCGATGTTACTTCATGGATTAATTGGCGATCGATATACAATAGTCCATTTCCATTTTCATCTTCATGAATCAAATGGGAGTCCCACAATTTATCGTATAAAGTTTTGGTACCCACTGCTATGGCGTTGATACTGCATCAAGAAGTTCATCCACTTCACTTTGGATACTATATTCATTAATAGCCTGGACATACGCTTTGGCACTGGCTTCTACAATATCAGTAGAAACGCCTCGGCCGGAAAATATTTTTTCTCCGCTTTTCAGTCTTAGGTGCGCTTCGCCCTGAGCAGATCTTCCGACTGTAACAGAGCGTACCTGATATGATTCAATATGAAATTTTGAGTTTAATGCCCGGTCTATTGCATTAAAACAAGCATCCACCGGTCCATCACCAGTGGCTGATTCTTCAATCATTTTTTCATCTGTTTTTATTCGTACCGTGGCTGTGGGAATGGTTGTCGTTCCTAAATTCACATGAAGATAATCCAAATGATGGCTATAATCCTTCATGGCAACCTCTTGGCCCATAAGCATGCGCAAGTCATCATCAAATACTTCCTTTTTCTTGTCGGCCAAATCCAGAAATTTTTGATAGACGACATTCAATTCTTCTTCCGTCGGGTTAAAACCAAGGCTAATTAATCTTGATGCCAATCCATGGCGGCCGGAATGCCTTCCTAAAACGATCTTGGATGCCGTAACACCCACTTGTTCAGGACTCATTATTTCATAGGTTTTATTGTCTTTCAACATCCCATCTTGATGAATTCCGGATTCGTGAGCGAATGCATTTTCTCCCACAATCGCTTTATTCGGTTGCACAATCATTCCTGTGAAAGATGATACCATTCGACTTACATTAAATATTTCAGACGTATTGATCTCCGTCTCCACATTCCATAGGTCTTCGCGAACAGCAATGGCCATGGCAATTTCTTCTAAAGAAGCATTCCCAGCCCGCTCACCAATACCATTGATGGTACACTCTACTTGGCGAGCCCCATTGGTAACTGCCGATAGAGAATTGGCAACAGCCAAACCCAAATCATTATGACAGTGAACACTAATTACTGCCTGATCTATATTGCTTACCCGTTCTTTAAGTACAGCAATCTTTTTTCCAAATTCCAACGGCATGGTATATCCGGTTGTATCAGGAATATTAACTGTTGTGGCACCAGCGGTGATCACCGCTTCTACAATTTCAGATAGGTATCCAATGTCAGTCCGTCCTGCATCTTCAGGAGAAAATTCTACATCATCCGTAAATGTTTTAGCTAAAGCAACCGCTTCACAGGACATTTCAAGAATATTTTTTCTTTTGTCCGCCAATGTTTTACCATATCGATCACTTCCAAACTTTCCCAGCATGTGAATATCGGATGTGCCGGCAAATGTATGAATTCGAAATGTTTCCGCATGCTTTAAAGCATCATATGCTGCTTTTATATCTTTATCAACTGTTCGCGCTAAACCGGCCACAACTGTATCCACTGCATCCGCAATTCGTTGAACCGAATCAAACTGTACTTTAGATGAAACAGGAAACCCGGCTTCAATAACATCCACATTCAGTCTGTTTAATTGTTTAGCAATTTCAATTTTTTCTGTCATGTTTAATGATGCGCCTGGTGCTTGTTCACCATCACGGAGAGTGGTATCAAATATGACTATTTTATCCTTCATACGACATCCTGACCATTTCTATAATTGTTTTTGATTTGCCTTCACATCTTTCCAAAACTAAATCGCGCATTTCTGTTGTACTAACCACATTTGTATTCGGTGTCGCAATGTCCTCAGTTCGGGAACCCATTTCAAGTACTTCACCAATGGCATCATAAATCATGGTTGCCGCTTCTGGCATTCCAAATGTATAATCAAGCATCATGGCTATAGACCCAATCATGGCCAGTGGATTTGCTTTATTTTGACCTGCGATTTCTGGCGCGGTGCCATGTACCGGTTCATAAACGGCATATTCTTCACCCAAACTTGCAGAAGGAAGCATGCCGAGACTGCCTGTAATCATTGCAGAAATATCACTCAATATATCTCCAAACAAATTCTGGGTTAAAATAACGTCAAACTGTTTTGGATCCCGAACCAACTGCATAGCAGCATTATCGACATACATTTCATCCAACACAACATCCGAATAATCTTGATGGACTTCTTCCACTATTTCACGCCAGAATTGTGAACTTTCTAATACGTTGGCTTTATGAACAGATGTAACATGATTATTTCGTTTTTGGGCTAGGTCAAATGCAGTCCGAGCAATTCTTTCCACCTCTTCTTTCGTATACGATAAGGTATTCCACCCTTTGCCTTTATCCATTCCTCTCGGCGTGCCAAAGTAAATTCCACCAGTTAATTCTCTGACCACCATAATATCAGCATTTTTAATTGCTGTCGGCTTTAATGAAGAGGCATCTAACAACGCATTGTAAATTGTAGCTGGTCGCAGATTTGCATATAAACCCAGCGAAGCTCGTAACTTTAATAATCCCTGTTCCGGTTTATTCTCATGTGGTTGAGTATCCCAAATTGGTCCACCCACTGCACCCATGACTACTGCATCAGATTTACGACATTGTTCAATTGTTTCATCTGTCAATGGAACACCATTTCTATCGATGGAACATCCACCAAACAACGCTTCTTCATAATCAAATTGAACATTGAATTGCTGGCCCACTAAATCCAACACCTTTATGGCTGCATCCATTATTTCAGGTCCAATGCCATCACCGGGCAATAGTGTTAAATGATAAGACTTCATAACGAGTGCCTTTTATTTAAATATTTTCAGGTCTCAGTGGGCGAAGCTGTTTGCCAGCTTGCCACATTTCCTGATCATTTATTTCTCTCAGTTCTTTTTCTAATTGTTCGCGATAATCTGCCTTAGAATTGGTTTTTATTGAAATTCTCGCTTCCTCTCCGCTCAAAACATTTTGGTAACACTCCTCAATAATCGGCTTTAATGTATCCTTAAACTTTGGTGCCCAATCCAATGCACCACGCTGGGCAGTTGTTGAACAATTCGCATACATCCAATCCATTCCATTTTCAGCCACCAATGGATATAAACTTTGAAGTGCTTCTTCAATAGTTTCATTGTAGGCTTCTGATGGAGAATGACCATGTTCTCGAAGGACTTCATACTGAGCCAAGAAGGCCCCTTGTAATAGCCCCATAAGCACACATCTTTCACCAGTTAGATCACTATGAACTTCTTTTTCGAAGGTCGTTTCAAATAAATGCCCGGAACCAATGGCAAAAGCAGTCGCCACACATCGATCTTTGGCCTTTCCTGTATAATCCTGGTGGATTGCATAGGAAGAATTTATACCCCGTCCATCCAGAAAATGGTTTCGTACTGTTAATCCACTTCCTTTGGGAGCGACTAAAATAACATCCACATTTTTAGGAGGTATAATGTTTGTATCTTTATGGAATACAACACCAAATCCATGAGAAAAGTAAAGCGCATCTCCATCATTCAGATTCTCCTTTACCATGGGCCATAATTGTATTTGAGCTGCATCTGAAATCAAAAATTGAATGATGGATCCACGCCGAGCTGCTCCATCCAATTCGAATAAATTTTCTCCATCTTTCCAACCATCTTCTAACGCTTGATCCCAACTCTTTCCTCGGCGCAAACCTAAAATAACCTTAAAGCCTTGGTCGCGCATATTTAAACTTTGACCTCTACCTTGGGGACCGTATCCCAAAATAGCCGTCACTTCTTTATCTAAGATTTCTTTACATTTTTCAAGTGGATAATCCGTCCGTTCGATAATCGTTTCTTTAAATCCATTAATATTTATGTCTTTCATGAGTCGCTTTTCCTTTAATTATGATAAGTATGAATTTGCTCCGGCTGCCAATTAATTTCGCCAGCAGGTGCGTTAATTTTATCTGAAGATATTTTATGGGTTTTTCCTCTGCGCATAGCGATTTTACCCGTACGCATAATTTCTGTTATGTTAAAAGGCGTCAATGCTTTTACCAATGCATCAATTTCTTTTTCCCGTTCAGTCGCTTCTATGATAACTGTTTCTTTTCCCAAATCAACAATGCGTGCCCCATGGTTATTCACCACTGCTTTCACTTCATTCAATTGATCAGGTCCTGACTGTATTTTGATTAAAATAAATTCCCGCGTCACGCATTCCAAATTTGAAACATCTTTCACCGCAATTACATTCACAAGGTTTAACAAATTAAAATAAATGTTTCCCCGTTTACGTTGATCTTCTTCGTTGGTCATAATCGTCATTCGACTCACACCGGGTGTTTCGCTTTTTCCAACCACTAAGCTGTCAATATTATAGTTTCTTCTGCGAAATAAACTGGCGATCCGATTTAAAACGCCGGGCTTATCTTCCACAAGAGTAATTAATGTCTGTTTCATTTATTTGATTCCTTGTTCAACATATCTACTGTGTCATTTATTTTGTTAGGTGGTCTTTCAATCATTTCATGCAGATCAGCGCCAGCCGGAACCATGGGGTATACCATATCATGCTGTTCTACAACGAACTCAATGAGGGAAGGTCCACTCTGTTGCTGTGCTTTTCGCATGGTGGGGATAACTTCGCCTAAAGATTCTACCCGAAAAGCTTCAATACCATAGGCCGCAGCTAATTTTACATAATCCGGACTTAAAATAGGCGTTTCAACATAGCGAGCTTCATAAAACATCTCCTGCCATTGTCGTACCATACCAAGATAGCCATTATTGATAATGGCAATATTAATGTTGCGATTTTCCTGAACTGCAGTCCCCAATTCAGTCATGGTCATTTGAAAGCTACCATCTCCTACAATGACCCATATTTCCCGATCTTTTTCATGAAAACTGGCCCCTATACCTGCAGGCAAACTGAATCCCATGGTACCTAATCCACCCGAAGTAAGCAATGTCCTTGGCTCTTCATGCTCATAATATTGGGCTTCCAGCATTTGATGCTGACCCACATCGGTTACCACCAATGCATTTCCGTCGGTTCCTTCCCATATTTTTCGAACCACATGGGCACCCATGAGCATATCGGTTTCTTGATTAATGATATCTTTTTCATGAGAATCTTTTCGCCAAGTTTCAATTTTACTCAACCAGGACTTATTTCCTTTTTTTGAGACTAAAGGAAGGATCTGATTTAATACTGTCTTTAAGTCACCATGAATTGGTAAATCCACATGAATATTTTTATTGATTTCAGATGGGTCAATTTCAATATGAATTTTTTTAGAATTTGGAGAATAAGTTTGGAGTTTTCCTGTGACCCTATCATCAAACCGCATTCCACAGGCGATGAGTAAGTCCGATTCCTGGATCGCTTGATTTACCCATGTTTCTCCATGCATTCCCATCATACCCAAAACTAGAGGATGACTTGCAGGAACACCGCCTATACCCAATAAAGTAGTACCAATGGGTATATGTGCTAAATTGGCTAAATCCAATACAGCCTGAGTGGCACCAGATAAAATAATCCCGTGTCCTGCCAAAATAATTGGCCTTTCAGCGGCACCAATCAAATCAATAAATCTTTTCACTTGTAATTCATCTGCACCTTGAGGTTTTACTAAACCGGGTAATGTTATTTCTCTTTCGGGATAAATAAAATCGAGCGATTGATTTTGAATATCTTTTGGTATATCAACCAATACAGGGCCTGGACGACCACTCCTCGCCACATGGAATGCCTCTTTGATGGTTTCCGCTAAGTCTTTGATATCTAACACAAGATAATTGTGTTTGGTCACCGGTATTGCCGCACCGGTTATGTCAATTTCCTGAAAAGCATCTGAACCAATGACAGCTGAGGAAACTTGGCCAGTAATACATACGATGGGTACTGAGTCCATCATGGCTGTGCCCATACCCGTAATCATGTTTGTGGCGCCCGGACCAGATGTAGCTATGGCTACGCCCACTTTTCCACTGGCTCGCGCATACCCGTCTGCCATATGGGTGGCTCCTTGTTCATGACGGACCAATACATGGTGAATTTTATCGCGATATTTGTCCAGAGCATCATAAGCCGGGAGAATGGTTCCGCCAGGATATCCGAAAACAACATCTATCCCTTCTTTGGCTATACATTCCCAAATTATTTCTGCGCCCGTTAGATTTCTCTTACTCATTTTTTCCCTATTTTAATACGGCGCCTGAATTGGCCGATGTAACCATCCGTCCATAACGTCCTAAATATCCGTGTTTAATTTTTTGTTCAAATGGTGGCAAAGCATCCAAGCGTGTTTGGATTTCTTCTTCTGTTAACGCAACCTCTAATCTTTTTTCAGGAATATTAATCAAAATAGTATCCCCTTCTCGTAAGGCCGCCATGGGGCCACGATTTGCCGCCTCCGGTGAAACATGACCAATGCATGCGCCTCGGGTTCCACCCGAAAACCTACCATCCGTAATTAAGGCCACTTTATCTCCCAAACCCATACCCATAATGGCACTGGTGGGTGATAACATCTCCGGCATCCCTGGCCCACCTTTTGGGCCTTCATATCGAATTACAACCACATCTCCCGGTTGTACTTCTTTGGCCATAATACCCGACAAAGCATCTTCCTGTGATTCATAGATTCGTGCCGGGCCAGAGTGAACCATCATTTTATCATCTACTGCACCAGTTTTTACAACCGATCCATCAGGTGCCAGATTGCCAAATAAGATGGCCAGACCGCCTTCTGTAGAGTACGGGTTCGATACGGTCCGAATAATATTATTATCTAAGGATTCAGCATTTTGAATATTTTGGCCCAACGAATGTCCCGTCACTGTAGGGCACTCCAAAACGAGGGTATCGTCCTTCTTCGATAATTCCGATAAAATTGCTGAAATACCGCCGGCTCGATCTACATCTTCCATATGTATATCCTTGGTAGCAGGACTTACTTTACAGATATAGGGTGTTTTTTTGGCAATGTCATTTAATTCTTTTAAATCAAAATCCAACCCCGCTTCTATGGCAATGGCCAATGTATGAAGCACCGTATTGGTGCTGCCTCCCATAGCCATATCCAACGCAAATGCATTTCGAATTGACTGAGATGTAACCAAATCTCGGGGCTTTAAATCCTTTTCAATTAAATCAACAATCCGTTTTCCTGCTTGCCTAACTAAATCCAATCGAGCATCATCTACAGCCAAAATTGATCCATTCCCCGGGAGCGCAATACCCAATGCTTCCATGAGGCAATTCATAGAGTTGGCCGTAAACATTCCGGAACAGGAACCACAAGTCGGACATCCTTCTTTTTCTATAGCGGTAAGCTTCTCCTCAGAAATGGTGCCTGCTTTCACTTGGCCTACCCCTTCAAAAACAGAAATTAAATCAACTTTTTCACCGTCAATATTTCCGGCTTTCATAGGGCCGCCAGATACAAAAATCGTGGGGATGTTTAACCGAACAGCTGCCATGAGCATCCCGGGAACAATCTTGTCGCAATTGGTAATACACATAAGACCATCCAGGCGATGGGCTTCCGCGACTGTTTCAACACTATCGGCAATCAGTTCACGGCTGGCGAGGGAATAGCGCATCCCGATATGCCCCATGGCAATACCGTCATCTACTCCGATCGTATTGAATTCAAAGGGGACGCCGCCTGCTTTCCGAATGGCTTGTTTCGCCACCTTACCAAATTCCTGTAAGTGCACATGGCCGGGAATCAGGTCAATATAGGAATTGGCTACACCAATAAATGGTTTATCAAAATCTGATTCCGCCTGAATCACACCTGTTGCCCGGAGTAAACTCCGGTGGGGTGCATGTTCAAATCCTTTTTTTATGGTATCCGATCGCATTTATTCTTTTATTTTTCATATTCTATGGACTCAACAAGCCCGACAGGACCGGATATATAAATTAGTAGGGTAAACGAGGGGTGGGATGTTTTTCCCGCCGTCATCTTCACCTACCGTTTTGTACTATTCGGTCAGGCGACTTGGACGGCGAGTCCAATAATCACTAGAATAAGAATGTCAATCAGAAGCAAATTGATTCGCAACGATTCAATATCCAATTTAAGGACACCGATCTGGCTGCTTCTGTTCTGTTCGATTGATATTTGATTATTCATTCTTTATTCCAGCAAACCGTTATCTGCATAGAAATAACGTGGGCGCAAGTTTATAGAAGAGGACTAACCAGAACCAAACACTTTTTTACATATCAATCAATTTTTTTTAAATTACAGCAGATGGGCATAATTGATTAATCACACAGACACCACATTTGGGTCGCCGGGCGATACATACAGCACGACCATGATCAATAATTAAATGTGTGAGTTTTACCCAGTTCTTATATTCGAATAATGCCATCAATTCAAATTCGATTTTTTTTGCATCTTTGGTGTGGGTGAATTTCAAAAGATTCATGATTCGAACCATATGAGTGTCTATGACCATTGAAGGTACATTGTATATTTCCCCCAATACGCAATTGGCGGTCTTTCGCCCTACTCCGGGGAGACTCACCAATTCATCTAAATTATTTGGAACTTGCCCGCCATATTCTTCCACAATCTTTAAACTGGCACCTTGGATTGATTTTGACTTTTGGTTATGATATCCACAGGAATGAACATCCTTTGAAAGTTCCGAAACATCACAATAAGCAAAATCTTTAGGGGATGTATATTTTTCAAATAAACCAAGCGTCACCTGGTTGACTCTATGATCGGTGCATTGGGCGGATAAAATTGTGGCCACCAATAATTCATGGGGTGACTTATAATGAAGAGAACATTTAGCATCGGGGTACTCAGCAAAGAGCGATTGATAAACCCCCTTTGCCCTTTCAACTTTATTTGCTTTGCTTTCCTTCACTTCAAGAGTTCTTTTACCAAAGATTGAATATTTTTCACCACAGATGCCTTGGGTAAAATCATATCACAACCGGCCGCTTTCAGCTTGTCTCTCGATTCCTTTTGCACTTGTTCCATATATCCCAGCAGAGTCATTTTCGTCTGACTGTTTAATTCAGATACAAATTGTACAGTTCCAAATTTCTCATCATCTAAATCAATTAGCCCAATTTGACACTGGTCCGGCAAATCATAAATGGATTCAGCAAATGTAATATTTATATTTACTGTGGCGAGACGGTCCGATAGTTCGGTCCCTTTTTGAAAATCCTTTACAAATAGTGCAATATTGTTCATGCTATCCTTTCAAATTCGGAACTAGGTCCCAGTCAAATTCTGATGTATGTTTCAAATCCTCGTAAACCAATTCAACCGCTTCTATAGCGGATGTCAATTCTACTAAATTAATACCCCTCTGAATCTCTGAAAAATCAGAAAATTTATCCTGACATTTTTTCAATAAACTTTTAGCACCAACCATATTGCCATTCCCTAAATGAACAAAACTAACGGAAAGTTGAATCAGCCCCTGAATAAACCTCCGATCGGGAATATAGTAATCAGACCATAGATCTTCCCACGCTTCATGCGCTTCAAAATAATCCCCTTTTTCATATTCGGATAACCCCTTTTGAAAGAGGGTTTTAATTTCTGCAGTTTCATCCACTAATGATAACCGACTCTTTCAGGCGGTAATGCTTTCCGTCAAAATGAACGGTACAAGCCTGATGGACAGGATCATGCTCAAAAAATAGAATCCAATTTTCTTCCACAGCCTTCGGAAGGAATTCTTGCTTTTCCTGGACTGTGAGGACGGGATGTATATCATAGGCCATGACCCATGGCAATGGAATATGAGCTGCCATAGGAATAAGATCTGCCATGTAAACAATGGTATTAGAGCTATCTTGAATTTTGGGCAGCATCATACCCGTGGTATGGCCGTAGGACAATTCCATATTAATTTCGGGTAAAAAGGGTTCTTTCCCATCGACCAAATGGATCATACCATTTTCCGATAACACAGACCAGTCTGCTTCCATGAAGCTGCCCTGATCCTTTTCCGATGGTGAATTAGCCAAATCCCAATTTTCTTTCTGCATCCAATAAGTGGCATTGGGGAAAACTGGTTCCAGTTTTCCATTCACTAATTTTGTATTTCCACCAATATGGTCAAAATGCATATGGGTACAGAAGACATCTGTAATATCATCTGTCGTAAAATTATATTTTGCTAATGATTCATTCAGGTTCACGGATTCTGTATCAATATTATAAATTGCTTTGAATTTATCCTGCCACTTGTCCCCATTACCCGTATCCACAATAATTTTTCTACCGTGCCCCACTAAAAGTAAGGAACGGGTGACCATGGTGATGCGGTTCTGATCGTCCGCAGGCGCTTCCTTCTCCCATATGGGCTTCGGTATGATCCCAAACATAGCGCCACCATCCAAACCAAACCGGCTGGTCTCAATGCTGTAAAGGTCGTAACCGCCAATATTCATGAAATTATTACCTCCAAATGGGATAAAATTGTTGGCAGATCTTTGAGAGATGTATTTTTCGCATAAAAGCGTAATGCTTCTAATTGTATAATTTTGGCTTCCCAACCCGTAGTTTTAATCAAATTCTCTGCCAATTCGATAAAATAATTGCCGCCATTTTGGACATAATCTAATAACACATCAACGGTTTTTTTATTAATCATTTTTTCTCCCTCTACATTTAATTTGCTAAACCAATGTGAGAGTTCCCTGCGATATCCGTTGATTCTGACGTAATCCCCTTCCCATAATCGTCTTGCTGCTGCAATTTGACTTAATTCACTACTATCTGTTGGTACTTGGCCCATGATCTCTGATCTCTGGTCCATCTTTTCATGGGGTTCAGGTAAGGATGATTTTGCGATTTCTTTGAGAAGGCATCTTGTGTAGGGCCATGTATTTTCTTTATCCCGCTGAAAAACATTGGACCGTTGAAGGTGATAGACAAAAATACCGAACCGGTCATAATCCTGCAAGGCGACTTCACTCAGGACTTCTAACCCACCTAAACCATTTTCACTCACACAATTGATTCTGGCGGCTTCAATCTCCATTCTAAGAGAATTTCCACTTTGACAAGCATCTTCTAAATCTGAAATGAAGACGGTCTGACCCAAACCATCTTTCGCTACTCGATCTAATACTTTCTGATCATCTGTGCGTTGTGGATATATTTCAGACTTGTTAGCCATGGAATCCAGCAATTTTTGGGAAGGATTGTTTCGATTATCCCCAATAATATTTTTTAATGCATTTAATACAATGATTGGGTGAGCCTTGGATGGACCGTCATAGTCCATAGCGACGGCAACGTCGAAATAGGATTTAATTCTTTGGGGTAAAGACATTTTAAAAATCTAAAATCAGAAAAAAGTTACTTTTTCTTCTTTGGTGCATCAAGGTCAAAAAAGATACTGCAAGAAAGGCCGGTCAACCGTGAGTATTCGGATGGAAATCCTGTGGCTGGATCTTTCATAGGCTTATCTTCAAATCGAGTAGAAATACCCTCAGCTGTCGGGTCCCATTTTGGGTTGAAAATCTCTGTAATCGGCATAGCTGTTGGGTCATGAAAATAACCGAGTTCTATTCCCCATCTCGGATTTCCCTGAAACCCCATTAGCAAGCCAAATCGATTGCTTGTATGATTTGTAATGCCATTTCGAATGATCATTCCCCGAATACCCCACCAACGAGATTTTAGAAAGCCGTCATTCCCTTTTTTAGTCTTGAATTTATAGTAAGTACCATCCATATTAAAATTTGGATTCACAGACCAAGCCAAATTGATCATATCCCATTTATTGTCCTTTTGATACAAAACACGGCTGTAATCGACACCTGTACCATAAATGGGTAAACCGAGGCGAAAACCAATTTCACTTTTATCGGATAACCCTTTTCTGACCCATAGATAGGGAAACACATTTTCTGTTGATAGAGCATATCCCTTTTTAACTTTTCCCGCTTCCGGCAAATGGGGGTTGATTGTGGGGTGGGATGCGCATCCAAACATTATCAGAAAACACAAACTGGTAAAAATGAGCCGTGTCATGATGAAAAACTAAGACGGAATGATAGAAAAAATAATAATATATCCCGAGGGAATATTATCCTCCTTCTGGCCGATCCAATGCACTTCTGCCATGTTGAGGCGGTAAATTTAATATTTGTTCTGAAAAGTAGTTCCCAATATGGGCAATAATATCTTTAACCGAAATTAATCCATAGATTGATTGATCCTGATTCAGAATCGGGATATGTCTGATACCAAACACATGCATTTTGTTAAGGGCAAAAGCAATGGGATCCTCCGCATTTAATGTTTCTGGATTCTCTGTCATATAATCCTCAATGCGTTCTTTATTCATATCCAACCCTTTTGATATGGCGCGGAGTAGAAAATCTCGCTCCGTCATGACGCCCACAATTTCCCGACTAGATTCAACCATAACCGCACCCACTTTTTTCTCACGTAAAATATCTATTACAAATTTTAGCGTCGACCCAGATTGGACAACAGGGTGGTTCCTTAATTCTAAACTGGAAATTGTATCTTCTAAAGATAATGCCTTATTAATTGGTGCATCGGATGCCTGTTCCAATTCATCCATTCGTTTTAATTCATCATCAAAATCATTTGTCATAACATTATTCTCCTTCAGGTTGAATTTACGGACTAAATTCTCATTTATTAATAGAAAGAATGACCATTTCCCTTGGGCGCCAACCCAATCGATTTTAAGATTGGACGAATTTATAATTTACTTCAGATAAGTAATTTTTTTTATTTCAGTCCCAGCGCCATAATCTAATTTAACAAAATATATTCCGGCTGGGATATTTACAGGTGTCCATTTTAAAGAATGAATCCCAGACAAAACTTTTCCGCTATGAACCTGAGCAACCGGCTGTCCCAATAAATTCAGGATCGAGAGCGATATTGCTCCTGTTCTTCCCACATTTACTTTAAAATTAATTTCCGGATTAAACGGGTTCGGATAAGCCTTTACAATTGAGAATTCATTCGGTATAAAGTTTTCATCTTTTACGCTCGTAGTGAAATTTCCATAGTTAATAGCGGCCCATACATCAACTATTCCCCATCCATAATCATTATCTGGGATTAACCAACGAGATGCAGTACCCATTAATGCTTCCCGAACCATCATTGGTGTCCAATCTGGATGGGCACTCAAGAGTACTGCAGCCGCACCGGCAACCAATGGTGTTGCCAAAGAGGTACCACTAACATTTCCATACGGATATTTACTCCCGGGGCGAGCACAATAAGTCTTAACGCCGAGGGCACATAATTCAGGTTTGATCCGTCCATCATAACTGGGGCCGCGGGAACTGAATGTAGCAATTTCACCATCTTTATCCACGGCACCAACCGCAATAACAGAATCGGCATCCGCCGGTGCAATAATATGGTTCCATTCTCCGCCCTTTTCATTGCCGGCCGCCGTGACACAAACCATGCCCAGTGAAACAGCAATATCAACGGCTTTTGTTGTGACAGCCGTATTACCATCCATATCTTCCCAGGTATACCAATCCAAATAACCCAAGGATGTAGAAACCACATCAGCGCCTAAAGATTCTCCCCATTCTAAGCCAGCTACATAATCATCTTCCTCTTGCTGGATTTCTTCATCTACCCGTTCTGTTTTTGCCAATAAGAATTCAGATTTAAATGCAGGACCAATGAGTTCACCCGGAGCATATCCACCTGATGTAGACCACGTATATGTGCCATGATTATGTTGACCATTTGGATCTTTACCTGCTTCATCTTTAACCACCGAATCTCCATCAATAAAATCTTTTTGCGCGATAATTGTTAAAGAATCAAAAATAGCATGGCTGGTATCAAAGCCCGTATCCATCATTAAAATCCTAACACCTTGGCCATAAAAACCGGCAGCATGGGCTTTGTCCACCTTTATTTGTTCGATTTGTTCTTTAGAATTTCCATAATCCAACCCAATAATTTTACTTTTTGAATAAGTTGGTTTATCATCAAATTTCTCTGGAATTGGTATTGGTTTATTATAGCGATTTACTGGTTGAATTGATTTAATAAAATCCAATTGAGCAATATATTCTAACTCATTTATGGTAGTTGAAACAGAAACTGCATTAAACCATCGACTGGTGTGATGAATCCTGATATTGGGTTGAGTAATTTTCCTTATATAAGAATCATTTACAGGAATGTCAAACCATGTGGATTCATAAATCCCCACTTTTTGACGTCGATTAATTATTCTCTGGCTGAATTGAACATCAGCTTTTTTTAAAAGAGTAGAGGTCTTATCACCTTTATCAATAAAATATATCCATGCTTTTACTCGCCCATCACTTTTTTGATATTTATCAAATTGACTTCGGGTAAAGTTGGCCTTTCCAAAAAGAAGGATAGACCCAGCCACAAGCGAAATTAAAACCCGCATAAGATTATTCATTAATTAAAAAGGTTGTAAGAAGCGATCTATGTATTAGACTTTATCCATTCCGTCGTTACGGATTTTGGACGGGTAATGGGAATTCCCATGGCACGATTAATCACCATTTGAGAAATCATCCCCATGGCTCGAGAAATACTGAATAACACTGTATAATAGTTAAATTCAGTTAAGCCATAATAATAGAGAAGTGATCCGGATGCTGCATCCACATTGGGCCAGGGATTTTTGGCTTTCCCCTGTTCTTGTAGTACTGGCGGAACAACATCAAACAATGTACTTACAATAGAAAAAACATCATCATCCTTAATATGTTCTTTCCCAAATTCCATAAAGGCAGTATACCGTGGGTCTGGGCATCTAAGTACAGCATGACCATACCCAGGGATGACTCGACCATTATTTAATCGATCCCAACAAAACTGTTTCATTTCTTCTTGAGACGGTGCACCATTAAAGTGATCTCGTACCTCCAAAACAAATTTGAGACATTCTTGGTTTGCCAGTCCATGGAGTGGCCCGGCCAATCCATTTAGACCTGCCGCAACAGATAAATATGGTGAGGACAATGCAGACGCAACAGTTAAACCACTGAATGCACTTACATTTCCGCCTTCATGATCACAATGAAGCATTAAGTAAAGCCGCATCAATTTCTTGAAATCGTCCCCTTCAATTCCCATCATATGGGCAAAGTTACCCGACCAATCCATACTATTATCAGGTGCGATCCTATCGCCTTTATTAAAGCGGAGGCGATAAATACCTGCTGCTATTCCCGTTACTTTTGCCACCAACCGAATGCCATCTTCTAATGTCCACTTCCAATAATCTGATTTTGGAATTCCCTCATCATATTTACTGGCAAACAGACTATCCACTTGCATACTTTGGATCGCCACTGTCAGCATAGTCATGGGGTGGGAATCTTTAGGCATAGCTTCTAATATTTTCCAAATATAATCTGGAATATTTTGATGAGATCTCAACTGTGCTTGTAAATCAGATAATTGATCATCATTAGGAAGATCACCGGTTAATAAAAGGTAAAATACTTCTTCGGGTGAAATATGAGTGATATCTAGTAGAGGATATCCTCGAATGATAAGCCCCTTATCTGCTGAAACTGCAGAAGTTTCGCAAGTAAGGCCTTTTATACCACGCATCCCACCATAAAGTTGGGAGACAATAACATCTCCTACTTTTTGATTACCTTTTTCTTGAATAACAGATCGAATTTCATCCTGCCAAATTGGGATTTTTTCGGATAATATTTTATGTAGCATATGACCCCCTTATAATATTCGTGTATATTGAAATAGAATTTAATATATAAATAGGCCAATGTAAAATTTGATTAATCCATTAGATACGAAATATAGTCATCAAAATTATTTAAAATAATATCAGCCACATCACAAACATTATTTCTTTTTACATTTTCAATATATGCAAAAAATGAAGTCCCCGGTCCTTCAGATTTGACTTGATAGTCTGTAAACCCATCACCAATCACATGGACATCTCCACTAAAATTTAAAACCTTAGCTTGGGCAACCTTTCCTTTTCCTGTGGCCATTATATTTTTAGGATCTACTTTAATAATTGCATCATCTGAATCATAAATAAAATCATTGGCAAAAATATGTTCATCCAGAATTCCATACTCTGATACGACTGGAACAATTATTTCTTTAAAACCACCAGATAGAATAAAGATATTTTGTGCATTATTATGGATAAATTTTTTATTACGCTCAATTGAAGGTGTGATTTGTTTTTTTAAAACTTCTGTTACTTCTTGAACATCTTGTTTTGATCCTTCCAATAGGCGCATACGCCTTGACAATGATTCATCAAACGGTATTTTCCCTTCCATCCCCGCATGGGTTAATTCATTAATTTCGGCTAAATGTTCCAAACTATTTGGATGATTCCTTAAGGTAATACGAGCAAACTCTTCTAACAACTCCCCTGTGATGAAGGTACTGTCAAAATCAAAAATCAGATAATCAGGAAACACAGGGGGAATTAATTGAACCAGTCAGACTTGACAAGTTCGCGGGCCTTTTTCAGGTCCTCAATAAAATCAATCTCAATACAAGGCAAATCGGATACATCTTCATAATAGACTGGATATTCTGACATGAGAGGGTGAATGGCGACTTCAAAGTAATCGGCTGTACCACCCGCAGAAATAAGACGGTTAAGTGAATCTCCAAAGGCAGTTGAAAACTTAGCAGAAAATTTTGCAACACCAATAAATTCACCCAATGCATTATCTTCAATCAATTCTTTTCCTATGGCAACCAATCGATTGCCATCACCTTCGATGACCTTAACCTCTTCTCTTCCACAAGATTTGATTTCTACGGCTAAAGATGTACCATGGTTGGCGTGAATTACGCGATTCAATACTTCCTTGGGATATAGCACATCCGCATTCATCAAAATAAATGATTGATTATTTATCGCGTCTTTGCAAAGTTCCAACGAATATGCTGTATTGGTCTCAAAATAATGGTGGTTTATCACATATTCAATATTCATATCCGGGAAATTTGTTTGAACATGATTAATAATCGCCTCCCGGTAATAACCCACCACCAAAACGATGTCATTGACATCAGCTGATTGTAATGCAATAAGCTGATGGTCTAAGATAGGTTTCTCACCCACCTCAATCAGACATTTTGGCATTTCATATGTCATGGGATAAAGCCGGCGAGAGACACCAGCAGCTAGGATTACAGCTTTCATAAGCTGAGAAATTAACGCTGATAGTTATTGTCATGATATTAATTTATCCGCTTAATTTGTTTATCCTAAATTCAACCATAAATAAAAGTAACAAAATGACACGATTAACTATTTTCTATATTCTAAATTGGCTGGGATTAACGATTTATATTGTAAATACATCTCTGTATTTAAGTCATGGTGAAATGGGTGTATTCCAAATTATTATGGCCGTGAATACGCCTCTTTTTTTAATCATTACCATTAAAGCATTTACCAAAGGAATTTCTAAGTTATTTAAATCAGACGAAAATAAATTTAGGTATTTGGCCAGTTCCCTTTTAGTCTTCACCTATATATTTACAGGAATTGACGCCAAGGTGCTCGCAATATATCGGGATCATTTTAATATAAAATTATTTGGAATACTTTTTGAAACTGGTGTCATGCAGGATTTAGGCGTACGATCATCTGACCTTTTTTCTCTAGGGATTCAAATCTTTGGCATTTGTATTTGGGTATGGATATCTTTATTTATTTCTAATTGGGTATTTGAAAATAAAAGAAATAAAGGATCAGAACTCACCTCTCAAAATATCCAAATAGCATTTAAAATATTAATCTATTTATCAATGGTAGAAAAATTGTTATTCTCCTATTTCCACTACACGGATCGAGAAAGAATTAATGGATATTGGGCCTCTATCCCCTCTTATACCGTTCTTAAAATGAGCAAAGTATGGAAACCCATTATTCATACGTCACCAGATTCCGAAAGAGAAGCAGCAAAAATTACATGGAATTTTGAAAATGATTTCCTTTTAGCTCAGAGTCAATTCAAGCGGAATATATCAAACATTACTGCAGAAAAAACCAATGTCAATATTGTATTTCTAGTTTTCGAAAGCCTGCGATCAGACATGAAAATACCAGAAATTATGCCAAACCTTTCCCGGCTTAGTCGTGAATGGATCTCCAGCGACCGACATTTCAGTAATAGCAATTGTACTGGCAATGGCACTTTTGGTATACTAACTGGTATGACACCATTTTACTGGTATCCATCATACAAAGCAGAATATCAACCGACCGCTTTGACTATTTTAGATCATCTTGGATATAATATTGATGTATATACCACAACAGCATTAGGCTATTCAGATATGAATAAACATATATTTACTGATGCAGTTGACAACGTTTACGAATTCACGGGATACGGTGGCGGGTTAGGTCACCCTATGGTGAAACGTAGTGATTTATATAAATGGGATGAAATGATGGTAGATAAATTTTTAACCAATTTTAAAAGTCGAGAACCCTCAACACCTTCAATGAGTTACCTTTGGTTTTATTCTACACACTATAATTATTATTTCCCCGAATCATTTGGCAAGTTCAAGCCATACATTGACCGGCATTATCAAATATATGAGCCAGAACTTCAAAAAGAATCCCACTTGGTTTTTAATCGGTATAAAAACAGTGCTTTTTATGCCGACCACCTTATTGGCAAGATAACGGATGCAATCAAAGAAAGTGGGCAATCTGAAAATACGATTATAGTTATACTGGGAGATCATGGAGAAGAATTCAATGAATTCGGTCGTTTTGCACATTCATATTCATTAAAAAATGTTCAATCTTCAACCCCGTTTGTAATGCATCTACCGGGAATCTTGAAATCCAATTACAAAGTAACAAGCCATGCAGACATTATGCCATCTATTATGGATTTTATGGGGGTTTCCATTCCGAACAATCAACTGTTCTCAGGAAAATCTCTATTACAATATAATAAAGATTTAGATTTTGCTATTGTGCAGGAATGTGAAATAAAAAACCGTCCAAAAAAGTTCCTAATCGCTGATTCGGATTGGAAATTAGAATTCACATTATCTAAAGGGAAAATCGAAGCCGGGAACCTCGAAACGATTTTGGATAAACCAATATCCAGTATTGAAGGTGTTGACTATACACAAATCACAAAAGAATTGTTAAAAAAAGTCCAAAAAAACCTGGGACATTTTTCTAACCCCCATTAGGATTAGTCTTACCCAGTAATTCATTTAGCACTTCCCAAGGCAAATCAGGCCTGACCTCATTTAGGCATAAAAGAGGGTCGTCTCTATTATCACACTTATTTTTTAAACAAGGGCTACATTCAACATTCTCATTTATAATTCTACTGATAGCTCCAAGTGGTCGAGTAATATCAGAATCTCCAGCACCAAAAAGTGAAACAGTTGGTACACCCAAATTTAGTGAAATATGCCCCAACCCACTATCGGAAGCAATTGCACCTTTACATTCTGAAATCAAAGCCATACTTTCTCTCAAATTGTAATGCCCTGCCACCGTAACTATATTCTTTTTTGGGGAGGCTGAAACCAATATTTCCGCTCTCTCCTGATCTCCTTTTCCACCAAAGACAACGATAGGTTCAGTCGTTTTTTCAACGATTTCTAATGCTTTTATTTGAGGTATTGATCGCGAGGATGCAACACTAAATGGGAAAAATGCTATGGGTTTTAAGAAGCCTAACTGATTTAATTGATCTTTGGCCCACGATTTTTCTTCATCAAATAGTTGAATACTCGACAGTTCAAGATTTATTTCCCCAGAATAACGATTCAATAAGCCTAAATATTGCTCGGTTCGATGTATCTTTCGAATTGGTCTCGGAATTATTTGAGTCAAAAACCCAGATCTGCCTTGGCCAGGATATCCTATCCGTTGAATTGATTCCGATTTATTAGCCAAATAAGCTGAACGAAAAGAATCAGACAATAAATAAAAGTAATCTAAATCAAGAGCCCTTAAACTTTGACCAGAACTATGGGTAGATCGATACCCATTTAAATCTTTTTTTTGAAATGAAACGATGCCATCAACAAATGGATTATTCTCAAAAATAGGTGCAACCCAAGATTTACATATAACCAAGAGTGTTGATTCAGGATTTTCTTGTTTACAGGCAGTTAAAAATGGTAATGCCATGACAGAATCGCCCACCCAGTTTGGACAAAACACACCAATCCTCAATTTGAAATTCCCGTCAATTTTTTTTCAATTGCATTTACCAAACGATCGGCTGCTTGACCATCGACTTTATATAGATAATCGGTTTGCGCAATAAAACGTTCAGTCGCTTTATCATCCGGATACTCAAGAGCATGATATACGAGTGCAGGTAAATCTTCCGGGTTTGTAAGTCGAAAACCAAAATTAATATCTTCCATCCGCTCTAAATCCATTTTTTTAAAAAATCGTTTTTTAAAAATACGATGTTTTAACCTAAGCTTAACACATTCCGCCATAATGATCGGGCGATTTAAATACAGAAATTCAAACAAGGTTGAAGAAATATCTGAAACAAGTAAATCTGCCAAACTATAATAAGGAATTATATTATAATCTTCAGGCGGGGCTAAATATATGTTTGGAAACTCATTGGCTATTTTTTTCATTTTCTTACTTTGATAAATGTATCGATCCTGATACCAACTGAAATTATGAAGCTTAATAATTATATTGATTTCATAACTAACTTTCTCCAATATTGGTGCCAAATCATCCAGGGAAGATGGATAAAAACTAGGAGCGTATAATACTGTATTTTGATTGAGATTCAATCCGAATTTTTCCAAATTATATTCATTAGATGCTGTGTTAAATGCAAGGGGGTCACATTTGGTAAATCCTGTAAGTACTAAATTATTATGGCCATGAGATTTTAATTCCAGTAACCGAGATTCTGATTCAACTGCACGCAAATCAATTCGTTTATCAATATCATTATAGTAAGATTGTTTCAATCCAATCCCATGATAAACCATAACAGCCAATGCATCATCATTAACAATGGGTTTAAGCTGACCAACATTTCCGACCACAACAACATCAAATTTCTTCTGCTTTAATATACGAATACGTGATTCTTCATCAATGTCAGATACAGTGTCTATACTTAATTTTTTGCATGCAGCGTGAAATATATCTTTCTCTTTTTGGTCCATTATCGATGGAATAGAAGCCACAATTTCATATTCACCCCTCCGGCGCATTTCTTCTATAATGGGAATGAAATTAGGCAAATAATAAAGATGATGGTTTTCGAAAAGAACTTTAGGCATTTACTTTCATCAATTCTTTTAATGCATGGAAAACTTCGGATGGTTCAATATTCTGAATGGATAATGAGGGAGACTGAAGAATTCTATGTTTCATCCAATAAGGACGATATCTTGCCACATTTCGATCATCCCCAGAGTATAACCCTACAATTGGCGTCCCCACTGCATCTGCAATATGAACCATTGCTGTATCGGGGGAAATTAATAGGGATGACTTTTGAATAATCGGCCCCGCATCAAGGATGGAATCAATTTGGCATAATTTTATAAATGAATTATATCGATCTTTTAATTTTTGGCCTTGTTTCACTTCTTTACCAAAGCTAAATAAATTAATCACAATTTCTTCATTTTCTTTGATGATAAAATCTATCAAAGATATCCAATTGTTTAATGGCCATTTTCGGGTATTGCTCCCGGCTGATAAGTTTATTGAAATATGGTTTTTTTCTTTTGGATCGGTTAATGAGACATTGGGTATGGTAGGTTCCAATTTAAAACCAAAATCGTAAGCCCGGAGAATAGCGCCATTTTTTTCTAAAATATGATTTGACTGATTTACAGTTATCCCATAATTGTAATATTGTTCCTGTCTTCGGTCAGCAATGCATACTTTCACATCTGCTCTGACTTTTTTTGCAATATTAATTCCTGTAATTGAAGGATGATCTTTTGGGTTATAAAATAGGTCGTAATGTGTTTCCTTAAGGGATTGCCAAAAACTGTATCCGGAACGATACACCATTATTTTTTTCACATCTTTATGTGATTCAAATATGTGCTTATTTTTGGTTGAACAAAGAAGATGGATGATGGATGATGGAAATTGTTTTTTTAATCCACTTATAATCGGAAATAATAATATGGCATCTCCAATTTTTTCCTGAGCTTGAATCAGGATTCTTTGAGGCTTCGATGGTAAAGGGTGGTATGGAAGGCGTTTTGAAAAAGTATTATATACCCCCACTTGAAATTTTCGAGGGTAATGTCTTGGATTTTCTTTAAAAGAACGGGCCTGGCTAACGGTGTGTCTGGGCATATTGCTCATAAAAATAGGATTCCAACCGGTCAATCATAGTATCCAACGTAAAGTGATCCGTTACATGTTTTTTAGCTGCAATACCCCAATTGGCTATTTCCTCGCTGCCATGATGATTCATTACAAATGCCATTGCTTCACAAATTGAACTTACCTTCATCGACTTAAAAATAAATCCTGTTTTACGATGGGACATCAGTTCGGGGACACCATTAACATTTGCAGCTAAAACCGGTTTCCCAAGGGCCATACCTTCCATCACAACATTTGGCATTCCTTCCTGTCTTGAAGGCATAATGATATAATCGGCTGCTTTGAGAATAGCAGAAAGATTATTTTGAAAACCAATTAATTTCACATGACCGTTTAAATCACTTTCTGCAATCTGTTTTTCAAGTGATTTACGATCTTTACCCATTCCTGCAATCAATAGTGTAAACGGCTGATGTTTTCCATTCATTCGGCGGGTGGCTTCAATCAGTAAATCAAATCCTTTCTGTCCTGTTAATCTGCCCGCAGCAACAAAAACCAAATGGTCTTTAGGTATATTCCAAATAGTTTGAACGTCAGCTGGCTTAACGGCACCGTTCATTTTTAAACCATTGTAAATCACCGTTGTTTTCTCTTTATCCATCCAAGGGAAACCATTGTAGGCATTTTTAATTGATTCTGAATTAGTAATAATGCCATCCACAAGCCCAATGGTTTTTTTATGTTTCCATTTATCAGAAAATAGCTGGATGCCATTTCGGGCTACGATAACGGGTACATTCGCCATTCGTGCAGCAATCCCTGCCACGCGAATATCCTTATTTAAATTTAACATGATCACATCCACTTGTTTCCTTTGGAGAACACGCTTTGTATACCAGATTTTTAATGGGCTGTAATCTGCATAAATATTAAGGGGAATAATATCGAGCCCCGCTTCCACAGCATTATTCAAAAAAACGGAATTTGCTTTTCCCGAAACAGTCACTCCATGCCCACGGTTTTTAAGACCACAAGCTGCTGTAATCATCCATTTCTCTCCCCCGCCCCATTTATGGGCCGAGATTGAGTTACTAAAAAATATATTTAATTTTTTTTCCATAGAAGTTCTTTATTCAAATTGAATGTCATATAATCGCCTGTAAAGTTCACCTTTATTATAAAGATCTGTATGTGAACCTACCTCTATAATTTTCCCTTTTTCCAGCACAATGATTTTATCTGCATTTTGAACGGTAGATAAACGATGGGCAATGACCAATGCGGTTCGGTCTTTCATTAATACTTCAATGGCTCTTTGAACCATTTTTTCTGACTCTGTATCCAAAGCAGATGTGGCTTCATCTAAAATAAGAATCGGCGGATTTTTTAAAAGTGCCCGGGCAATGGCAAGTCGTTGTTTTTGGCCACCAGATAAATTCACACCGCGCTCACCAATCATTGTATCGAATCCATTGGGTGTTTCTTCAATAAAAGCAGTCGCATTTGCTGCATCTGCAGCTTGCCGAATGGCATTTTCACTTACATTTGGTTGACCATAAGCAATATTATTCCGAATCGTATCATTAAACAGCATGATTTCTTGCGTTACAATCCCCATATTCCCCCTAAGAGAGGATAAAGATATTTTACGAACATTATGTCCATCAATTTCAAGAAACCCATTTGAAACATCATAAAATCGTGGAATTAAATCAGCGATGGTTGATTTACCAGAACCGCTGGGACCCACCAAAGCGACAACTTCACCCTTTTTGATGGTAAAACTCACCTCATCTAAAACCCGATCATCTCCATCATTATATTCAAAATGAACATTATTAAATTCGATTGATGATTTAAACACCCCTAAATCAACTGGATTGGGGTTTTCGGTAATTTCGAGTGGTGTATCCAATAATCCAAAAATGCGTTCGGCAGATGCAGCGCCCATCTGAATTTTGATATTGACATTGCTCATCTGCTTAATGGGACCCAATATTGAAAAGAGAATTAATATAAATCGAATGAAATCTTCTGCACTCACACCACGGTTAGCCAATACTTCCATTCCGCCAAACCACAACAATACAACACCAATGATTACACCAAAACTTTCCGTAATAGGCCCTGCTATTAAATCGAGCCGTGCCCGTTGTAAAAGCAGTTTGAAATAGTGTTCACTCTTACGGGTAAACTTTTTGACTTCTTCCTTTTCATTAACAAAAGCTTTTACAATTCGGATTGAAGATAATGTTTCCGTAAGAATTTGCATTATTTCAGCAATTTTGGATTGCGTTCGACGGGATTTTCTGCGAATACTCCGACCAATTCCAATGATTGCTATTCCAGCCAACGGAATAATAATTATGGCAATCAATGCCAGTTTCCAACTAATAATAAAAAGCAAACCAACGAAGGTAAGGATGTTGACGGGTTCAACAAATAATCGTTGGAAAACCACCCCCAGTGCTCTTTGTAATTGTTCAACATCATTTATCACAATTGAGCTGATTGAACCGGTTTGTTTCTTATTAAAATAGCCCAGAGATAAGGATTGTATATGGATATACAAACTGTCTCGAATTTCTTTAACTAACTTTAATTCAACAATTCTTAGAAGGATATTTTTGATATATAAAAATATATTTTTTGTGAAAAATACAGTCAAAATAGAATAGCATAAAACTTTGAGCGATGCCAAAGGCGTTTCTCTGAGGATCAATACATTGGTCCAATATTTCAGCTTTTCATTGAGCGTCAATCCTACTTTACCTGCCCATTCGGCCTGAGATTTCACAATTTGATCAAAGTCCGATAAAATATTGTTAATCAAGGATGCTGTTAGCCAGATCGATGCACTATTTAACAATACAAACATGATCGCGGATAGAGACGAGATGAGGATGTATGGCCAGAAATGGAACAAGAGTTGTCCCATACGCCTATAGATTGAACCTGACATTGCGTTTATTTCTTAGTCTTTTGAATGATTGAAATCAAAGAGAATATAAGTGGGAATTTATTACTTAAAAACGACTGCTTTTACCTATTCATTTATTAATAGATTCTCTAATAAAGGTCATTTCTTGATGTGGGATTCCCGCCTCTTTAAAAATTGATCCAACTGGGTGAAACCCTCGGCGACTATAAAAATGAATAACATTCTCCTGCGCATTCAAATAAATTTTGTCCTCATCACCAATTTGATCAATTACAAACTGAGTTAATTGACCGCCAATTCCATGTTTACGGTGCTCTTGTAAAACAGCAAGACGTTCTAATTTTATACCTTTAAACGTTTTCCGCCAACGAAATGTACCCACTGGACGTTTATTTATCGTGGCCAATACATAGGTGGCTTTCTCTTCATTTTCATCAATTTCAATGGGTTCAGGTATTTTTTGTTCCTGAATAAAAACAGTCCTTCGAATATCGAGCACCGCTTCCTTTTCTGCAGATGTTTCAACTATCTTTATTTTCATGCTATAAATTTCGGTTTCTTTTCTTACATAATTCAATCATTTCATCCTTCTTGCTCAAACTGTTTGAATTACCCTAATTTCTTTTATGCATAGCAAAAATAAACAAATACTTGTGGTGGGCGATCGCGTATTGATTCGCCCTGATAGAGGTGAAAAGAAATCTAAAGCGGGTTTATACCTTCCGCCCAGCGTAGTTGAGAAACAAGAAGTCTTCAGTGGTGTGGTGGTAGAAGTGGGTCCGGGGATACCTCTGGGTAATCCGGAAGATAATCTGGATGAACCTTGGTCAATGAGCGATGGTGGATCTGTTAAATATATACCCACCCAGGCTGACATAGGTGATATTGCTTTATTCCTAAATAAAGCATCGATCGAAATAAAAATCGAAAATGAAGATTACCTTATTGTCCCCCAGTCGGCCATTCTCATCCTGATTCGGGATGATATTCACAGTTTAGCTGAATAAATTTCTCGGCCAATGCAAACGGCTGGCATTTATATCCACACCCCATTTTGCAAGGTTAAATGCATGTATTGTGATTTTTATTCCGTCGCGGATAGAGACTCAGACATGCCGGCCTTTTTTGGCGCGCTTCTGAAAGAAATCGAATTATGTGAAATCCATGCAAGCGACTGGACCATTGATACGATTTTTATTGGTGGCGGCACACCAAGTTTAATAAACCCAAAACATATTGAAAAAATGATACAAACATTGGATAACAAATTTGATTTATCCCATGTAACAGAATTCACAATTGAAGCTAATCCTGGCGAGGCGCCCATTGAACGATTAAAGGCATTTCGCGAACTTGGCATAAACAGATTATCTATAGGTGTGCAATCATTGGAACTCAATCTACTCCAATTTTTAACTCGGATTCATGGACCCGAAGAAGTATTTACTACATTTGATGCAGCCCGGAAAGCTGGATATGACAATATCAATTTTGACCTCATCTTTAATATCCCCGGACAAACTTTGGATATTTGGAAACGGGACTTGCATACAATTATAGATTTGAATCCGGAGCATATTTCTTGCTATTCGCTAACAGTGGAAGAGAATACTCAATTATTTCAATATGTGAATCGAGGATTGATTACCATGCCCTGTGATGACCAGAGTTCTGAATATTACCAATGGACTCAATTCATTATGGGTGAAAATGGATACGAGCAATATGAAATCTCTAACTGGTCAAAATCAAAAAGAGAATGCAGACATAATCTCCATTATTGGGAAATTGATCCCTATATGGCATTTGGCCCATCGGCCCATGGATTTGATGGACAACATCGCTTTTCGAATATCCGGAATTTAGATGGGTATATTAAAAAATTAAATGAAAGAGAATTACCCCGCCAGGACCATTATAAATTATTCGATAAGGATCGGACCAATGAAATAATTGGATTTGGATTACGAATTCGGGACGGAATAAATCTATCAAATATTCCACCTTCCCACATTGACGCCGTTTATCATTCAATTAAACAGAATCAATCAAAATGGGGAGATTTTTATATCATAGAAAACAACCGTTTAAAACTCACGCCCACGGGATTCGCTTTTGCAGATGGAATTGCAGTTGATTTAATGATCGAATAGTTAGTTTCCCCATTAATAGGTAAAATGTTTTATCTGTTCCCCTTCTTTACCGATACTCTCCATGGATTTCATTCCAATTTCTAAATGGAGATCCACCCATTTTTTAGTCACTGCCTTATCTGAATCTTCAGTTTTAACTCCTTCAGGGGTCATGGGAACATCCGAAACCAAAAGAAGCGCTCCCCGTTCTATTCCATTGGCAAATCCTACGAGAAATAATGTTGCCGTTTCCATATCTATTCCCAATACACGAATTTTCCTTAAATAATTCTTAAATTCATCATCGTGCTCCCACACACGACGGTTGGTGGTATAAATCACACCTGTTCGATATTCTAATTCCTGATTGACTAATAATTCTGATACATGCTTATGAATTTTAAAAGAAGGCATTGCCGGAACTTCTTTTGGGAAATAGTCATCTCCCGTCCCTTCGCCCCTAATCGCAGCACTTGGTAGAATAAAATGACCAATATCCGTCGATTTTTTCAATCCACCACACTTCCCTAAAAATAAGACACCTTTGGGTTTGACGCTAGACAGCAAGTCCATGACTGTAGCCGCGTTAGCACTGCCAATTCCAAAATTAATGATACTAACACCATCGTTGTTGGTTGCCGAGGTCATGGGTCCTTCTTTCCCCTTTGTATCCACACCATACTTTTCTGCGAATTTGTCCACGTAATTCTGAAAATTGGTTAATAGAATCCAATCCCCAAATTCATCCGATGATGTTCCAGTATATCGTTTAATCCAGTCTTTTACAATATCTGCTTTTTGCATTAAATACCTTCTCCCTTTAATGTGAGTGAGACAGGGCAATGGTCAGAGCCCATAATATCATCATGAATATCCGCATCTTCCACTTGATCTACAAAGCCTTCATTTACAAAAAAATAATCAATACGCCAGCCTACATTTCGATCCCGAGCACCAAACCGATATGACCACCAAGAATATCGATCTGGCTCCGAATGAAAATGTCGAAATGTGTCGACCCACCCATGAGATTCATAAGTATCCAAACGCATCCGTTCTATGGGCATAAACCCAGATGTTTTTAAATTATTCTTTGGCCGAGCTAAATCAATGGGATGGTGGGCTGTATTCCAGTCTCCGGTTACAACCACATTTGTACCATTATCCACTTGTTCATTAATTACAGGTAATAATTCATCATAAAAATCCAATTTATATTGGAGACGTCCATGGTCCCTTTGTCCATTGGGAAAGTATATATTATAAAGTAAAAAATCATCGTGCTCCGTAATTAATACACGTCCTTCCGCATCAAACCGGTCTATACCCAATCCTTCCTGAATATAATGCGGTTCATACTTACAATACGTTGCTACGCCACTATAACCGGCTTTTTCTGCTGAATGCCAATATGTATGGTAGCCATGGTCTTCAATGAGGGATGAACTCAGTTGATCTACTCTTGCTTTTGTTTCCTGGAGACAAACTATATCAGGCTGAGTTTCATCCAGCCAATCCAAAAACCCTTTTTTCTCAGCGGCACGAATGCCGTTTACATTCCACGAATATAATTTCATTTTTTCCTCAATAATTAGACAGGAAATTGGGAATAATTGTTGAAATACAATAATGATTATTACATAATATTGTTAATTACCGTTGTAATTTCTGCCCCTAAAATTGTAGGCAATTTATGGAACCAAATGCAGTAAAGACATTAATTGAAGCGGGAATTCCCAAAGCTAAAGTAGAAGTGGTGGATACAACCGGAACGAAAGATCACTTCAGTGCTATTGTGATTAGCGATAGCTTTGAAGGTCTCTCCCTTGTTGAACAACACCAAACAGTGTATAAAGCAGTGGGAAACCATTTAACCAAAGAAATTCATGCGCTTCAACTCAATACATATTCGCCCACGCAATGGGTAAAACATAATTCATAGGAATCAATAATGGAATTAATCGAAAAAATCAAATCAGACATTTCCGAGAATGCAATCACTCTATTCATGAAGGGTACGAAAGATATGCCCATGTGTGGTTTTTCAAATCAAGTCGTTCAAATTCTCAATCACTACGGCGTGGATTATCAAGACATTAATATTCTCGAGGATCCCATGATTCGCGTCAAATTATCAGAACATTCTGGGTGGCCTACTATCCCTCAACTATTTGTCAATGGAAAACTAGTGGGTGGCGCAGATATCACAATGGAACTCCACGAACGAGGCGAATTGCTGGATATTTTAGATATTTCTGAAAAATAATAGAATATGGTTTGGTGCTAATCCACCTTATCCTATAATTTCGCCACCGTTCTTAGAACATTAATCACAATTATGGCCCGTTCGTCTAGTGGTTAGGACTCCAGGTTTTCATCCTGGCAACAGGAGTTCGATTCTCCTACGGGCTACATTAAAAATCTTCGTCGATACCGAGGGGTTTTTATTATTAATGGGTCACGGATACTTTTTTTCGCCATTCTTTATACCAATTGCCAAATTGCCACCATCCCCAAAATGTATCTTTTTTAATGGCACGAAAAATAACTCTCTGATATTCTAAAGACTCATCGGGCGACATTCTATATGTCCGCCGTGGATTCCCATACAATCCCTTGATTACCAACCACTGGTCCTTCACATAAATGAGGGAGTGCTTAGACGCTTCACCACCGGTAGGATTCATCAAATAAACATGAATAAGATCCTCAACGCCAGCCATTTTCCGTCGCCAATTGACAGCAAGAACCGGTGTTTGGAGTGTGACTTTTGTCATAGGCGTAAATAATACATCAACGATTCTCCATGATTCCGCACTATCGATTTGCCCATCCTTTGCATGGGCTACCATATTTTGAATATTTTGAGATTGTAGAGGAACAATAAAATCCACTTCGCCATCTTTGATTCCTTTTTCAAAATTAAACTGCGTCCCAGAATGGTGGATGGTAAAACGTTCATTTGTCTCCGTCACTACAATTCCAAGATGTTCAAACACGCCGTCGAAATATGCCAACATCTCCGGTGTTTGCAAAATGTTTTCCCATGTTTGAAGGGAAGATGTGACTTGGGCATTCAATGAAGTAATCGCAATAAAACTGAATAATATTTTTTTCATGACAACCTCCTAATGGTACAACCATTGTTTTTATTGATGGCTCCTAAAAGAAATATACCTTTAAACCTTGAATGTTTACTAATTTTTTCCATGAATACACCCCTTCATCCGACACTGGTCCATTTTCCTATCGCATTTTTGTACGGTGCACTCATTCTTCATGCAATACAACTATGGCGCCCATATTGGATATGCAGAGTCATTGGTTTATGGTTACTTGGAATGGCTGCGTTTTTTGGTATTTTTGCTTCGATTGCGGGGGAAAAAGATATGGCTCACGCCGGTCAAGTTGGATATTCATCCGAAATTATAGAACTAATGAATCGTCATGAACTCATGGGTAATATTGTTGTATGGGGATCCATCATTTTTTTTATCGCATGGATTACATTATTCTTTAAGAATATGAGAGACATTCGAATCGACAAATTGGCATTCGCTTTTTTATTGTTATTAGTCGCTGTAGTTTCTTTTTCTGCTTATTTGGGGGGGCAATTGGTATGGGTTCACGGGGTAGGTACCCCATAAAATAGTCTATTCTATCAAACCAACCATTGGATCAACTACATGACCAACGGGCTGGTTGCTGATAAAATCATAGCCGAGTAGATAGCCTAATGTTGTGGCCAATTGACTGGTAGCGATCGTATCAGTATTGGTCATTTCACCAATTGCAGGCGTATCCGGACCAATAATGGCTGTCCATAGAAATTCAGCCCCCGGCACATCATCGCCATGTGAACCCCAGGCACCATGTTCATAACTTCCACGACCATGGTCAGTTGTTATCATCATAGTTGTTTTACCCCGATACATTTCATTGGATTGTGTCCAATCCCAAATCGCTTTTATATAACCATCAGACCGGTTGGCTGTATTTAAATATTTGTCATATTCTCTTTGATGTGCAAACTCATCCGTTTCATCAAAAGAAATATATAAGAATCGAGGTTTATTCAGTTTTAAATATTCAAAAGCATATTCAAACGTAAACGCGTCCCAACGTACAGCACTGCCATACCATGGAGAGGGAACATCTTCAATAAATGTGTTGAGCCACTGCTGTTTTGGAGTAAGCTTTTCATCATAAAATGGGTACCCGCCAGAATTAATAGTAAAATCATTTCTTTCCGTATTAATAATCCAGTCAAACACATCCCAAGAAGCAAATGCGGCCACACGATCCTCAAAGCCTTCCTGTTGATCCAAAAATTCAAGCAAATTGATATTTGGATTCCATTCTTTTTCATTACTATTCACACTATCGTCATTAAAGCCAACTAACAATTCATTATATCCTGGGTAGGAAAACCAATATGGGTTGGTCAATCGCATGACGCTCCCCTGTTCTTTATTCCCATAGATTTGACCCTGTTCTCCAATCGTGTTCCAAAAAAAAGGGAAAACTAATTTTCGTCTTTCACGATAGTCCTCAGACCAAAATTTAGCAGAAGTTGCTTCAACATCTTTTACGAACAAGGTATCAAGTACAATCTTTTTATCGGCGCCATAAAACAAATCTTCCCAACGAACGCCATCCAGAGTAATTAATATCACATTTTCCGTTTTCAATCCTTTTGGATTTGAGTTGGATTCTTTTTCGCATCCTCCAAAAATTATTAATACCAAAAATAGTTTTTTCATTTTTCTTCTGGTTTAAGATACACTAAGAAATAACTGGCGTAAGTTGAGGAGAATAATCCATAACCGCCCTCAATGTTTGAATTGGGTAGTGAATAAATATTTTGATTTAATGGGTCACCTTTAAGGTATTGATAATAATTATTATCTGTTGCTTGAAAAATAATCAGTTGAAGTCCGTAATAATTAAAAAATAACCAACTCATATTTACTGGAGCAGTTTCTACGGTCCAAACCCATGGGTTTTGTCGATAAGGATTATTATTCTTATCTCGGTAATACTCTCCTTTCCAAATTTTGTATACACGAGTTGTATCATATATTAAGTTCACAAATGAACTGTCTCTAATTCCATTACTATTATAATCCATATCCTCTGGTTCAATTCCCAATTTATCTGCCTCAAGTGCCAGGTTTAAAATACGCACAGTACTATATTCCTCAACATTAAAGTCAATTTGAAAAAATGGATATGAGGCAAAGCTAGCGGTAAAACATTCTCCTGACCTATAAGAAACAGTATCAATTCTTCCAGTTGGAGATATACCATTCTCTGAGAAGGATACATTATTAGTATTTATATTCGGTATGGGGATTGATTCACCCTTACATTTATATACATCATCTTTCACTGATTCAATCACCATTTTTTCTGGTGTAGTTGTTTCAGCGGTCAGTGTTTCCCCATCAATTTCCACTGTTAAATTGTATTTTGTTCCAGGTCTATAGAAATAATCTTTTCGAGTTAAGTATCGGCCCGGTCTTCCCGTTACTGGGAATGCGGTTTCGATTTGCTTTCCGTCTGAAATTTTGACAATAGCATTAGAGATCCAAAGTTGTTCAGAATCAATTTTTTCATCAATCGAAGCAGTTCTAGAAACAAAAAGTGTATCGAGCATTGGTAGATTAGCTTGAATATTTGCAAAAACTGTAATTCTTTCTATGTAAGGCGAATCAACATCTTGAATATCACATCCAATAAATATCAATCCTGAAATAACGATTAACTTTTTATATGTTTTAAAATTCAAAAGTGATACCTATAGTTGGAATAATAGGAAAAATATTTAAGGCCTGTCTTTGAATGCGACCCTCATCGGCTTCATCAACGTTTGTTTCACCAACATCAGGTCGTTTGTTTTTATTTTTATCATGTTTTAGCACATCCCAATCACCATCATCATCTATTCCATTATATATACTACCTAAATTATAAACGTAACGAAAAACGTTCTTTCTGTTATAAGTATTAATTATTTGTAAAAATACATCAAATTTTGTGTTTCTAAATTTAGAATGACGTACCAAACCAAGATCTAAACGATGATAAGCAGGGTAACGCCCGCCATTTCTTGTGCCTGGAATTGTTCGATATTGAAATTCAGGATTCCCAGGCAAGTTCTCCAAAAAATATCCATTTATGGGTGTATATGCCTGACCCGATTGCAGTGTCCATTTCCAGTTCAACTCATATTTTTTATTTGCCTGATAACTTCCTAGAACATTAAATACATGGCTACGATCCCAGTTAGTAAAGTATTCATTCCCATCCATTTTTTTTCTACTTACTGACCACGTATAAGCCAGCCAGCCAGTAAGTTTGCCTGCTGTTTTCTGTCCAAATAATTCTAAGCCGTAAGCATATCCATCTGCAGGCTTTAATAAATCTGATAAATTTTCAGATGGAAGTTGCCCATCAGTGGATGCACGTTTTTCCTCAAAAGTTAACAAATTTTTAATATCTTTATAATATCCTTCTACCTGAAGTTTATATTCTCTTCCTATATATTGCTCATATCCTAAAACATATTGTGTTGACATAGCCGGATCAACAGAATTATCTATTGCCACCCAATTATCAAGGAAAGGTGGATTATAATCATCTTGAAAAGTTTCAATAAACTGGTGATAATTCCCCACTGCCAAGTTGATGAATTGTGACGAATTCAAAATGTATTTCATCCCAAAACGAAAATCTGGGTAGAAAGATTGATCATGAGCTGTAAACGTATTTATCCGAATGCCAGGTTCAACAATTAATTTGCTATTAGGCTTCCATTTAACTTTGGTATATATGGAAGTTTCAGATGGTTCATAAGGAAGATTAAAAGTTGAGCTATCTCCAAAAGAACTTTCATAACTAATTTTGTAATTTTTTAATTGGCCACCAAAAATAATATTTAAATCCGCACTTAAAAAGTAAGAAAGATCTGCAGATGCAGTAAGGTCATCAATATAATTCTCGCTATTGAGACCAAAGTCTCCACCCAAACTAAATCTTGTAAAGAATCTGCTCTTAGCTAAAAGAAAATTTCCAATCAATTTTTGGGTAAAAACTCTCCTGAAAGCAAAACTTCCAGTTTTGTTACCCCAGTAAGCATTTAATGAAAGGTCATTAAATGCAAAATCGTCTATTCCATTATAAAAACTAAAAGAAATACGATCTTTTTCATTCAAATCAGTAAAAATGTGTCCTTGAAGATCATAAAAATAGTAAGGAGGAATGGCAGCTGCCGTCTCTTCAGGTAATATCTTTGGTAGGAGTAAGTCAAAGTAGGTTCGCCTACCAGAAAAAAGCCAAGCTCCATTCAAAAAGGGTCCTTCTAATGTGGTTTGAGCGGATAATAAAGATATACTTGAAGTCCCTTCAAATTTATTTCGATTACCTTCCCTGCTTGTAATATCTAGAACTGCAGAAAGTCGACCACCATATTCTGCGTTGTATCCTCCTTTAATGAGTTCTGCATCTTTAACCGCATCAACAATAAAATTGGAAAAAACCCCTCCCATATGAGAAGGATTATAAACTGTTATCCCATCTAAGAGTATTAGGTTTTGATCCGTATTGCCTCCTCGAATTATCAGCCCCGTACTAAATTCTGAGTTAGTAAGAACGCCAGGGAGGGACTGTATAGTTCGAAAGATATCTGGCTCTGCCAGAGCTGGTTGTGCTTTTAGCATTCGCGGGGAAAGATTTACGCGACTTGGTTCAATTTTATTTAATCTTTCAATTTCTTCAGCGGTAACGTCAATTGAAAAGATTTCTATAGCTTCTACTTTCATTGAAACATCAAGATTAATTGAAGGTTCTTTAAAACTGATAATCTGTTCAAATCGTTTATAGCCAACATATGAGACGACAAGAGACACTTCATTCAATTCAATTTCTGATAAAACATAATAACCATTTATATCTGTGGCCATCCCTTGACCCGTCTCTTGAATAAATACATTAGCGCCAATAAGCACCTCACCAGAATTTTCGTCGGTGATAAATCCATAAATTTGATTGGACTCTTGGGCTTGAAGTAAACCCAAAAGTAATACGAGGGCTAAACTACTTTTTTGCCAAAATGTCGTCAAGAATTTCTCCAGCATGTGTATTGACATTTATTTTTTTGTATATTTTTTCTATCAGTCCGTCTGGGCCAATAACAAACGTAGCTCGGCTGGGCCATAGTCTCCCTTTTGTACCATAAGCTTTGGATACATTTTTTTCTTTATCCGACAAAAATGTAAATGGAAGCACATGCTTTTTCTTAAATGATTTTAATGATTCTGGCGAATCATAACTAATGCCAAATACAACAATATTTGCTTTTTTATATTCAGAGAATGCATCGCGGAACCCGCAAGCTTCTTTCGTTCATCCGGGAGTATCGGCTTTAGGGAAAAAATAAACCACGACTCTTTTCCCGCGATGATCCTTCAGCGTTACTTTCTTTTTATTCTGTGATAAAAGCGTAAAATCCGGCGCAACATCACCCACCTTTAAAACGTCCTCTCCTTTCTTAAACATTCTTGATGCTCCAAAAAGAAAACCGATTATTAATATCATTATGAATGCTATTTTCATTTGCTTACTCAATCGTTTATTTATTTCCAGAAAATTAGTGGGGAAAATAAGCCAATTCTGACATGAATATTTTGATATATAAAATATTTTTCATGAACTTATACATACCCAGATTAATTTGAAATCAATACTAATAATAAGTAAATCCCAACAGTCACACCCATAATAGCAATGGATGCTTTATTTGCAGATGCCCAAGGAGTCATATCCACTGGGGCTGGATCCCGCTGGTCGCTGATGGCAATCTCTTTAGCCGTTTTTGGGTTAAGCTTCCCAATGATCAACATGACCAAAACGGATCCCACAAAACTAATGAAATAACCATGAAGCCAATGAAGATCCCCATCACTATTTGCAAAGATTTCCGGTACATCCTGGATATTTATGAATGTAAAAAATGCGTAGGAAGCCATTCCCACTATCATCCCCACTTTTGCCGCGATTGCAGGTACGTGCTTGGTGGTAATCCCTAATAGAAAAATCCCGATAATTGGCACACTGTATAGTCCGTTCACTTTTTGAAGATATTCGAATATAGATTGCATTTGATCCAACATGGGTGCAATAAAGATGGATGCAATGGCCAATGCAATTCCAAACTTTTTTCCTGTTGATACAATTTGGTTACCACTGGCTTCTTTGTTGATATACCCTTTATAAAACTGGAGTGAAAAAAGTGTGGACGCACTATTCAATGCTGAGTTAAATGAACTCAAAATTGATCCCATCAATACTGCCGCAAATAATCCCAATGACCAGTCCGGGAGTACGTGGCGGACTATCGCGCCATAAACCTGATCTTGTTTATCGATGGTCAAGTCGGTCATGTGCAAAGCAATAATCCCCGGAAGACAGAGCATCAACGGTCCCACCAATTTCATGGCGGAGGCAAACAATACACCTTTCTGTCCTTCTGCTAAACTCTTAGCTGCCATTGCCCTTTGGACAATCACTTGATTCGTTGACCAATAGAACACCTGGATAAACATCATTCCCGTAAATAAGGTGGGCCAAGGCACAGATACCACATTACCATCTATATTTGTATTTGTTAGCGGTGTTAAATATTCTGGATTGTTATTTGTGAGAACGGCCAATCCTGAAAAGAATGATCCATCACCCAATGCTACCAGCGCCAATGCAGGTATAGTTAAACCGCCAATGAGTAACCCCACACCATTAATCGTATCACTAACTGCGACTGATTTTAATCCGCCAAAAATGGCATAAGCACTTCCCAAAATGCCAATCGTTGCCACCACAAGCCAAAGGGGCAAATTCAAATCAAACATACCGATCATGGCAAGGGATCCGGTATATAGCACTACCGGCAGTAGGACTGTTACATATCCAAATAAAAATAATCCGGATACCATAGATCGCGTAGTTTTATCAAATCGCTTTTCTAAGAAGGCCGGGGTAGTGGTAAATCCGCTGGCAAGATAGCGAGGGAGGAAAACCAAGGCCGTGGCGATCATGGCAAAAGCAGCCAAGGCTTCCCAGGCTATACCAACTAAAGCCTTATCCCCAAAAACAGCACCATTCAATCCTACCAATTGTTCCGTGGATAAATTGGTCAATAATAATGATCCGGCCACAACAGGCCAGGCCAATGCACGTCCACCGGTAAAATATTCTTCCGTGGCATTATCAGATTTTTTCATCTTATGGACGATTTTATAGGTGAAGAAACCTACAGCGCCGGTGGCCAAGATAAAGGATATGATTGAGATTGTATTCATTGTAGTGTCCTAGTGAGTTAAAGTGTTCATGAAATTTTATTTTATGGAAGTCTTTGAAAGAGCCAATAAATCGTCACCTTCCCTGAAGGGGATAAGCATAAAAGAATAACTATATTCGCCAGGATAAAGCGTGTATTTATCATGAGGCCTTGCCCCCCAACTGTTATCGCCGCCAACGCCCATTTGTTTATAATCAATGAGCCAGTCTGTATGATTTTTTTCCATAAGATCGATTTTACCATGGCGTTGACTCGCCGGGATATAATCCAAATCGGAATAAGGATATTGGTGCACGCTGCCATCGAAGGTAGGTATCCCTTTAGCCATTAAACCTTGTTTTCCATTGGTTAGGGCCATCCAGTGGACATCAGTTTTATTCCCAGTCTCCTGGGGGCGAACATATGCAAAAGATTGTTCCCACACACTTCCGGAATAATGACCAACTGCAGCAGAAGATTTCCGATCCCAGTAGGATTCATGGGGGCCACGCCCAAACCATTCTACCTTGTTGAATGAACTGGGAAGAGATAACCGCATTCCAATACGCGGAATTTCCGATTGGGTTGTATCTGAAATATTAATTATTTGAGCCACTTTTATGACGCCATTTCCATAGACATAATATTGGGATGTGATTGTAGTACTACTGAGTGAATCTTCCCCTACCATGAGGATTTCTGCAGTATTATTTTTCAGGGCGCTGTATACCACTTTGGTATTCATTCGAGTCCCAGCATTCTTCCAAATTTGTGTTCGTCCTGGCATGCCATTACCGAGATCATTATCATTGGGTGCCCGCCAAAAGTGAGCCTCTGCCGGTGTAGTTAACATGGATTCACCATTAACGACATATTCGCTGATCTGTCCTGATTCCCGATTGAATTTGACTTTAAATCCTTTACCATATATTTCGACACCCATATCATTTTTGAATAAATTCAATGATGGCAATGCCGTTGGATCTTGGGCCATAGCTTCACGGTAAATGGGTAACTCAAATTGATCCCAAGCAACTATATGATTTCTGGGCACCAATGGTTTTTTATATTTTGTTTTGGCTTGAACGGTGAGATAATAATGTACACCGGGTTTGGGACGAATATTAGTCAAATTAAATTGGAGTGTTCTGGATTCACCCGGATCTAAATCAAGTGTGCCAAACCTTCCGGAAGAAACCGTTTTATCATCTCCCTTAATTAACCATGAAAAAGTGAGGTCACTGAGATCCACGAAATCATAATCATTAG
>JABGZQ010000020.1 GCA_018674655.1 Fidelibacterota bacterium | reverse complement strand
CTTTTTTAGAAAAAATTGGATTTAGGAGATAAATTATGGGACCATTAATACCCCAAGAAGTGATCAGTGAAGGATGGAACTTTTTTATAGCTTTTGCTGTGGGAATTGGATTTGGGTTTATATTAGAACAAGCAGGGTTTTCCTCAAGCCGAAAACTTGCAGGTGTTTTTTATGGATATGATTCTGTGGTTTTAAAAGTATTTTTTACCGCGGCAGTTACAGGCATGCTTGGGTTACTTTATTTTAGCTTATTTGGTTGGATTGATTTAAGTATGATTTGGGTCAACCCCACATATTTATGGTCAGCAATAATTGGCGGCATTATTATGGGCGCCGGATTCATTATAGGCGGATTTTGTCCAGGAACAAGTGTATGTGCAGCAGCCATTGGTAAAATTGATGCTATGGTGTTTGTTGGTGGTATTTTTTTGGGAATTTTCGCTTTTGGTGAGTTTTACCCTATGATTAAATCACTCTATATGGCGGAATATCTTGGCCAGATAAAACTATCTAAAATTTTAGGTATTTCTCAAGGAACACTTACTTTTTTTGTAATTATTGCTGCTTTAATTATGTTTTGGATAGCTGAAATTGCTGAGAAAAAATTTCCAAGAGAGGAGTACTAACCATGACACCTCGAATTAAACTTACGACCGTTCTATTAGGATTTGGACTTATCATTGCGTTTGTACCAGAAAATACCACGAAACCATTTCGACTCACAGCTTCAGAAATGCTCAATGAGGTACAATATGGCACTGAACTTATTCATCCGGATGAGCTTGCGGATTGGTTAATTAATAATGACCCATCCATTCAACTTATTGATATTCGTTCTGCAGATGAATTTGATAATTTTCATTTAGATGGTGCTATTAATATTCCGCTAAATCAAATATTGGATGATGAATGGGTTGACTTTTTAGACCAGGATATTAAAATGAACATTCTTTATTCTAATGGTACAACAAGGGCCCACGAAGCTTGGATGATATCCCGACAACTTGGCTATGAAAATAATACAGTATTAATGGGTGGATTAAATTATTGGACAGAAACAATATTAAATCCTAACAAACCAAAATCCACTTCTCCCGACGATGAAATTGCAAAATATGAATTTAGAAAAGGCGCCAGTCAGTACTTCGGGGGTGCACCTGATAAATCATCACCTAACACTGAAAACAAGTCTAAGAAACCAACGATAAAAAGAAGAAAAAAGAAGAAAAAAGTTCCTGATGGTTCTTGTTAGTTAACCGAATTATTCATTTTTTCTATGCCGGAATTATGGGTTGTGAATCGTCTTATTTTTATTTACCTATAAAAAATAATATCCCTTATTGATCATTTGCGATATTTTTATATATATTCGCAACCACTTTTTGAGTGTATTATTTCGCTCAATCAACATTAGGCAATCTTACTTTAAATAATAAAAGATCATGCATGATCTCTAAACTTTCGGGTAATAATATTGATAGTTTTAGTAATGTTATTATTTGAGTAGAAAAGTAGAAACCACTATAAGGAATATTTATGAGCGGACAACCAGATACCCATCACGAAGAGTCATTTTGGAGAAAATATATTTTCTCTATTGACCATAAAGTCATTGGATTACAATACGGAATTACGGCATTAATATTCTTATTTTTTGGATTTTGCCTTATGATGATGATGAGATGGCAGCTGGCCTATCCAGAACAACCCATGCCCTGGTTTGGTTGGTTATTTGGTGAGACTGGTGTTATGCTTCCTGAAATGTATAATTCTTTGGGTGCTATGCATGGAACAGTTATGATTTTCTTGGGAGTTGTCCCTTTAGCGGTTGGTGCATTTGGGAACTATTTTGTTCCCCTTCAAATTGGTGCTCCCGATATGGCTTTTCCCAAGTTAAATATGACCAGTTATTGGTGTTATTTCGCAGGTGGTATTGTTATGATGGTTGGTTTCTTCGTCCCCGGTGGTGCTGCGAATTCTGGATGGACCTCATATCCGCCCTTAGCTGATATTGCTACAACAGGGCAAACGGTTTGGCTTTTTGGTATGGTTTTACTGATTACATCATCTTTATTGGGGTCTATAAATACAATAACAACCATTGTTCAACTACGGGCAAAAGGCCTTACTTGGATGAGATTGCCATTCTTTGTATGGTCCCAGTTTGTAACAGCATTTCTTTTACTTTTAGCTTTCCCACCTTTAGAAGCAGCCGGCGTACTTCAATTAATGGATCGCCTTTTAGATACTAGCTTTTTTCTACCATCTGGTTTGATTGTTTCCGGCGAAGTATTAAATGTGAGTGGCGGCGGTAGTCCATTATTATGGCAGCACATGTTTTGGTTTCTTGCCCATCCAGAAGTATATGTACTTATTCTGCCTGCAATGGGAATTGTAGCAGAGGTATTATCAAACAATACACGGAAACCGCTCTGGGGATATAAATCTATTGTTTATGCGTCATCCTTTTTAGGGTTTATGTCTTTTATTGTTTGGGCACATCATATGTTTATGACAGGGATGGGATCTACCATCAGCGCATTTTTTCAAACAACAACAATGATTATATCCGTGCCTTCTGTTGTCATTTTGACCGCAATGTTTATTTCTCTATGGGGTGCATCTATTAGATATAACTCTGCCATGCTATTTGCATTGGGATTCCTACCCATGTTTGGAATAGGCGGGTTGACGGGATTGCCCTTAGGTATTGCTGCATCAGATATACATCTTCATGATACCTATTACGTCATTGGTCATTTTCACTATGTTGTTGCGCCGGGAACTATTTTTGCTCTATTCGCTGGTGTATATTACTGGTTTCCAAAAATGACAGGTAAAACGTTGAATGAAACTTTAGGAAAAATTCACTTTTGGCTTTCAATGATTTTTATCAATGGAATATTTATGCCCATGTTTGTTCAGGGATTGGCGGGAGTTTCAAGGAGATTATGGGATGGTGGAGCCTCCTATGCCCATGCAACAGATACCCTATGGCTTAATGAAGTAATGTCTGCATCCGCGTGGTTACTTGGATTAGCACAAATTCCATTTATATATAATTTAATTAAAAGTATGAAGTCGGGAGAGAAAGCTGAAAGCAACCATTGGGATGCAACGACATTGGAATGGACAGATGCACCATCACCTCCATTGCCCCATCGAAATTTTGAAGTGATACCTGAAGTATATCGTGGACCATATGAGTACAGTGTACCAGGGGCTGACAAAGACTTTACCCCACAATCAGAAGCGTAAGAAAGGATTTTTATGGAAATTCCATATAATGTAGAAGAAAGACAAGATACGGGTATGTTTAATGCTAAGCTGGGTATTTGGCTTTTTTTGGCCTCAGAAGTCATGTTATTTGGTGGCTTATTTTCTGCATATGTTTTTCTGAGAATGGGGGATGTAACGGGTACATTTATCAGTGGGGCGAGCGAATTAAACATTCCGCTAGCTACGTTTAATACACTTGTTCTTATTTCATCTAGTGTCACAATGATCATGTCCTGGGTGTCTCTCAAATTAGGGGAGCAGAAAAAATTTAAAACATATTTAGGCACAACACTTTTATTGGCGGGTGTGTTTTTGGTGGTAAAATATTTTGAATATACAGCGAAGTTTCATCACGGAATATTCCCTGAAACTTCAACATTTTTCGCAATCTATTTCACATTGACCGGACTTCATATGCTCCATATAATTGGTGGTATGGTTGTTATTTTCTATTTTCTCGTACCCGGTTCAAAAATGATGAACACTGAATCTGAACGATTTACAAATAGAATTGAAATTGTTGGGCTTTATTGGCATTTTGTTGATTTAGTCTGGATTTTTCTTTTTCCCGTACTTTACTTGCTATAGGAGACAAAAATGAGTGGACATAGTGTAGAAGACATTAAAAAAAGTGTTAAAGTTTATATAGGCGTATTTGCAGCCTTAGCCGTGCTAACCGTGGTTACTGTTGCTGCATCTTATCTTGATTTGAGTTCCGGAGAAGCCTTTTTTCTTGCAATAATTATTGCTTCGGTAAAGGGGACCCTTGTGGCAGGATATTTTATGCATTTATTTTCTGAAAAAACAACCGTATTAGCGGTATTGGGTTTGACATTTTTCTTTTTAATCGTCATAATGTTTCTACCTTTTATGGCATTTACCGATCAGGCGGTGATTTAATTATGTTAAGTATCAAATCGTTTCACATTTTTTTTATTTCTATTTCTATTATTGTTACGGTAGGGTATGGAATATGGCAACTTCAAAACCCGTCTATATATGCAAGCTTTTCTACGATTTTAGGCGTGCTTGGATTATTGAGTGGTACTGGACTAATTCTTTATCTTCAAAAAGTAATAAAGAAATTCAAAACAATTTAACATTGTAGATATGACTCGTTTAATAATTATAACCGCTGTGTATACACTCCCAAATATTTCATACGCATGTGCCACGTGTTATGGTGCCTCAGATGCACCAGCAACAATTGGGATGAATTGGGCGATTATGACCTTACTCGGCGTGACGGGTACAATGCTTGGAAGTGTTGCCACTGTTATGATTCGGTTGAAAAACAGAGCGAAGAAATTTAGAACCCGAAGTAAAGATATTTAGGAGGAAAACTTGTGTTAGATCTTTTAAGAAAATATGGATTACCAATTAATGCATCATCCCATGGTGGTGCTGTAGATGAAGTCATTGTTCTATTTCATTGGCTCATGTTATTTCTCTTTATTGGGTGGGGGCTCTTTTTTATCTATACGTTAATTCGTTTCAGAGCATCCAAAAACCCCAAAGCTGATTATGTAGGTGTAAAAAGCCACCTGTCTTCCGGTTTGGAAGTGGCCGTTGCGGCAATTGAATTTGTGATATTAATTGGATTTGCCATTCCTATTTGGGCAACGCGCGTTAACGATGTTCCCAATAGTGCAACCGGTGCGGAAGAAATTAGAGTTATTGGTCAGCAGTTCGCATGGAATATCCACTATCCGGGTGCAGATGGAAAATTTGGTAATCGCGATTTAAAATTAGTAGATGAAGTATCCAATCCAATCGGGTTAGATAGATCTGACCTAAATGGTGTTGATGATTTTGTTACTGTAAATCAACTTCATATTCCGGTGAATAAACCGATACGTATTGATCTTTCATCAAAGGATGTAATTCATAGCTTTTCCCTCCCTGAATTTAGAGTTAAACAGGATGCCGTTCCTGGAATGAGCATTCCAGTGTGGTTTGAAGCCAATATGACGACGGATGAATATCTCCAAACTGTGGAAGGCACTGATCGTGAAGGGCAAGGATTTGAAATCGCATGCGCACAATTATGTGGTTTGGGTCACTATCGCATGAAAGGATTCCTAACTGTTCATGATAATGAGGGCTATGCTGCCTGGCTTGATGAACAAGCAGAATACCTGGAAGAAGAAGGAGAAGATGATGATTGGGGTGACGACTTTTAATTCCAGTCCAATCTGAAACATATTTGTTGAAACCCCTATTGGTTCGATCGAGTGGATAGGGGTTTTTTATTGGGATTAATTCAAAAATAATCCTCAAGCAAATCGTATATTTCTGGTCCTAAATAATTAATAATATTAACACATGAATTCATCATCTCAGTCCTGGCTTCGACGCCTATCAAAATTAACTGCCTTTTCAACATTATTTCTTATTTTTGCTGGTGCATTGGTCAAAAGCCACGAAGTGGGTTTGTCCGTTCCTGATTGGCCAACCACCTATGGAAAACAGATGTTTGCTTATCCAATCTCAGATATGGTTGGGGGTATATTTTATGAACATGGACACCGTATGATTGCCACAATCGTGGGGTTTTTTACGATGGTTCAAGCTATTTGGCTTGGTTTTTCTCATGAACAAAACTGGTTGAAAAAAGTTGGGTATTTTGCTTTAGGGACTGTAATTATTCAAGGATTATTTGGTGGAATAACGGTTTTATATTTTCTCCCACCACCTGTTTCAATCATTCACGGAATATTGGCACAAACATTTTTTATGACTACAATTGTGATTGCATATGGTTTATCAATTGAAAGATCCAAGCGGGAAGACATTATATGGCCACCCAAACTGAAACAGGGCGCTATAATCATAGTTGGGTTTGTTTATGTTCAGTTGATATTAGGGGCCCTTATGCGCCATACTGCATCAGGATTGGCAATTCCAGACTTCCCTTTAATGGGTGGAATGTGGATACCCACTTTTTCCTCAAACATGCTAAATAATATAAATGTTGTACTTTTTGAAATGGATAGAGATTTGGTAACAATGGGACAGGTCGTCATTCACTTTATTCATCGATTGGGTGCCGTAATTGTAACAGGGACTATTGCTTATTATTTATATAGATATAACTCAATTATTCAAAAAGATAAATTAGTTCGAAATACTTTTTGGTGGATTGGTGGCATTGTTATCACACAGTTTACTTTGGGAGTGGTAACGGTGCTTACAGAAAGATCTCCATATATTGCCAGTTATCACGTAGTTACAGGTGCGGCCTTATTAGGGATTTGTACCTTATTGTCGTTTCGCATAAATTCAAAAAAATGGAATGAATGGAGATCCCATTGAAATTTAAAAAGCAAAAAGCGAAATCTTTATTGAGTATATATCTGGAATTGAGCAAACTCAATATACTATCTCTGGTATTGGTTGCCACTTTATTAGGGTATTTTCTTGGAAATATGGGTTGGGGATCATGGGAAAGATTATTCTTTACCTTATTAGGAACCTCTTTAACAGCAGCGGGATCAGGCGCATTTAATCATTTAATAGAGAGAGTGCCGGATGGCCTCATGGAACGGACTAAAAATAGGCCTTTACCGGCAGAATTGATTTCGCCCATTCATGTTCTATTATTTGGCATAACAATGGCTATATCTGGCATAGTATTATTGGTTTGGAAAGTAAATATGTTGACTGGATTCTTGTCATTACTCACGGCGTTTTTATACATTACAATTTATACGCCTCTCAAAAAAGTCACTTGGTGGAATACATCTGTTGGATCTATTCCCGGTGCATTGCCCATTATTGGTGGCTGGACAGCTGCCACTGGCGAAATCGGCACTATGGCGTGGATTCTTTTTGGTATAATGTATCTTTGGCAGCATCCACACTTTTATGCAATTGCCTGGATGTGTAAGGATGATTATGCTCAGGCAGGTTTTAAAATGCTTCCTGTGGTTGAACCGGATGGTGCTCGAACCATTCGACAGATATTTTGGCATTTATTTTTAATGATTCCATTGTCTATTTTACCCGTTATTGAGGGATCTTTGGGAAATATTTACTTAGTAGGTACTATTATCATTTCTATTGCATTTTTTCTATCAGCAATTCCATTGGCAAAAGATAAATCACGAAAAAGTGCACTGCTGCTATTGAAAGCATCGGTATTTTATTTACCGGCATTACTTATCGTAATCATAATCGACTTGGGGGTATAAATATGTCACAAAAATCTCGATTCATCTTATATGGCGTTCTTGCCGTTGTATTACTTATTACCTATCTCAGTAAGGAATCAACATCAAAACCATCATTACCCGTTCTGGGTTCCATACCGGAATTTCAATTTACTGACAGTAATGGCGATACAATTGAGCGAATAGATCTGAATGATAAAGTCTGGGTAGCTGATTTTATTTTTACTACTTGTACAATGGCTTGTCCGGTGATGACAGGAAATATGAATCTTATTCATAAAGAATATCGGAATAATGAAGATGTGAGAATTGTCTCAATTTCCGTTTATCCGGAATATGACACACCGAAAGTGTTGACTGATTACGCATCTAGATATGATGCGAATACCGATCGATGGCATTTTCTGACTGGTCCCGAAGAGGATGTGAAAGAAATAATTTTAAATGGGTTTAAGATGGGCGATTATGAGGATATTATTTTTCACAGTGAACGGTTTGCATTGGTGGATAAAAAAGGACAAATCCGGGGATATTATAATGGTATGCAAACCAGTGATATGAAAAACCTGAAAAGAGATATGAATTTATTATTGGGAGATTAATAGTGGTGACTCGAGACAATTTTTGGTTGAGAATTATATATATTATTTCAATAATTATTACGGTAGCCGTCGCATTTTTAATTTTAGGTCCCAGACCCCAAGGATTTGACGGTTCTATTGATGTATCCCAATTGCCGATAATCCATGCGACATTTAATGGAATTACAGCTATTTTACTTATCTATGGATATTATTTAATCCGACAAAAAAAACAGAAAGAGCATAAGAATATAATGCTTAGTGCTTTTGGAACTTCCAGTGCTTTTTTGGTAAGCTATGTGATTTATCACTGGTTCAAGGCAGGACCCAAACAATACACTGGTGATTTTTCTGAAATATATTATTTTATCCTTATCACTCATATTATTTTAGCCGTTATTATCATTCCCATGGCATTGGTGACTCTTTATCGCGGTTGGACAGACAGTTTAAAAAAACATCGTAAAATAGCCAAAGTGACTTTACCTGTTTGGCTCTATGTATCCATAACAGGTGTTTTGATTTATTGGATGCTTTACTAAAGGCGTTTTACTAAGCCACCAAACTTTTGATCTATTTCGAATCCTAATCTGTAAAAAAGACCGGATTGAAAAAATCCCACCGTTAAATATTTATATTTTTTCATTCTTAACCGAATAAATAATTCCTCTACTAATCGAATGCTTAGGTAATTATTTCGAAAATGGGGAGCAATGACAATTTTTTCTAAGTGGGCAATACCTGGGCCTGTTGTCTTCCAAAATAAACCACCAGCCAACCTTCTTTTTTTATCGTTAACAAGAAGAAATTCGTGGTTTATTTCAAACTGAACTTCCAGTTTAGCTTCTATTAAGAGCCGATGAAATCGCGCCACTTCTTTCGGATGAAACGGTGGTCGAATTTTAAACGATTTCCCTGATTTTCCTTCGATGATTACGGCTAAATCCAATTGACCTTTTTTGCCCACGTCTCTTGAGATAAGTTCGGCGTAATCTGCCGCATCTACATGTTCAAAAACTAGCCGTGTTAAAAAATATTTTTCAGCTTCTGTCAGTTCCACTTCATCGTGAATTATGTGAAGATAAGATTCAAGACTTTCTTCCGAAATGGATCCCGAACGCATTTGAGCCATTAAATCAGTTAGTCTTTTGACTAAGTTAGGATTTAGATCTTTGAATGCAGTCATAAGAAAAAACCGAATTCGGGTTTCAGGGTATTGGTTAATCATTGTCTGTAATTTATAATCTTTGTATAAATCCTGAATGATGACGCCCCGAGCTTTAAATGTAGCATCTGGATTTAGGTCTAGCCATCGTTGATACCGTAATGAAGCAAAGACTACTCGCTTTCTCAGTAAACCGGTTGTGTTGACTTCATCCATAAATTGTTTAACCCGATTAGGAGAATGATCAAATTCCTTACTGGACTTTTTTATGGATCTGAGAAGGGTTTCGCCAGTTTTGAGGCCAAATACTTCTATCGTAACAGTATATAAAATTTCCCAATCTGCCATTTTTTTCAATCCATGAAATGTTTTTTCAGTCTCTAAAATAAAATATTTAAAAAATGATATAAACACTTCTTCAATTTTGTCGGTTTTTTTACGACCGGAAATGGACACAAGTCTCGTTCCCGTATAATAATCAAATTCAGGAATGATAACATTATTTGGAGATGGATTCTTAATGATTCGCGTGCATCCTGTGCGTTTCCAAAATTCCAAATAAGCCGTCGCACCATTCCAAATAAAATGAAGCCATCGCATTTGCCACCGATCAGGATATTTTCCTGAAGAAATCTCTTTTTCTTTTCGCTGGAGATACTGTGTTACAGTTTCACCTGAAATATATTCTTCTGTATAAACCTGATGTTGAGACCAGTGTGAACCAAAATTTTCCACTAATTGTTTATTTTGTAAGGAAGTTCCCATAGAAATAAGCCAATTGGTTTCTTGAGTAAATTGTGAAGCGTCTAAAGTATTATTAATATTTACGACGAAATTATAGGCTTTCCCATTTCTTAGCTGAACCAGTATTCTGATCACATCCTTACCATTTCCATGTCCGAGGAAAGAAATCCATACACCCTTTGGTGAGATTTCATTTAAATGTAGTTGGTAACCTTTAGAAAAAATGAAAACGGATTCACCTATTAATGTTGAATTAATTATTACGCGTTCAATTCTATTTTTTATTTCATCCGTTACATTTTTATCAAATTGAATGACTTTTCCCCAGTTAAATGATTTGTCTAATGATTGTGAATGAATCCTTTCGCGAAACTCGGTTTCCAATTTTGTTCGATTATCGCTGGCTAATTTTGCATAGGCAGTGTTTATTGGAAAAAGTATCCACAAGGTTAATTCCCCCCTAGATTTTGTAAAATATTTCGGATTTAAAATACCCAGATCCGTAATCAAATTGATAAGCAAAGTGCAAACTTTTTCATCTTTTTTCTGTATTTGTACTGACTGTCTGAATTCAGCCAATAACTCTAATATTGATTGAAAATGATCATCTTGTATTAGTCCTAAGTTGAAACTTGTGAATACTCCTGATTGATCTACAGCAATGGAATTCCGAAAAAGATTGATAAACATTTCTCTTGTGAGGTAGGGCATAAGGATTTCAAAAGACTTAATCCATATTTTGGGGTCTGGGTGCATTTGAAGTCGTAGTAATTGCTCTTGAATAATCGATTGATATTTTGGAGAGTTCAATCCTTGTTTAAAAAATATCAATGCAGAATTAACGTGATGGTGATCTTTTTGTAAAAGGTTGTATGCAGCCAAATGGAGAGATGGTAAAGATAAATCACCTTCTGGATAGGGCGGAATCGCATCCAAAAAATATTCAAATTGATGATAGGGTAATTTGATAGGATTGACTGAAAAGGTATGGTATGGTTCAAAAGAAATCACCCGATATCCAACATCGCCTACAAAGTCAACGAATGATTGATTCCCTATCCACAAATTGGGATCTCTAATGAATTTAGCAAAACTGAATGTTGTATTTTTTGGTTGGTAAACAAAGTCCCCAATAACTAAGGCTGCTTTGTTCCATTTAAATGGTAAACCTCCATCAAATTTATATTCACTAATGGTTTTACCATCCCAGCTAATATCACCACGGGTGAGACGCTTTTCCCTGAGGAGCCAGTTCGGAATTTGTATTTCATAATCTCCCCGGATAAGGCTGGTATAATTCTTCTCATACATGGGTTCGATAATATCCACAAAATTTTCCAATATATTTTTCCGTTTAAAGGTATTCTTCAACGTGAGCTCATTGTTATCGTGATTAAAATCCCTGGGAATGATAGCATAATTCACGATTCGTTCATAGGGCGGTAAAAAGGTATTCACAGAAAAGACCAATGAACTATAATAGATCCGAATCTCTTCAGGAGACATCGTATCAAGATTCACTGCATCATTTTCCGGCTCTGGATATAGGAGAATTGTATTGAATTCTTTTCCATCCCCTACTAAAAAGACAGATCGGATTGCTTCAAAATCTTGGAATAAGTTTTCTATTTTCTGGGGAGAAATTGTTTGTCCACGACTGTTTTTATAAATTTCTTTTTTTCGGTCTACAATAAAATAATGACCTTTTTTATAATTGAATATATCTCCTGTATGAAACCATCCATCCGTATATGACCCTTTTATCTCATCCTTATAATACCCAGTAGAAACATAGGGGCCTCGCATGAGTAATTCATTATCCTCTGCCAGTTTTAGGTCAATCCCTGGGAGCGTTTTACCCACGGAGTTAACCACATAATCTTCTGGTGGTGTCATGGTTATTCCACCAGTCCCTTCTGTCATTCCATAACCACTTAATAAAGAAATACCGTTTTGATGAAAGAATTTAAAGATGTCCGGGTCGAGAAATCCGGCAGCTGAAAGTCCCCATTTTAAATTCCCACCTGTCACTGTTGTTGTCACTTTTTTAATTGCGACATCATCCGATTTTTCAATTGGGATTGAAGCAGCCACCTGTTCCTGAATTTGAATCCATCGTTTGGGGATAGATATAAATACGGATGGTTTTGTCACTTTCAAATCATGAAGTAAATTTTTAAAAGATGTGGATTGGGTAAATGTATAAGTGGCGCCCCAAAAGATTGATCCCATCATTTCAAACCAACGGCCAAATGTATGATAAAGTGGGAGATAGCACAGGAATAAATCGTTGGAGCCAATTTTAGGAAGCGCTAATGCACGGGCAAACCGTTTTGTAATAATATTTTCCTGATTAAAAATAATACCCTTGGGATTATCCGTTGTACCGGAGGTGTACATGATTGTGGCGAGAGATTGCAGATCTTCGGATTTTGGTTTGACGATTTTGGTTTGACGACATTTTATCAAGAAATCTTTCCATGATTTTTTGTTATCAATATGGACAGCGTTGAATTCAGACGGTTTGCGTTTTGTATTTTTGAGTAAATCAGGGGCTCTGTCACTACCCATAAACAAATGAGTTATTTCTGCATGATCCAACACATAGAATAGGTGATCTGGGGATAAATTCATGGGGATTGGAACGATAGGAATATGATAAGATAGGCAGGCCAAATCTAGTATAATACCGTTTAGATGATTTGGTATTAGGATTCCAATGGTATCATTTTTGCCTAATTGTTCTTGAAAATAGGAACCAATGGATTGAACCATTTCCCACACTTCATCATAAGATGTAGATGTAATATTATTGGATGAAATTGTCTGAAATAATGGTTTATCACCATATCTTTCTACCCGCTGGGCGAGCAGGGCATAGACATTAAAATTCGATTTTAGAATCAGTTGATGAAGTAGGTTGAACCATTCATCGATTCTATCTGCTGAATAGATTAGATTATTAATTGCCGGAAGATGACCGATCTCTAAAAACGAATGAATAGAACACTCATTGTCTGTATTCAGTAATGATTGTGCTGAATCAATTAATTCATTTACAGATAGCTTCTCTTCTTCTGCAAGTTTGATAAATTTATGGATATTAGCCATCCGTAAAATTAGAGAATTCATAAAATATATCCCTCATCTATATGGTTGCTCAATGTTGTGGATTTCTGTAAGTTTTCACTCGTTTCAAAACACCAAAGTTTCATGGCAAAACAATCCCAATACTCAAAGACGCAAGTGGCCAAGTATATATCGGAAGCTCCTTCTGCTGTTCATGCATATATTACTGATTTAGAAAAGCAAATCAGTAACTTAGCCAATATTGGTTTGGCCCTATCCAAAGAAAAGGACATGAATAAACTTCTGGAGATGATTCTTATAGAAGCCAAAAGAATTGCTAATTCCGATGGCGGTACTTTATACATGATGACGGATGATAACCGTTTACGATTTGAAATTTTAATGACAGATTCGCTTGATTTTCATATGGGAGGAACCTCCGGAAAAGATATTCCATTTTATCCGGTAAAACTATACACAGATGAAGGGGAACCCAATAACGCTATGATTGCGGCTTATGTGGGGCTTACAGGTGAAACAGTTAATATCAAGGATGCCTACAAAGCTAAAGGATTTGATTTTACCGGAACAAAAATGTTTGATGAAAAAACAGGTTATAGATCTAAATCATTTTTAACGGTGCCGCTCAAAAACCACGAAGATGAAATTATTGGTGTGCTTCAGCTTCTGAATGCTCAGGACTCTAAAACAAAAAAAATTATTCCCTTTACTCCGGACGTTCAAGATATGGTGGAAGCATTGGCCAGTCAGGCTGCGGTGGCGATTACCAATAAGAATTTGATTAAAGATTTAGAAAATTTATTTGAATCCTTTATTAAACTGATTGCCTCTGCCATTGATGCCAAATCGCCCTATACCGGTGGGCACTGCGAGCGCGTACCGGAGATTACCATACTTTTAGCTAACGCAGTTCAGGAAACGAAAGATGGCCCCTTTGCGGATGTAACATTTACAGATAAGGAAATGTATGAGCTGAAAATCGCAGCTTGGCTCCATGACTGTGGTAAAGTAGCTACGCCGGAATTTGTTGTAGATAAAAGTACAAAATTGGAGACGATTTATGATCGTGTTCATGAAGTAGAAACACGATTTGGCGTTCTCCGTCGGGATGAAGAAATTAAACGCTTGAAAAAAGAACTCAAGATTGAACGGGACAAATCTCTTTCTGTCGACGATAAGGAAAATAAAATAAAAGAACTCAAAAAATCATTTCGCAAAACAATGAACACCCTAAAGAGTGATTTGGAATTTGTACAAGAATCTAATGTGGGGGGTGAATTTATGTCCGGAGATAAAAAAGATCGTGTATATCAAATTGCGAATTATCGGTGGAAACCCAATGGGAAAATGGAAAGATTCCTTTCTGAAGATGAAATATACAATTTAACCATTCCAAAAGGGACCCTGACGCCGGAAGAACGAAAAGTGATTAATGACCATATTGTGGTGACCATCAATATGTTGGAAGAATTACCCTACCCAAAACATTTACAAAATGTACCTGAGTTTGCCGGAGGTCACCACGAGAAATTAGATGGTACCGGTTATCCGAAAGGATTGGTAAAGGATGAAATGACAGTCCAAGCCCGCATTATGGCGATTGCAGATATTTTTGAAGCATTGACTGCCAGAGATCGTCCGTATAAAAAAGGAAAAACCCTGAGCCAGGCCATGCGCATTTTGGGATTTATGAAAAATGATGCTCATATTGATGTGGATCTATTTGATATTTTTGTGAAAGAAAAAATCTACCTTAAATATGCGGAAGAATATCTCGATCCGGAACAAATTGATGAAGTCCAAATTTAATTTTTGGTTCTGGTCTTAACGAATCGAAATAATATATTATGACATTTGAAATTGCATTTGTTCTTGCCATCATAGGGTTGGCATTTATCCTTTTTGTCACAGAAACCTTCAGTTTAGATATAACAGCATTGCTCATTCTAAGTATCCTATTTGGTTTTGGATTTTTAACCCCTGAAGAAGCCATTTCGGGATTATCTAATCCTGCCGTCATTACGATTGCTCTCCTATTTACGCTGAGTCATGCACTTCAGAAAACACGTATTCTTGAATATTTAGTAATAAAAATCAATCAGATTGCATCTAAATCACAAATTTTGGGTTTGGGTGTTTATTTACTCACAATAGGAATCGCCAGTGCACTGGTGAATAATACGGCCATCGTGGCTATATTTATGCCAGTCACCATTCGGTTGGCTCATCAATATCATATTAGTCCTTCAAAGGTATTAATTCCGTTAAGTTATGCAGCTATTTTGGGTGGGTCACTGACGTTAGTCGGTACCTCTACAAACTTATTGGTGAATTCAATTTACTTGGAAAGTGGTGGTACAGATTCTTTGGGTATGTTTGAATTTGCGAAGTATGGATCCATCAGCCTCGTAGTCGGCTTAATATACATATTGTGGATTGCACCTCGATTATTACCATCAAGAACGGTAACCTCCAGCTTAACTAAGAGCTACCACTTGGCCGGGTATTTAACTGAAATTAAAATAACAGGTGGCTCGCCATTGGTGGGATCGACGTGTAAAGATCGCCAGATTAATCAAAATTATGATGTAATGATTTTAGATATTCAACGGGAGGGCCAATTAATCTCTCAAAATATTGGAAGTTGCATTTTAAAAGAAGGGGATATCCTTTTTGTAAAAGGATCAGTGGAAAGTTTTTTAAGAATTAAGGAAGTAGAGAAAGTTACGTTGCTCACGGATGAAAAGTTGACCCAGAAAGAATTAGAACAAAAAGATAATATATTAATGGAATGTATGGTTTCTGACAAGTCAGATTTGGTCGGTCAAACATTAATGGAATCAAATTTTCGGCAACAATTTGGTACTTTTATATTGGCTATTCGTAGAGAAGGGCTGATTATTAGGGAAAAAATAGCCCATGTCTTATTAAAATCATATGACACACTATTAGTTTATGGGTCACGTGACAAACTAAATGATCTTGCGAAAAGGGGTAAATTCATTTTACTAGGAGAGGTGGATCAAAAATTGGCAAAAGTGCGATTATGGTGGATGAGCATCATTGTATTAGTCATGGCCATTCTCTTAGCCGCATTTGGAATATTTCCTATAATGAAAGGGGCATTAATTGGAACAGTCTTACTTTTGATATTAAAAGTAATCAAACCCAATGAGGTCTATCAATCAATTAATTGGCAAGTCATAATATTAATCGCAGCACTCATACCGCTAGGGTTGGTAATTCGTTCTACAGGAACAGCTGATTGGATTGGATTATCCATTTCAAAGATTGTTTCGTTATCTTCAGTTGATTGGCAACCGTATGTATTATTGGCACTCATATATTTTATCACCATGGTGTTGACAGAAGTTTCATCAAATGCCGCCACAGCAATTATAATGACCCCCATTGTTATGGTAGTGACTTCTCAATTAGGCATGAATGCTCGTCCATTTATTTTTGCAGTTTGTTTTGCAGCATCTGCATCATTTATTACACCTGTTGGATACCAAACAAATCTCATGGTCTATGGCCCCGGGGGGTACAAATTTTCTGATTACATCAAAGTGGGATTGCCGTTGGCATTAACCTTATTTGTGATGGCTGTTATTTTTATTCCAATCTTTTGGTCATTTTAAAAATCTATTTGTAATCAAAATTCTCTTTTTACATCTAAAAGAGAAAAGGGCCTAAAATGTCAGAAAATATAAAAACTTTTACAGATCATAATTGGGATACTGATGTGTCTAATACTGAAGGATTGGTTATCGTTGATGTGTGTGCACCTTGCAGAATTGTCGGTCCGGAAATCGATCTGGGCAAGCAACAAAGTTTCTAAATGAAAAAGGATTTATTGCCAGAAATATGGTTGGAGGTATGATTAAATGGAATATGACAAGATAAAAGACTTTTTTTCTAAAACATTGGTCCGAATACCTTTGGGCGTAATTTTTGGGGGCAGTCTTGGCTATACCTATTTTTATTTTATTGGATGTAATTCAGGATCTTGTGATATCACAACTGATCCGGTCAATAGTATAGCATATGGATCTTTAGTCGGTTTAATTATGTTTTGGCCTGTAAAAAATAAAAAGGAGAAATCATGAAATACGGGTACGGAAGGCAATTAAGTATCAGCATGAATGAAGCAGAAGAAAAAATTCGTGTATCTTTGCAGTCTCAAGGATTCGGGGTGTTAACTGAAATTGATGTAAAGTCAACATTAAATACAAAAATTGGTGTGGATTTTAAGCCTTATAAAATATTAGGCGCATGTAATCCAAACATTGCATACCAAGCATTAACCGAGGAACCAGAGATTGGATTATTATTACCATGTAATATTGTTATATGGGATAATGAGGATGGTACAGTAAATGTTTCAGCCATAGATGCAAAAAAAATGTTATCTGTAACAGGTCGGGATGATTTGGAAGAATTATCTACCCAAGTGAACGGCTTGCTACACGCTGCCATTGATGCTTTATGATTGAAGAAATATTTCAATTTGCAGTTATTCTGGGTGCATGGTGGTTGATTAATCGAATCATTTTACCGAAATTAGGCGTGCCAACTTGAGGCAATCCACACCCTCAGGTTGAGGAGATAAAGGTTGAAGAAAAGGAGAAATAAATAATGCCAATGTTTGATTATTCTTGTGGAAAATGTAACCACGAATTTGAGGAGCTTGTTATTTCCAGCACCACACCAGATAATGAAATCCAATGCCCAGAGTGTAAGGAATTTCAGTCCAATCGGCAATTATCTGCCCCAGCAGTATCAGTTGGATATTCCGACAGTTCTCCAAGTGCCTCATCCGGATGTGGAGCCCCAGGTGGTTCTGGTTTTGGATGAGCCAGTTAATTCTGTAGTTTACAGGAATAAAAGAATAGAAATATGAAAAAGATATTTATATTCATTATAGTAACGTTTTTAATCTCGTGTACCCAAAAAGAGCAAAATGATATTCAGATCTATGGTGCATTATCAGAGATAATGCATGGGGGTGCTCGGGATGGGGTAATTGATTTATCTAAAGTAATTAGTGACGATCACATATACGGGTTGGGTTCCATGGAAAACCTTAATGGGGAAATATTGATTATGGATAGTCATCTTCTCATCAACCGAGCTAAGGCAGGAGAATCTCCAACTCATGAAATGGACGTCTCAACAGAAACTAAAGCATTGTTGTTGGTAACAGCAAAGGTAAAATCATGGAAAAATATTTCAATTTATTCAAGTACGGATTATAATTCAATTGATACAATGATTAAACAGGAAGCTATAAAAGCGGGTGTTGATACAGAGAACCCTTTTCCTTTTATCATAGAAGGAAAATTCAACAACGTGGCTTGGCATATTATTTCTCCACAAGATAAAGATGGCAGTCACGATGATCACTTAGCTAAATCTTGGAAAAGGAAAGATTCAGAAGTTAATGGAAAAATTTTAGGCTTTTATTCTGAAAAACACCAAGCAATATTTACCCATCATACACGATATACCCACTTGCATATTTGGTATGAATCTGAAGCGCTTTCAGGGCATATAGATGACCTGACTATTAAGGATCCGTGGACTATTTCTTTTCCCAATATTTAAATATAATTTTTCCCAAATTAATTCCCTCTAAATTCGGCGCCTATGAACCTGCCAAAAGAAAAGAATTCCCGTATAGATGGCTTTCTAAATAATCCATCCAAAGCATTATGGACTCTGGCCATTCCAATAATGGCCGGGATGGGTATCCATACTTTATATACAATTGTGGATATGATTTTCATTGGGCGCCTTGGAGGGAATGCTATTGCAGCAGTGGCATTTAATATGCCCTTATTTTTTCTTGTTCTTGGTTTATCATTCGGCGTGGGGAGTGGTGTTACAGCTTCCATTGCCAGATTCATAGGCGCCAAAGATAAAGTCAGTGCTGATAATACAGCGGAACACGCCGTAGCATTGGGTTTAATAATTAGTATAATACTGACAACACTTGGATTGATTTATGGTGAAGATTTATTACGCAGATTGGGTGCGACTAAATCTGTATTACCTGTAAGCTGGTCTTATTTAAAGATTAGCCTTATTGGGCTTCCTTTTATGGTCTTTTCTACGTTTTTTCGATCCATATTATCTGGTGAAGGTGATATGAAACTGCCAATGGCAGTTGCAGGTCTTGGAACAATTATAAATATTATTTTAGATCCCATATTCATTTTTACACTAGAATTTGGCGTCGGCGGTGCAGCAATGGCTTCAGCCATAAGTCAATTAATTGTGTTTCTTATTTTTGTCTATATGTTATTTATAAAAGAACACGCATATATCAAATTTCGTATGGGAGATTTTTCACCATCAATGTTTATTGTAAAAGATATAATTCGAGTTGGGTTCCCTGCATCAATGTCCATGATCATTATGGCATTTGGCCAATTGGTATTTAACCGAATTTTGGTTCGATTCTCAACAGATGCTGTTGCGGCTTACCAAGTGGGCGGAAGGATGGATATGGTTATCTTTCTTCCTATAATGGCAATTGCATCTGCTTTAACAACAATTGTTGGTATGTTTTATGGTGCCAAAGAGTTTGAAAAAATTAAATTTATTGCAAAATATGGAATAATTTGCGCTATCATGGTCACGAGTATTTTGTCAATACTACTTTATATTTTCGCGCCGTTTGTTGTGAAGAGTTTTACCCAGGAAGTTGATATTCAATCTATTGCAGTTACTTACATTAGAACCATTTGTCTTATTTATCCACTCATTGCATTTGGTATGAGCGTGGGGAGAATTCTTCAGGGGTTGGGTAAAGGACTTCCAATGCTGGTGATTACATCTATTCGAATTTTAGGTGTCTCAGCACCATTGGCTCTATTTTTTACCATGGTGTTAAATAAACCTATTGAATGGGTATGGTATGCTATGATTATTTCCACCATTGTATCAATTTTAATTTCCTTGATTTGGCTAAAAACCACTTTCAAGAATTTGATAAAGGGTTAATTCAGCGATATTCACGAAACGTATATCTACGAAATGTATCTAGCATTTCATACTCGGAAAAATCTTTCATCACCAGTCGATTTAAAATAACACCTTTTTTAGAGGTAGCATAGGCAATAGGAATATCGGCAGTTTTACTTTTATCTCTTGTGATTAAGAATTCGAATTTGTCTTTATCTATTTCTGTATTCGAAATCCTATAAAACGCATCTGTATTTCTGTTGTGTGCATGAATAGACCAATATCTATCATCTGATGGTACGGGTGTAGAAACATATAAATCCCCATTGCTTAAATCGTAAGGAATAAGATAATATAAAAAATCAGGGTTTGGTTTTCGAGCGGAAGATTTATTTGAAAGGCAAGATGGATTGATATAAAACACACCATTTTTCCATCGTTCCCCACATTCTTCGACGTACATTTTTGCAGCCTCTAAATCTCTATCAAGTTTACGCATTACAATTTCGGGTCCAATCCAGATTAAGAACCCATGGGTTAAAATAGCTGTACCCAATAGCTTGGTTATCCATTTACCCATTGTGATTGCCCTTCTTAATCCTGCCTACAGGAATTGATTCTTTGTCCGTATAATACTTGAGGTTCGGACCGTAAATACGCATAATTATAGAAAAGTTTGCACCCCCATGGTTGATGGCTATCTTCCCAGGATAATTTTCTGGATGGTCAGTCAATATTATTTCATATAATCCAGTCTTTTGAATGGGCGTCCGATAGGAATTGGCGACAGTTTCTTCAAACGGTTCTATTCTACGATTCTCAAAATCATAAATTACAAAACTCCAATAACGAGAATTTGGTGGGAAACCACTTAGTATATAATCATTATCGCCTGAAAGCCTTTCATTTTCATCATCCTTCATTGTTTCAAGATAAATAACCTCTGGACGAATACTACCTAACAATCCGATGAATGCTATATAGTTTCGTAACCAAGGATTTTGATTTTCCATAGATAGATCAAAATGAGTTACCCACTGGTTTCGTTTTATCCCACCTATTAGATTCATCGAAATGGTGTTGGTATAGGTGAATGGATAAAAGGTTGAAATTCCAATGATTCCCCCCAACAGAATGGGTATAAAAGTCTGTCTTTTTATTAAAGGGCTCAATCTGTTGTAAATGCTTTTAGTTTAATGGCATAAGTTGACCACAAAATGAAAAAGAGGAGAAAAATAATTCCAAAAGCCCAACCCCATAAATGATCTACTGAAAAGGCACCCCAAAATAAACCAATAGTAGCGGAACCAGCCCAAATTACGGCCCACTTCAATTTTAGTCGCATTTTTTCTAAATCAAATTTCGAAGCAATTAGTGAACTGTAGCCAATGCCAAATAATGCTGCAGCTGCCATTCGTGCAGCTAAGGGGTCAAGTGGTTCATAATTCAACGTTGATGCAAGGTATTCTGGAAAAAAGAAAAAGGGTATTGCAAAAGCATAATCCACATAAAAGTGAAACATGAGCCACTTTCGTAATGATTGAGGTACTTCCATATTTTGACTCTATATATTAATTATTTGTGTTTTGATTTTAATTTGTTTAATTCAACCGCAAATTTTAATACAATAAAATCATATGGACAACAAATGGGAAAATTTAAAAAAGCAATATTATTTAAATTATTGATGGTAAATGCAAAAAGAAGTAAAAATAATATGAATGATAAAGACTCTATTTATATGTTGAATGCATTATGGTTCAAGCCTAAAGATGGTCACGATAAATATAAACAATATATGAAATCTGTAAGCCCATTATTAAAGAAATACGGTGGTCGAATGCATTCAGATTTATATGTACCTCAGGATGCCATCATTGGTGAATTTGATGCAGACATGATCTTTTTTATCGAATGGCCTGACTGGCCCACATTTATGAATTTTGCAAATGATCCAGATTATGAACCAGTCAGACAATTAAGAGAGGATGCCATTACCAAGTCGCTCTTAATCCGCTGTGCAAAAATGTAATATAGGATATCAATTAATGAGTATACTTACACCTTTAGGAAAAATGAGAAATGCCATTTGTTTTTCTATTATTTTATTCGGATTCATTTCATGTGGTAAGGAAAAATTGAATGAATCCAGTTCATTTGGATTTACGGAACCAACGGCTCAGACAATTCAAAAAAATAAATCCATTTATAAGGAACTTTCCTTCGAAGACAATCAGGATTATTTAGATGCTAATAGAGGGTTTATTGCAAAAAGTTCTGAAATGCAGGTTCGTCATAAAAATACACAAAGAATGGTGTGGGATTTACCAGCATATGAATTTATAAAGGGCGATGCACCCCATAGTGTAAATCCAAGTTTGTGGCGGCAAGAAAAGCTCAATAACATTCATGGTTTATTTGAGGTGTCTGATGGGGTATTTCAAGTGCGAGGGTATGATCTGTCCAATATGACGATTATTAAGGGTGAAACTGGTTGGATCGTGATTGATCCATTAACATCTACAGAGTCGGCAGAAAAAGCGATAGAACTATTTCGGAAACATTTAGGTGACGATCCTATTTCTGCAATCATTTTTACCCATAGCCACATTGATCACTTTGGTGGCGTTTCAGGGCTGGGAGAAACAACGAGTATCCCAATTATCGCACCTCAAGGGTTTATGGCTGAAGCTACAAGTGAGAATATTATGACTGGGATCAGTATGTGGCGGAGGGCATTATATATGTTCGGTGAATTGTTACCCCGATCCGGACGTGGACATATTGGATCAGGTCTAGGGAAAAATCCGTCATTTGGTTCGGTTAGTATTCTCAAACCGACCAATATTATTTCAAAGACAGGTCAGCAAATGGTTATTGATGGGGTAGCGTTTATTTTTCAATTGGCACTAGATTCAGAGGCACCGTCAGAACTCACATTTTATCTTCCGAAGAAAAAAGTATTTTGCGGATCAGAATTATTGTCAATAACCATGCATAATTTATATACGTTAAGAGGCGCAAAAGTTCGTGATGCAATGAAATGGAGTCAATATATAGACGAAGCAATGAATTTATTTTCGGAAATGGAAGTTTATTTTGGGAGTCACCATTGGCCCAAATGGGGAAATGATCGAATACTTGAGTTTATGAAAGGCCAAAGAGATATGTATAAATACATACATGACCAGACGATTCGAATGGCCAACAATGGTGCCACGCCAAATGAAATTGCTGAAAATATTAAACTCCCAAAATCTCTTGAATATAAGTTTTATAATCGGGGTTATTATGGAAATATTAAACAGAACTCAAAAGCTGTTTATCAATATTATTTCGGCTGGTATGACGGTAACCCCGCTCACTTAGATCCATTGCCACCCATAGATCTTGCAGAAAAATATGTAGATTATATGGGAGGGGAGAAAACATTAATGACAAAAGCCATCGTATCATATAATGAAGGTGATTATCGTTGGGTAGCGGAAGTACTAAACCATTTGATATTTGCTAATCCAAAAAATAAAAATGCCCGTGAATTATTGGCAAAAACTTATGATCAACTTGGGTATCAGGCCGAAGCCGGTCCATGGCGAGATAATTATTTGTCTGGCGCTTATGAATTACGCCATGGATCTATTAAAAATGGACTCGATATATCTGATATGGCTGGGATATTTAATCATACACCTATCTCAGAATTTTTTAATTCAATGGCTGTTCGATTAAATGGCCCAAAGGCGGATGGAAAAAATATTATCGTTAACATTATTTTCTCAGACATAAATGAAAGCTACACACTCGTAATTGAAAATGCTGTTTTAAATTATCAAGAGGGGATCTCAAATCTAAATGCAAATGCAACGCTCAAGATTACCCATGAATTATTTTTAAAGATCGTTTTGAAACAAGTTGGTATAAAAGAAACACTTTTCTCAGATGAGTTAGAAGTTGAAGGAAATGTAATAGATCTATTGCAGTTTTTTAGGTTGTTTGATAATCCCACAGGAAAATATAATTTGGTGACACCATGACTTATGATTATGATTATATTGTAATTGGTTCGGGCTTTGGCGGGTCTGTTTCTGCACTGCGATTATCGGAAAAAGGTTATAAAGTATTGGTAATAGAAAAAGGGAAGTGGTGGAAACAAAAGGACTTTCCCAAGACTATTTGGAATTTAAAAAAGTGGCTTTGGGTACCCTTATTTAAATTTTATGGTATAATGAGAGTGACCATGTTACGTCATGTGACTATTTTATCTGGTGTTGGCGTCGGTGGCGGTTCTTTAGTATATGCCAATACCCTCCCCGTTCCTAAAGAAAGGTTTTATACATCGGATAGCTGGTCTCATTTGGCGGATTGGGAATCAGAACTTAAAGATTTCTACCCCCTGGCACTTAAGATGCTGGGTGCAGCGCCCAACCCGCGTTTAGAAGTTGGGGATGAGGCATTAAAACAAATGGCTGAAGAAATGGGACGACCTGACCATTTTCACAAAACAAATGTATCTATCTATTTCGGGAAACCCGGTGAAAATATACAAGACCCTTATTTTGGAGGTGATGGGCCTGAACGATCTGGGTGTACTTTTTGCGGAGGCTGTATGGTCGGTTGTAGGTATAATGCAAAAAATACATTAGATAAAAATTATCTATTTTTAGCTCAGAAAAATGGTGCGAATGTGCAGGCAGAATCGATGGTCGTGGATGTGTCTCCCATCGATAATAACGACGGGAAGGATGGGTATAAAGTATCATGGGAAGATTCAACTACAAAAATATTTAAGAAAAAAGGAACAACTACAGCAATGGGCGTCGTCTTTTCTGGTGGTGTATTGGGGACAGTAAAGTTATTATTAAAATTAAAACGAAATTCTCTCCCTCATTTATCGGATAAACTGGGCAGTATGGTCCGAACCAATTCAGAGGCACTAATGCCCATTACATCGATGGATCGTAAAAATATTTTTTCTGACGGTATTGCTATAGGTTCTATTTTAAATACTGATGAGGATACTCATGTTGAACCAGTGAGATATAATAAAGGATCAGGATTCTGGCGGTTATTACTTCTCCCTAGAATAGAAGGAAAAAATATATTTATTCGTTTTCTAAAACTTTTATTTGATTTGGTCAGACATCCAATTCAAAATATTAAAATGATTTTTGTGGATGATTGGGCTAAGCGTACCCAAGTATTGTTGTTTATGCAATCAATAGACAGTACCCTAAAGTTTTCCGAAGGACCACTAAATATAGGGTTAAACTCAGGGCTGGATACAGGTGACGCACCAACAGCATTCATGCCTCAAGCTAAAAAAGTGGCAGATCAATATTCCAAAATAGTCAATGGAAAAGCCAGCGCATTGTTAAATGAATCATTATTAGGGATACCTTCTACAGCACATATTTTAGGAGGTGCATGCATGGGTAAGGATTCAACTGAAGGTGTAATTGATATAGATAACCATGTATTTGGATATAAAAATATGATGATTTGTGATGGTTCCATGATTTCAGCTAATCCGGGTGTCAACCCTTCATTGACGATTACAGCGCTCACCGAACGTGCTATGAGTAAAGTTCCACCCAAAGAATGAAACTGCTATTGACCCCATTTCTGGGAATGCGGATTTAGTTATTCGAGACGTAAGTATTTCACCTATTTGATTAATCGTACATAATAGACATTAATCACAAGAGAGTATGCCTAAAATAATACAAATATTATTATTACTCATATCCGCTAATATAGCTATTTATTTAATTAATGAGACTCCAATAATAAATAGACATTTATATATTAAATAATTATAAAATAATGATAGCCTGCTGTAATATCACTAACACCGTTAGATAGAAATAAATATAAATGCCCCGAAAACCAAATATCCATTTAACAGCGGAAGAAATTTTGCAGGCCGCTAAAAAATTACTTATTAATAATGGTTACGAAGGATTATCGATGCGAAAACTTGCTGCAAAGCTTGACTGTCAGGCACCTTCTATATACTATTATTATGAGAACAAAAATGCGATCATAGAAAAACTCATAGAGGAAGGATTCGGTATCCTGATCGAAATAGATCAAAAGACAGCAGCAAAACCAATAACACCTCTGGAAAGAATTGAAGAATTCTGTCGGAATTATATAGACTTTGCCTTTGATAACCCTGGTTATTATTATGTCATGTATTCTCTCAAATTAAACTCAGTGGATTTAAAAGAAAAAATTTATGAGCAAGAAAGAATTCTAGGCGGTGTATTAATTGAAACAGTCAAGGAAGGAATTGATGATGGTTCGGTTAAAGTTCAGAACCCACTATTGTTAATTACCTATTGCTGGTGTGTTTTGCATGGATTAATCACAACCATGGCTAAAGGACGAATCGATTCTCGATTTGAAACTGATACAATAAAAGAAACGGTTCTAAATGTTTTATTTAATTCTTATCAAATACAAAGTATTAATGATGTTAACCATTAATGTTTACTTTGCTCTGTGAATTGTATTTTGTAATACCCCTCTTGATTATAATTTGAATTAATTTATGATTAATATTTCTTCCAATTTAAATAGGAAATCATCTAATGATTAATCGAAAAGATTTTATAGAATCATCTGCCATAGCTGCTTTATCTGGATCCGTGTTGGCTAAGTTGGCCTATCAATTGGAAGAATCTAAACCGTGGAAAAATAAATGGGCACCACATTTAATTGTGAATTTATAATACTCACTATGCGTCATCCATTATTCAAGCGATTTATTTAAATTATGATTTCATTATTTACAGATATCAGCCAAGAAGTTATTAGTGGTATTGCACTTGGAAGCATTTACGCTCTAATTGCATTGGGGTTTACCCTAATATATAAAGCGACTGAAGTTGTAAACTTTGCACAGGGTGAATTGATGATGGTCGGGGCATTTGTCAATTTTTTCTTCGTAACTCAATTTATTTCGTCAGCAGGCGAGTCATCGTTATGGATATTTTTTGTTGCATTAATAGGAAGTATTATTTTTGCAGTTGCCTTTGGCTGGATATTAGATTTTGTGATAAACCGGCCTTTAAAGGATGAACCCATTTTTTCTGTTATAATGGCCACAATCAGTTTATCCATAATTCTTCGTGCAATTGTGGCAATGATTGCCGGGCCTATGAGTTTGTTACCTGTATCACCCTTCGGAGAAAACGTGATTAAAATTGGTGGTATAGTTATTTCAATATTGGATATTTTTATTATTGGAAGTGCAATAATTCTAGTTTCATTATTTTATTATTTTTTTAATAAAACACGATGGGGCATAGCCATGCAAGCTACATCTGAAGATCCAATTGCAGCCCAGTTGATGGGTATCCCCGTAAATAGAGTTCATGCTTTGGTTTGGATTTTTTCAGCAATAGTTGCAACTATAAGTGGAATTTTACTTGCACCGAGAATGTCCTTATTAGATACTTCTATGGGGTTTTTAGGTTTAAAAGCATTTCCTGCCGCAGTCTTAGGTGGGTTTGGATCTATAGGTGGTGCCATTGTAGGCGGTATTATTCTGGGTGTGATTGAGACGGTGAGTATGGGGACATTATCATTCCACTTTGAATGGATTAAAGAAATCAATGATATTATTGTTTGGATTGTTTTGATTGCAGTATTGATGGTAAAACCAGATGGCCTATTTGGTGTAGAAAAAGTGAAGAAAGTATAATGAAGGGCCGATACGAAGACGAAAATTTATATTGGATACCCTTGCTAATTGGGTTTGTTTTATTGCTTCCATTTTTACTTCAATCTGCAACTTTCAGTTACAAATATTATTTATTTGTATTGAATATGGCTGGGATTTATATCATTCTTACTGTTGGTCTCGATTTACTGAGCGGATATACGGGCCTTATTTCTTTGGGACATGGTGCATTTTTAGCCATTGGAGCTTATACTTCAGCTATATTGGTTGACCAAGCAGGTATCTCTTTTTTCATATCATTAATTATTTCCCCTTTAATTGCCGGATTGTTCGGATTTGTTATTGGATTTCCTGCACTTCGGATAACTGGAATGTATCTAGGCTTGACAACTATGGGTTTTGGTTTTATCGTTAAGCGCCTTATCATTGCATTTCGCGAATGGACTCACGGTGCCGGCGGTCTTGATGTTTCATCTCCGGTATTATTTGGGTATACAATTAAGTCAGATTGGGACAACTATTATTTAATTTATACATGTGTAATCTTAGCTATATTTGCGGGAAGACGGTTGGCTAAATCAAAGATTGGTCGCGCCTTTATGGCTATCCGAGATTCAGAACAAGCAGCGGAAGCATCCGGTATTAATTTGGCAAAGTATAAAATGTTGGCATTTTTTATTTCTGGACTTTTTGCAGGATTTGCAGGTGTTCTATTTGCCCATACAAGCCACTTTATTTCAACCGATCATTTTGATATGTTACTATCCATTTATTTTATTATAATGGTTTTGGTTGGGGGTGCCGGTTCAATTTATGGTGCAGTTTTAGGTACTTTATTTATCGTATTACTCGATAATTTATATGTGCCTATGATTGAAGATTGGATACACTCTTTTATGAATACAAATGCTGGGGATATTCAGTCACTCATTTTTGGTCTTATAATGTTTTTGTTTATTATATTCCAACCCATGGGATTATATGGTATGTGGTTAAAACTAAGAATTTACTGGAAAATATTTCCATTTAACCCGCGAAAGCGTTTCACATAAATTAATAAAAAAAGGAGAATCATCATGAAAAAAATAATAGGATTATTTATCATGCTGGGCTTGGTTTTTGTCGGATGTGGCAAACAGGCACCGACACCTGGTGTGACGGATACTGAAATCATCATTGGGAATATCCAAGATCTAAGTGGCCCGATGAAAGAATTGGGTGCCGTTTTACCTTCAGGTTCAAATGTATATTTTCGATATATCAATGAAGCTGGTGGTGTCCACGGGCGCAAAATAAAAATGTTGGTTGAAGACCATCAATACAACCCTCAGAAAGCAGTCGTTGCGGCAAAGAAACTTATTGAAAAAGATCAGGTGTTTTGTCTTTATCACGTGATAGGTACATCGCCATGTGAAGCGCTTCGACCAATTTTGGCTGAAACCGGAACACCTCTTATTGCACCAGCAACTCAATCAGGCACAATGTCTGACATGACTCGCCCTGCAGGAAATTTGATTTTCCATACAGATACTGGCTATGATAAACAAATGGTTATTCTTGTAGATTATATTCTAAAAGATAATGCCAATGCTAAAATTGGAATAATTTATCAAGATGATGATTATGGTGAAAATGTACTAAAAGGAGCTTCAGAAGCTGAAGCCAGTCAAGGTATTTCTATCCAGAAAGAGGCCTATCAGCGTGGTGCAACTGATTTTGCTGGACAGGTTGGAAATATGATTAAAGGCGGTGCTACTCATGTCATAATTGCTGGCGTAGTAAAGGAACCTATCATCGTGATGAAAACCGCTGCTGCGATGGGATATTCTCCTAAATTTTTTGGAACGAGCCCAACTATGGACCACCGTGTTTCACTGGCTGCAGGTCCTGCAGGTGAAGGATTCATTTCTGCAAATTTTGCAAATTTATGGAATTCCGATGCGTCTTCCGCTGTCAAATATCGAGAGCTATGTGCCCAATATGAAGTCCCTAAAGCCTATATGGGGATGTACCATTTTTATGGATATATTACAGCAAAAGTACTCGTAGAAGGATTAAAACGAGCAGGAAAAAATCTAACTCGTGAACGATTAATTAATGGTTTGGAAACTTTAAATAAGTGGGATTCAGGGGCATTCCCTCCTATCACTTACAATTCAAAAGATCACGCTGGAACTGAATCTGTCATCTTAGTTCAAGTTAAAGATGGCGTTCAAACAGTTATTACAGATTGGATTGATTAAAATTATTCAAATGAAAAGCCCTCGGTAATTTTCCGGGGGCTTTTTTTGTTATGACAGAATTAACTATAAAAAATTTGCATATGCAATTTTCTGGTGTTGTGGCATTAGATGATGTGTCTTTTAATGTAGATAAAGGTGAAATATTTTCTTTGATTGGACCAAATGGATCAGGGAAGTCAACATTGTTTAATTGTATAAATCGATTTAATGACCCTCAAAAAGGGCAGATTGTTTTTGAGGGCCATAATTTATTAAAAATGCAACCACATCAAATAATGAATGCTGGAATTGCACGTACATTTCAAAATATACAAAATGTTCCATTTATGACTATTTTAGATAATATTCTATTGGGCGCACATCATAGGATAGATAATCGATCTACTATTCAACGATGGTTGAGCAGAAAACAGCGACAAAAAGAAGAAGCAATGGGATTGGAAATCTTGGATTTATTAGGTATCGCTAATTATGAAAGTAAATATATGATTGGCCAACCTTTTGGTATTCAAAAGCTTACAGAAATAGCTCGAGCCCTTGTGGCCAAACCTAAATTAATCCTCATGGACGAACCGGCTGCAGGGATGAACGACCAAGAGACTTATGAAATAGCTAAAATTATTACAGAAATACGAGATGATTTGGGTATTACAGTGTTGGTTGTAGAACATGATATGAGTTTAGTCATGAGTATCTCCGATCGAATTTGTGTATTGGATTCAGGAAATATATTAGCTATTGGCGAACCAGAAGAAGTCAAAAATCATCCTGATGTTATCAAAGCATTTTTGGGAGACCCTGCAGATGCTTAAGCTTATTGGAGTCGAAACTTATTATGGAAAAGTGAAAGCATTGCATGGTGTTTCTTTAGAGGTAAAAGAAGGGCAATTGGTGACTATATTGGGAGCAAATGGTGCCGGGAAAAGTACAATTCTAAAGACCATTAGCGGGTTGGTTGAACCAGAATATGGAACGATTCACTTTGAAGACAGGAGAATCGACAGAAAAAATCCGGAAGACATTGTAAAAATGGGCATTAGCCATGTACCAGAATGGAGACGAATATTTCCGGAGTTGTCGGTTGAAGAAAATTTACTTATGGGTGGATTTTTGATAAAAGAAAAAGAATTACTCCATGAAAGAATGAAAGAAGCATTTCGCCATTTTCCTATTTTGGATAAACGAAAAGCTCAACGGGCTGGAACCATGAGTGGTGGCGAGCAGCAGATGTTGGCAATTTCTCGCGCGCTAATGATTAAACCAAAAATACTTTTGTTGGACGAACCTTCATTAGGATTATCGCCACTACTTGTACAAGATATTTTTAGTACGATTAAAGAACTTCATCAATCTGGAGTCACCATTTTATTGGTTGAACAAAATGTGAACCATGCTCTAAAAATTGCAGATTATGGATATGTGCTTACATCGGGAAAAATATTTTTGAGTGGTACATATGATGAGCTATACGAAGAAGAAAAAGTAAGAGAAATGTATTTGGGCGAGGGGAAGTATGTACGAAGAGCAAAATTATGGAGTGGCAGTTGAGCAATCCAAATCTGTCAGTACATAATACAGTTCCAAAACTATTTTGGTATAATGTAGATAATTATGGCCAAGATATTACAACCTGGTGGAAGCAGAAAGGCATTTGGGAATCGGTCACATGGAATCAATATGGCGCTTGGGTTCGAGACATAGCAAATGCATTGATAAAGGCTGGCATTAATCGTGGAGATAAAGTTTCCATCATTAGCCAGACTCGATTTGAATGGGTTGTGGTTGATTTAGCCATCATGTCTATTGGCGGTGTTACAGCACCAATTTACCATTCCAATACCGAGGAACAAGTTCACTATATCGCTGATCATAGTGAATCAAAATTCATTTTTTTAGAAGATCAGGAACAATTGGATAAACTATTAGAAATTTGGGACAGGCTCCCAGATATTAAACAGGCCATTGTTTTTGATAAGTACTTACCGAAAAACATTCTCAATGTTAAATCACTATCATCATTCAGGGAGGACGGTATTTATTATGGAAAAGAGAACCCAGATCATTATACCGAAGCATTACAAAAAGGAGACCCTGAAGATTTAATCAGTTTCATTTATACATCGGGTACCACAGGGCACCCCAAAGCTGGCATGATTAATAGCCGTAATGTATTTTCCGTGGTTCAACATTTGAAACCAATGTTCAACGTGACGCGAAAAGATTTGGGTATTGCCTATTTACCCCTGGCACATATTGCAGAACGGGACTTAGGGCATTTTATGAAATTGTACATTGGGAATGAGACCGTTTTTGCTGAAAGTTTGGAAGATATGCCTGCGAACCTAAGACAAACCGGTCCCACAATCATGTTTGGCACACCCAGAGTTTTCGAAAAGTTTTATGCTAAAATTTCTACTGGAATTAAAGATGCATCCTGGATTCAAAAAACGATATTTAATTGGGCAATAAAAGTGGGTGGTGCTTTTATTGAGAAAAAAGATAAAGGAGAATCACCAACGCCATTTCTCTGGGTAAAACACCGTATTGCCCATTTCCTTATTTTCCAGAAGATTCAAGACATTTTTGGAGGAAAAATCAGATTTATGATTTCTGGAGCTGCGCCCATTTCTCCCAACATTATTCACTTTTTTCATAAGGTTGGCTTAGACATTTATGAAGTCTATGGAATGACAGAGACCACCGGTGTGATTTCATCTAACAAAATCGGACAGATAAAAATTGGATCTGTTGGGCAAATATTTCCTGGTACGGAAGTAAAAATTGCAGATGATGGAGAAATCTGTTGTCTTGGCCCTCAAAATATTGAAGGATATTATCACAATCAGGATGCCACAGATGAATTATTGATAAAAGATGAAAATGATATTGAGTGGCTTCAAACGGGAGATGTTGGTCACATTGACAAGGAAGGATATTTATTTATTACCGATCGGAAAAAAGATTTGATTATTACAGCAGGTGGTAAGAATGTGGCTCCCCAAAATATAGAAAATTTACTAAAGACAAGTCCTTATATCAGCCAATCCATGGTGTATGGAGATAAAAGGGCCTATTTGACTGCATTAATTACAATGGATGAAGATGAACTTGCAAAGTTTGCTCGAGATCGAAAAATTCTCTATCAGGACTTGGGCGATTTAACTAAGAAAAAAGAAATTATTGATCTTATTCATCACGAGATATCTGCATTGAATCGAGAGCTTCCCAGCTATGAAACGATCAAAAAATTTAAAATATTAGAAGAAGATTTTGATCAGGATAAAGATGAATTAACACCAACGATGAAGGTTCGACGAAAAATAGTGACGCAGCGATATCAAGATTTGCTGGATGGGATGTATTCAGGCTAAAAAACCGAGTTATTGGTATTTCGGTGGTTTCAAGAGTTCACATTCTGTATCCGTTAAGATTCGAGATACGGCCATAAACCTTAATCCAAGTGGGATTTCTAAGGAAAAGCTTGATCCCCGTCCTTCGGAAACATCTACAGTAATATGTGAATATTTATAATATTCAAATTGATCTTCAGCCATATAAAACTCACAACCATGAATCGTCCCGAGGCATAAATCTCTGGAGCCTATTAAAAATTCACCCTTTTCAAAACACATGGGTGCAGACCCATCGCAACAACCCCCACTTTGATGAAACATGAGTTCACCATGTTTCTCCCGTAATTGATCTATAACCGCTTTGGCTTTTTCGGTTACGCTAATTCGTTCCGTTATCATTGATTAAAAAATAAAGGGGCAGTTAATAACTGCCCCTTTACGATTGTTAGGACTAAAAGAATCCTAATGGATTTTTGTCATAGGACAACAATACGTTTTTGGTATGACGATAATGATCGAGCATCATTTTATGAGTCTCTCTACCAATCCCGGACTTTTTATATCCACCGAATGAAGCATGTGCAGGATAAGCATGATAGCAGTTACACCAAACACGTCCCGCTTCTATTCCACGAGACATAGATTGCATTTGATGGATATCGCGTGTCCATACTCCGGCACCTAATCCATAAAGGGTATCATTGGCAATTTCCAATGCTTCCGCTTCATCTTTAAAGGTGGTAACACCTAAAACAGGACCAAAAATTTCTTCTTGGAAAATGCGCATTTTGTTATTGCCTTTAAATACAGTTGGTTTGATATAGTACCCGTCAGGATAAACCTCATTATTATAAGCTTCTCCACCAATGAGTACTTCAGCACCTTCTTGTTTCCCAATATCTATGTAATTTAGAATCTTCTGATATTGATCATTGGAAGCTTGAGCACCCATCATGGTTCCACCATCAAGGGTATCACCCATGGTAATGGCTTCGATACGTTTTAATGCACGTTCCATAAAAGCGTCATAGATATTTTCTTGAATCAATGCTCTGGACGGACATGTACAAACTTCACCCTGATTAAATGCAAAAAGCACAAGCCCTTCAATTGCTTTATCAAGG
>JABGZQ010000101.1 GCA_018674655.1 Fidelibacterota bacterium | reverse complement strand
TGAGTTCTTTTGCTTTTTTAACAATTTCAGGGTGGTCGTGATCAATCCAATTATCGGCCAAAAGGCAGGCATTAATATCCAATCCGTTTGGATCGGCCATACCTGTTATTGAAAGTTCGCTTAATGTTGATGCTGCCATAATTTTCTGTTTGTTTGGGAAAAAAGGGTTGAGAAACTACGCATTATTTATTTTAAATATAGCATTTTCATGGTCAGTGTTTCACCCTCAACTATCAACCGAGCGAAATACATACCGGAGGGATTATTTGTACCATTCCGACTAAATTCATTGGATTGTACTTTATGGAAATCGTCTCCCAATATTTGTACAGTCCCCAACAATAAAATGAAAAAAAATGGTTTCATAGTGGCCTTTAGTTTTGCTGAAATTACAATGTTGCCGGCGGGCAAAATGTAACCTAAGTCACGAGGATTATTTTACTAACTTATAAATCATTTCAGTATGCTTTGGTGTAGAACCACAGCATGATCCAATCACCATTGGATTCATGCCCAAGTATTTGGAAATAATATTGCTGAATGATCGGTCATCCACTTTCTCTTTCATTTCACCATCAGGTTCCGGTTCAGTCAATCCTAAATTGGGATAGACACCCCAATCCCCGTCCCAATTATCAATAATTCCCGCCAATGCTCGATCCGTTTTATCAATCGTATTACAATTCAGCATGAGCACATCCACTTTTTCTTTTGCCAATTCATAAACGGAATCCAATGGATGTCCCGATAATAAATGATTACCATTTTTCACGATCAAACTCAACCAAAGTTTATTTTCATTTACAGATTTGAGTGCAACATCAATCTCATCCAAATGGCCCATGGTTTCAAACAGAATCACATCTACGCCCGCTTCTTTGAACCATTCTACATTTTCCCCATAGGTATCTCCTGCTGCATCACGCCCCGGAAAGGATTCCGGTTCATAGCAATCTTCAATGGTTGTGATCGATCCTGCCGTGATCTTTGGATTGGCGGATCTTGCCAAATCCACCGCTTTCATTAAACTGGATTTTGCCCGTTCTGCAGCCCGTTTTGGGGTAAATCCGGCTTTACGATAAGTCCATGTGGTAGTACGAAATGTATTGGTCCCAATGATATCTGCACCGGCATTAACATAGTCTTGATGGACAGATTGAACCACATCCGGATCGGTTAAATTGGATTCTGCAGACCATAATGGCAAAGGCAGGTTCAATCCTCTGGCCATGAGTTCCGTACCCATGGCACCATCCATGATCAAAGCCTTATTCACTACAGCTTTTTTTACAATCTTTCATTGTCTCAAATGGAACTACCCCATCACAACCACCCCAAGTGAATTCTTTGCACTGTTTGTCTAATTGATCATAATAATAACGGGGTATTACGGCCTTGCACGGACCGGTTTCAGGGATCAAATAACATTGATAGGGTAAGGGATCCGATCTTTCTTCTTCACAAGCGAAGATAATTAACATAAGAAAAAATAATTTGTTCTTCACTTTATCCATTGAATGATCCTTAATATAAAAAATATGGCTATATTAATAATGATAAGTGTCGTGATGGGAAAATAAATTTTTACATTCCCATACCCCAAGCGGACATCTCCCGGCAGCCGGCCTATCCAACCCAGTTTGTCAGAAAATTGATTCATAATGAGGCCGATCACTATGGCCGCAATACCAAAATAGATGATCCATCTTCCCAAATCTTTCATAGCTCAAAATTACAGGTATAAATCAATTCAATTTGTAGTAGAGACGCAATTAATGGGGTCTCTACGTATCATTCGAATTATTGATTCAAATATAAATAATCCACAGCCAACTGAGCCATTGATTTCATTCCGAATTTCAAATTTCGTTCATCCGCGAAAAAATACGGCGAATGATTTGAAGACGCTTGAGATGGGTCTACTGCCACACCGTTAAAGAAATATAGTCCCGGGGCATGATCGGTGAAAAATGGAAAATCCTCGGCGCCTGTTACAAAAGGTCGGACCATCACATTTTCTTCCCCATACACCCGTCGTAATGAAGGTAGCATCTGCTCCGTCAAAGAGGGCTCATTGTAGGTTACTTTGGCAATGCCACTGAATATTTCCAGCTTAGCTTCTGCGCCGGATGCAGCAGCGATCATTTCAACTTTATTCCGAATACTGGCATGAATCTGTTGGCGTACATCATCATTAAATGTTCGAATTGTTCCTTCCATTACCACTTCTTCCGGAATAATATTGTTCCGCACACCGCCATGAATGGATCCAATTGTAACGATGGCAGGGACTTTTGTAATATCCACTTCTCGTGCCACAATTGTTTGGAGTGCATTCACAATTTGGGAAGAAACCACAATAGGATCCACCCCACCCCAAGGGACCGCACCATGGGTTTGCACACCAGTGACGGTTATTCGCATCCGTTCAGCAGCTGCCATCATAGGTCCCGATCGATAATGGGCGGTTCCAATGGCCCCAGGCCAGGCGTGGAGGCCGAAAATAGCATCCACTTTGGGATTGTTCATTACCCCTTCTTCTACCATATATGGTGCCCCACCTTTTTCACCCAGAGGAGCTCCCTCTTCTGCCGGTTGGAAAATAAATTTAACCGTTCCGGGTAAATCCTCTCGAATTCTGGCCAAAATTTCCGCTGCACCCATAAGTCCAGATATATGATTGTCATGGCCGCAAGCGTGCATCACATCCACTTCTTTATCTTGATAAATGCCTTTCGCTTTGGATGCGAATTGAAGGTCCACTTTTTCTTTTACGGGCAGGCCATCCATATCGGCACGGAGAGCCACAACTTTTCCCGGCTTTCCGCCTTTCAATAGTCCAACCACCCCTGTATGGGCCACACCTGTTTGAACCTCCATCCCAAGTGATCGTAGATGATCGGCTACTTTTTCTGCCGTGCGAAATTCCCGATTAGATAATTCTGGATTTTCGTGAAAATCCCGCCGCCATTCAATCACTTGTCGCTCCAATTGATCCGCCATTCGGTCAATTTTGTCATTAATATTATCGGGTGCTTGTGCAAAAACCGCCGACCCTAAAACCATATTCAATAAAATGCGTTTCATTTATATCTTTCTATTAATATTTTTTCAAATCACCATCACGCCGCTTGGCCTTTTTGACCATATTTTCGACATCTTTCAAAAGCTGCTTGGCATCATAAACAATCCCATCTTTGATTGTGGTTGTTATGCCACCTACACGAACCACTTCATTGTTTTCATTAATCTTGACTGCACCAGTACCATATAGCACTTTGAAGTTCGCTAAGGGATTTTCATCCACAATCACTAAATCCGCCAGCATACCCGCTTTTATCATTCCGAAATTCACAGGTGTTCCCAATGGTTTATGGAGCGTTTCCGCACCATGAAGGGTCGCCGCTCTTACCACTTCCAGTGGATGAAATCCGGCCTCCTGCAAGAGTTCTAATTCCTCAATATAACCGAATCCATAAAGTTTATAAATGAATCCGCTATCTGAACCGGTAGTTACTCGGCCGCCGGCATTTTTGTATTCATTTAAGAATTGCATCCACACCTGGTAGAATTTTTTCCAGGCGATCTCGTCATGTGTAGTCCAGTTAAACCAGTATGATCCATGTGCACGTCTGCTGGGAGTGTAATAATCCCATTGTGACGGCAGGGTATAAATGTCATGCCAATCTGCATTTCTTGCATACATTACATTTCGCCCTGCGGCATAGATAGTCATGGTGGGATCCAAAGTCAAATCCAACTGGATCAGCTCTTTCTTTAAAGCTTCCCATTTTTCGCCATTGGGTTTTACCAGACTCCATTGGCGAGCCACCTGTCCGAACCGGTGCTGTTCGTTACTGTAATTCATATCCACTGGCCAGGGCTGAATGTCATTATTTTCATACATGGATTCAAACAGGCCATAGTAATGGGTTTGGGTGCCGAGGCCCAAACGGGCTGCATCTATGGTATTCATCCGGGCCACACCAGTCTGGGCTAAATGGGCTGTAGTGCCCAAATTATTCTTAGTCGCCTCATCAATGAGGGCAGCCATGATCCTTGGTTCATAGGAACCAAGCTTGAGTCCATCCACACCTTTTTTAGCCGCATATTTCACCCACTTTCGTGCTGTTGCGGGATCATTGATGGAACCGCCTTTCCAGTCCTTCCCCTGTCCTGGACGTTGATAGGCCCAAATTCTGGGGGCTGTAATTTCATTTTTGGCCGAACGCTTTTTCTCACTTAGACT
>JABGZQ010000100.1 GCA_018674655.1 Fidelibacterota bacterium | reverse complement strand
GCCATAAATAATTTGTATGATGTTACTCCTGCATCCGCCAACATTTTCATTTCATGGACGCGATTATCTTCTAAATCTGTCACAATCATATGAAATCCATAATCGATGGCTGTTTTTCCATCCGCTTTGGCATGCCATGTATCCAACGCTTCTAACGTTGAATGGCCCTTAGATTGTATGGCAAAATCAATCAATGTTGTTGTTCCGCCGTGAGCCGCCGCACGAGTACCCGTTTCAAAATCATCTGCAGATGTGGTACCGCCAAAGGGCATATCTAAATGGGTGTGGGGATCTAGCCCACCTGGAAATAAATATTTTCCAGATGCATCAATAACTTCGTCTGCTTCCATTTCGAGATCTTTCCCAACAAGGGTTACCGTTTCATTTTCAATAAAAATATCAGCCAAATAGTCATCAACTGCTGTAATGACACGACCATTTTTGATTAGCACAGACATCGTTTTATTCCTTGTTTATGAATCAATAAATATTTTAAGCACTTTCTGTGCTATTTCCCCAAGCTTTTAGACCTCTTTCTTCGTCGGTCCCTGGAATTGTATTATCTAATATTAACGCAGAAAATGCACCCACAGCCATCCCTGTACTTCCCAAGGTATTAAATATATTTGCCAACCATACAGGTTCTAATTGTAAAGGATTTTGAATAAAATATTCAGGAATAGATAAACCCATAAAAAATGCAAATCCTAGAATAAATAAATTTCGCGTAGAATTTAAATCAACAAATTGAAGATTGGATAAACCCACTGCTGTTATCATACCAAACATGGCACAATACATTCCACCAACAATAGGTTGAGGAATTGTGGTAAATAGTGCACCAAATTTTGAAACTGTTCCCAGTAGAATCATTATAACAGCACCAGCTTGTACAACACGTCTTGATCCCACCCGAGTTAATCCGATGGCACCTATATTTTCACTATATGAGGTGGTGCCATTCCCTGTTCCAAATACACCAGCAATAAAACACCCAATCCCTTCAAAGGTTATACCCCTATTGATTGTTTCCTTACCAGGCATAGGTGCACCCGAAAGCCGGGCGCAAGCATAATAATCACCGATTGACTCAACAATAGATGCAATATAACCAGCAAACATCCCGACAATTGCAGCGACACCAAATTGTGGAAAACCCCACTGAAATGGATAGGGAATTCTAAACCAGGGTGCATTACTCAAATTTTCTAAGCTTGTATGTGAAGGGTGCCCTTCAGGGAAAATACCTAAAACTGTAAATATACCCGATACAACCCATGCGGTCACTATCGCAAGAAGTATGGGATAAAGTTCAAACGTGCGGTTTTTGCTACGAAGATATTGGCTAAAAAGAATAATTAAAAATATTGTTAAACCACCAATTGGCCAATGTCTCCCTGCCTCTGGTGCGCCAAATTTGAATAAGGCTAAACCAATTAAGGCAATTGTGGGCGCAATTGTAATGGGACCCACATATTTCAACAACCGTCCTACCATGCCACTTGCACCAACTATAATTTCAAAGACAGATCCTGCAATGATTGCACCCTGGACATGTTGCATCCGTACTTCCCAACCCACATTTGCAAGTGCGGCCATTCCACAAATGGCAAATGTTGGTGCCAATAATGAGAATGTTCCTCCCTGAACTATTGGGAGACGGTTTCCCCAGATAGTTTGTATTAAGGTTGTAATTCCGCTTACAAAGAACATGGTTGCAATTAACCACCCTTTTTGAACCGGATCCGTTATACCCAATGCGGGTGCCAATAGCAATGGAATAGCTACGGTTGAACCAAACATGGTTAAATAATGCTGGAATCCCAGAATGATCGTTTCTAACGGTGGGGGATTATCATTTATACCATATAACAATGATGTTTTTTTATCGGTCATAAGCCTCTTTATTTAACAGAATTTAACTATTTATTTTCAATCATTTATACATGATTACAAAGAAGAGGATAAAGTAACTTTTTGTATGCATTGAATTTATTTTGGTCTAATATTAAATAGAAAGAATATATAAAAGATAAGCGTCATGATAAAAATCAATTACTTATCCCTTTTAGATATCGCTATTGGCGAAGCCACTATTGGATTAAGTGAAGGTGGAATCCCTATTGGTGCAGCTCTTTTCAATAAAGATGGTACATTGTTGGGGAAAGGCCGAAACAGGCGAATTCAAAATGATGACCCTTCCCTGCATGGTGAAACAGATGCCTTTAGAAATGCGGGAAGACAGAGATCCTATTCCAACATTATCATGGCGACAACTTTGGCACCATGTTGGTATTGTAGCGGATTGATACGACAGTTTAAAATCAAAACAGTGGTTGTTGGAGAATCTGTAAACTTTTCTGGTGGTGTCGCCTGGTTAAAAGAGAACGGTGTAAAAATTATCGATCTTCATTCTGAGGAATGCATCACGATGCTTAAAAATTATATAAGTAGAAATCCAGATATTTGGAATGAGGATATTGGAAAGACTAATTATTCATAATTAATCATTAAAATTGAATTAAGAGTTTCCTACTCAGACATAAATACCAACCACAATTCAAATACACGACTATCTTTTGCGTAGTTGCTACTATAGGGCCCCAGATATCAAAAACCCCTTGGGAAATGTGGAATGCTATGGCAAACGCCATAAGAATACTCAAAATAATAAAATGTTTATTCCCATCATTTGATCTTAATTCATGAATTACAATTAAGACCGAGGCGAATAAAAGGGTTAATGCCCAAATCCAGACGCCCAACATATGAAGGCCTGACGATAGATCATCTGGTGCTAAAGCAATAACAACCATACCAACTCCCGATATCATTCCCATAATCGATATAGGGTAACCCAATTTTGAGCGAAATAGCCTTAAAGAAGATGTATGCAGCATCACAATGGAAAGGCCAAACAACCCCAAAGACAGATTAAATAGAGGGCTGGAAATAGTATTTTCTACTTTACTATAGGATACAGTTCTACCTAAATCACTTAAGAAATTTTGCCAAAAAGTATATCCTAATGTATCGTGATTCCAAGCTGTTCCACCTCCATAATAAAACATAGCAACCGAAGAAAGTACAATAAACTGAATTGGGCCAAACAGTCCAACATATCCAGAAAGTTTAAAATAACTGTTTTTAATCATTATTCATCCTTTCTAATAAATCAACTATACCATGATAAATGATTGGTGCCGTTTCAGGTCCAAGAGAATTTTCTTCACCGTAAGGAGAGTTGTTATTATTATATAAATAGGGTGGTTCTTCATCCCATTCGCTTTTGGGAATGATATATCCCACCTCATCATTGGCAAGACCGAATACAAATTTGAATTGCCCACTCATAAATGAGCGTAACGGCGGTACTTCTAATGGAGAAATCCTATAATCCTGTCCAGGAGGTGCCACAACACCGCCATTGACAATTTCAGGGTAGATTTCACCGGGGACGGTTATGAAGCTGGCAGGGCCAATTTCAAATGCGGACACTTCCGTACGCACATTCATCCACCCTGTTGTGCCATGGCGAATCACGCCCAATGCAAACCCAAGTCTGAAATTATTATTTGCCAATGGGATCGAAATTGTTTTGGCGATCAAATTGATATTTGCTTTTTCAATTTCCACTACATAATCACTTTTTAATGCATTTAAAACCAACAGTCCTATTTGTTGTCCTTGCGCCTCCGTTTTTTCATATGTTGCACCCGATAAATTCTTTCCTGTAAATGGATCCGGGATGGGAAAACTGGGGCGCGTTGTCATGAGTCCTCCCACCGAACTACTTATATATACTGCTGTGCCACCAAGGCCTTCCGCTAAAACTGATCCATTCCTTTTAATCCCCTTTTCCACAGATTCTCTGATATAATGTGGAAAATCAGAACTGATAAGTAAGTTTTTACTCCACAATGTCTCCGGGTGATTTCCCCAAGAAACTAACGAGCCAAGTGTCGTATCCGCTTCAATATCAATGGCCTGGATTATTCGAATACCCGGATCCATTTCTTCCGGCAATCGTGTATCCATCACAAAATTCGCCCCATTTTCTAAATCCTGTGCAAATCGCAGTTTCGCTGGACGAAGGCTTTCGACTGCACGCGTGATGGCTAAAACAGTTTTGTCTTTTACGTCTTGCATATAGTCTATATCAACACCACTTTTAAATGGACTTTCGCCCCATATACCCACCAAATCTGGCCCCTCATGATTATGGGTACTACTTACAATTGTATAATCCAATTTTAATTCTTTGGGTAATGCTTTTCGTATATCGATCACTTCATCATTTAAAAAGCCCACTACGTCCAAACCCACAATCGCTATTCTGGTTTGACCATCATCAACAACCATAACTCTGGCCCAAATATCGTCATGAATACCCTGAGCTGGACGACGGTTGTGAAACCCTGCAATCCATACTGCATCAAATTGACCATTGTCATTTAGATCATCATACGAATCACCTTTCTCTGGGTCATACTTCGCATTATTATTAATATCATTCCAAGAATCAGGTATATCAGGCGTAATGGGTATTTTGGCAAAACCAACTTTTAGTTTTCTGATTGTACTTGGCGTATTAATATTTATATCAATGGTGTAACCGGGATGTTTATCGGAGATATTATTATATAAAAATCCAACCCCGAATAATAGAATAATTAAAATAAAAATGAGTGATCGTTTGACAATTTTCACTATTGTGATCTCTCCTCAAACCGAGACATCATTTCTTTCCAATTGGTAAAAATGAGTCCTTCGTTTTTCATAAACTGAATAACATCCAAATCGGAAAACATTTTGGCTTCCCAAACGCGTTGTTGCCATGAGTTTGTGATTTTCTTTAATCCTTCCGATTCGATTGATGGATGGAATATAATTTCTGAAATACCCGGTTTTAAGGATCGTATTAATTGAAAGAAATTAGATTTCTTTTCTTCATAGGTATTCCCATTGGGTACAGAGAAAAAATCATCCAATTTTGGCAATGTATAATTTTCACTATAAGATATCATCTCATCAGAAATCGGGTACCCTTGTCCTTTAAATTTATCAACATTTGCCAGTGTAAAATCGATAACATTGGCGGGAATATTATATTCCATCGCCACATTAAAAAATGCTTTTGCATAATCTGGATGCCCATAAAGTGTACCCATATGAGTATCAATATGATCAGGTTTCATACCCACATCAATGGCACGATCTATCTGGGCTCGAATTTCTTTTTCCACTTCCGCTGCAGAAGCGTGCATCACAACATCTGGCACTTCATGCCAAAAGTATCCATCATTATCTATTAATCCTGGTACATCCGATGGGTTGGATATGGATTCCCATCGATAAGTCTGCCACTCGCTTGTGAGGGTTAAATGTAATCCTATATCTAATGTCTCGTTCTTTATAGACCATTCGGCAAAATCATTAAACCATGGACAAGGCACCATGGCCGCTGCGGATTGAATTTGTCCATTTTTTAAATAGGGTTTCACAGCTTCATTTGCTTCTGAACACATGCCAATATCATCCGCATGGAGTATAACAACCCTGCTTCCTTTTGGGTATCCTAATTTTTCCGCCCAATTATCTCCTACCAAACCTTTAGCCTCCTTTGGTTTACAACCGACAATACCTACGATTAACATAACGATTATAAAATGCTTCAATTATTATCTCCTCTTAACCATTTTTGAAAAAACCTATCCATAACTAATTGAGTATAAATATTTACTGGAACGGCAACATCCATGGTATGTGGCCACCCTTTCAACCGATGATACTCATGGTAAACATTGTACTTCTTTAATTCTTTAGCTAGAAAATCACTTTGGGCAACGGGTACTATTTTATCGATTGTACCATGAAATATTAAAGTTGGGGGGTCATTATTTGAAATATATATAAATGGAGACGCTTCTTTATACTTGTTGGGGTTTTCATCAAAGGTGGTACCCATAAATTTTGGCGTAGCGCTCTGTGAGATTGCAAAATCAGTGGTTAAATCAGAGGGGCCATAAATATTTACGATCGCTTGAACGGTGGTACTAATATCGCTATCATCACAATCAGAATTAAAAATGGGTTCATCAGCCGTGTATGCAGCCATCATGGCTAAATGGCCACCGGCAGACCCACCAACCAATGCAACCCGGCTCGAGTCAATCCCATATTCATCACTATGCTTTTTTAACCATCGAATGCCACAAATGATATCTTCAAGGGCTGCGGGGAATATGGCTTCTTGAGAAAACCGGTACGACAATGATGCTGTCACATATCCTTTTTCTGCATAAGGTAAACAGTAAGCGAAATAATCTTTTTTATCTCCTTTCGTCCAGCTCCCTCCATGGATGAAAATGATTAATGGTGCTGGTTTTGACAAGGATTTATTTTTAAATATATCCAGTTTTAATTGGCGCTGATCCGTTTTTTTGTAAATAATATCCTGACTTGCAGCAATGGTATTCGGAATTGCAGGCTTTGTATTTACTAATTCTAGCCACCCCAATGAAACCGCCCATTTGATAAATGTATAGTTATAGTATCCCCGAGGTGGCTTTATTTCAACTGCTTTTTCTTGCAAAAATACGGATGAAAATAAAATGCAGATAATTAGAATAAGCCGTTTCATAATATTCTTTATTTATAATGGGATTGTTAATTGTAAACGAAACTGAGGCGTTGGATTTACGGAGAGACTATTACCCATACTATTACGATAATTCATAGCAAACGATCGACCCACAACTGTGCCCAATGCGGCACCAAAAATCACATCACTTAAATAATGTTTATTATCATTGATGCGGCTCATAGCCACAAGGGTGGCTAATCCATAGGTTAAAATACCCATTTCTTTCCCATATAATTCACTGGCCACCGCCGCCATTGTAAAGCTGTGAGAAGTGTGGCCTGAGGGGAATGACTTACAACAACTTCCGTTGGGGCGGGTTCGTCCAAAAGACCGTTTCATACTTTCAGTAAGAATACCATTTGTTACCATAGCCAATGTTGAAAACTGAATTTTTGAAATAAGAATATCTTTACTTTCGTTTTTCATTTGTGACGTTACAATAATGGAAGACCATAAAATCCAGTGACCCCACTTGCCGCCGTATAAATCTCCAAAATGGGAAACAGGATCCGAAAGTAAGCCCTGAGATTGGGCATATGACTTCACTCTCATATCTATTTTTGTTGCGGTAAATGCTGATAATGCTGCCGAAGATAGGATAAGTTGGTTCGACTTATTTGTCAAAATACTTTGGGCGGATGTATGCCAATAATCTTTCCAACTATTGGGTAAATCTTCACCAAACAATATGTTTGATAATAAAAATATGTATAAAAGATATTTTGTATTCAATGATATTCTTTTCTTAGAAAATTGTGATAAAAGTATACAAATTCCATTCACTAATTAAAGACATAATTATGGAACAAAAAAGTGCAATAATCATCGGAGCAGGAAATCGGGGGCAGACATATGCCAGTTATAGTTTAACCTATCCAAATGAATTAAAAATTGTGGGTATTGCAGACCCGAATCCAGAAAAACGAGATAAGTTCATTCACCTTTATAATCTCAATGATTCACAATGTTACGATTCTTGGGAATCTATTTTTGATCAACCAAAATTAGCCGACGTTGCTATTATTACAACTCAAGATCAGATGCATGTGGAGCCCGCTCTTGCTGCCATCAAAAAAGGATATCATATATTACTTGAAAAACCATTGGCAACAACTGAAAATGAATGTGTTACTATTAATGAAAAAGCCAAGGGATATGACAAAATTATTGGATTATGCCACGTTCTAAGATATACGTCTCATTATTTAAAAATTAAGGAATTGATCGATTCAGGAATGATTGGTGATGTGGTTAATATTGAACATTTAGAACCTGTAAATTATTGGCATATGGCTCACTCCTATGTTCGAGGGAACTGGCGACGTTTAGATGAATCCTCTCCCATGATTATAGCCAAATCTATTCATGATATTGATTTAGTGAGCTGGTTTGCAAATTCGCCATATAAAAGTATTTATTCCATTGGATCGCTACGGCATTTCACAACAGAAAATGCACCTGAAGGAAGTACAGATAGATGCATTTCAGATTGTGCTGTAGAAAATGAATGTCCCTATTCTGCATTAAAATTATATATGAATATGGATTTAACCGGATGGCCTGTTTCTGTTATATCCAGTGATTTATCAAAAGAAGGACGGGAGAAAGCATTACAAGAAGGCCCATATGGCCGTTGTGTATATCGATCCGATAATGATGTAGTCGATCATCAAGTGGTGAGTATTGAATTCGAGAATTATATAAAAGCATCATTTACTATGTCAGCTTTTACTGATGGTGAAAGACGCACGCGAATTATGGGAACGATGGGTGAAATTATTGGAGATTTCAATACCATTACATTGAGCAACTTTAGAAATCAGTCTAAGGAAATTGTATGGGAAAAATCTGAAGAAGATGAAATGGGCCATGGTGGCGGAGATTTTGGACTCATGAAGCAATTTCTGTTAGCGGTACGAGCCAATGATTCTACCTTATTTAGTTCTTCATTGGAAGCTGCTGTGGAAAGTCACTTAATGTCGTTTGGTGCAGAGAAAAGTAGGCTTGAGAAGAGAGTTATCCTTTCAAATCAAAAATTATGAACAATATTTTGAATATCGTATAAAATCCCTTGTCGTCTTGGGACTAATTCTGATGAAATAAATTCACCCTTACCAGATTGTTTCCATTCAATCCATTTTGAAACATATTCAGTTTCTTCACGTAATTCCCACAGGGGTAAATAAAAATCATATAATAAATCTCGATTGGTCGTTGCCATCATTTTTGAACATAACGAATTCAATGTTGCTTCGAATGATTTGAATGTATCTAAATGTGAAGCCCATTCTTCCGGTGGATGATTCATAATAAATTGAATACTTACAACAATCTGACTACCCATATCCCCCATTCTTCCCGGTGCATAAAAACAATCACCTAACAATTGAATTTCTTCATTGGATATGTCTCCATTCCCAAAATATTGGATCCATTCAATGGATGAATCTTTATAGGCTTGTCTCGGGTCCCAATCAGTTTCCGCTATTTGATACTGGCTCAATGTTTGCAATGGATTATAATTCGCCCAAAATTGACAATTCGGATTACTTAGAATTCCACCCAATTCATTTTTCAGTTCTAAGGGTCTACCCAGGTACGGACCGAAAAATATTTGTCGAATATCATAATCATTTGCATGAAGATTATCCCACAAAATAGGCTTTCTCTTTATGACACTTCTCAGTTCTTGGATAGATTCAACAGATATGTCTTTTGAAACAACTTCCGGACCTGTCCAGAAAAATCCAATTTCGGGATGAAGTTTTTCGCCCAATTCATTTAAATATGGGTTACCAGGAACGTCATTATCAGCCATTTGCACACAATATACGGTTGGACAAAATAATAGTTTTGAATCTGAGAAATACTCGAATAGACGATTTGTAATAACTGCATGAGCTTCAGCAAATGAAGAATAAACCAGTTCATCCTTTTTAGATAACTTTGAAGGAATATCGTCAAATAGAATCGCAAAATGCATACATCCAATTTGTTGAATCTGTTCAATCTTATCTATTAAAAGATTCCATTCGTCTTCACTGGAATATGTGATATCTAAACCAGGTGCAATACTATAAATAAATTTCAATTCCTTTTTATGGCAAGCCTGGATCAATTCCTTTAATTCATTGAGAATATTATCTGGGTATATTTCTCGCCAATGGCTTCTATGATATAAATCATCCTTTGGAGCATACATGTAGGTATTCATGCCTTCCCAGTCCTTTAACCACTGGAATAATTGTAGGCGCTGATCCTGTCGCCATGGGCGCCCATAGAATCCTTCTAAGGCACCGCAAATAAATGAGTCTGTAGTCATTTAAAAAACCAAATAAATCACAACAATTGTACCTAATGAAAAAAGAGCAAATGGTCGCAAATGGATTACTTTACCGTTATCCAAAGCTAAAGTAACTTCATTTTCTGGTAACTTAATGATCCAATAAATCAGAATAAAAAAATATACAATAAAGACACCTTTTGCAACGCTCATTGGAATGGCTAACATCCAGTCACGCATCATATCACCCACACCTCGAAAAAGATTTGCTATCGTATCTGCTAAAGCGGTTGAAGTTAAAAGGACATTATTCATAACGATATACCAAACCTTTCAATTTTGATTCCGGCTCTGGTGGCGTATTCAAACTCACCACAATTAAAATAACAACTGATAATACAAAGGACCACCATGCAACATACAGAAATGGCTCTGAAACTTGGAATAAGGGAACAGATGCATTGTTATTGACCCACATGAGCATTCCAGCAAAAGCAACGCCTGATAGTAAAGAAACTAATGCCGCTTTTCCTGTCGCTCGTTTCCATAGCATGCCAATAGCAATGATAGCCAAACTTGGTCCTTGGAATAAGGACAATATGGTTTGGCTCAAATCATATATACTTTCAAATCGTGTAGCGAATTGGGCAAAGAAAATAGCAATCGCAAGCATCGCTCCAGTGATCCATCTTCCAATAATGAGCAAGTCTGCTGGTGTTGCATTTGGTTTAAAAAACTTTTGATATACATCCTTTGTCCAAATAGTTGCACCCGAATTCAAAGCAGAATCCACAGACGACATAAGTCCAGCTAAAAATGCTGCGAAGAAGAGTCCCAATATTCCAGTTGGAAGTATATCTTTCACTAAGATGGCCATTGCTTTGTCCGCATCTGTGATATTCGGATCATGCGCCAACGCAATAATTCCTGGAATAACCATAGCAAATGGAATCAAAATTTTAAGAAAGGAACCAAACACATAAGACGCTTTTGCATCTGCTTCTGATTTTGCACCCAATGTTCGCTGAACCATATTTTGATTTCCAAACCAGTATGCATTTGCCAATACCAATCCGAGTCCTAAAAAGATGCCTGACCAAGGATGTGGCGTTGCTGTATCTACAGATAAGATGAGTTCAAAATGATCTTGTGCTCTTGGCCCTAATGATTGAATTATGGATACAAATTCGCTAATTCCACCCAATCGATATATTCCAAAAAAGAGAACAAATAATGATCCACCCAACATAACAATACATTGAAGCACATCCGTATAAACCACGGCTTTTAATCCGCCAAATAAAGTATAAGTCCCAATGAGTACACTCATAATAATAATGGAATACATGAGTGTCCATGTCGGTGGTCGAGCCTTATGCATCATGGCTTCTCCCCAATCAGATGTAATCTCATTTTCATCAAATGAAATAATGGCACTTTCGCTTGATAAAGCACCGCTCCAATCTTGATCGATTAAAACTAAATTCGGATCTTTATCATCAATAACTTGTTGAATCTGGCTATAATCAGATAGAAAAATAAAATCATGTGATTTTCCCGCCCCTGTTGCATCAACGACTTTTTCTCTCACAGGTTGAGATTCAGTTACAACCACTACTTTTGGATTCAAGTCAAGTAGAAGATTAAACATCAATGCTGTTGCATAAAGAGTTACACCCAAGCCAAATGCTGTTACAATTCCCCAAATCACCGCAGAAATAGTACGTACACTTTGATTATACCT
>JABGZQ010000098.1 GCA_018674655.1 Fidelibacterota bacterium | reverse complement strand
ACCAATTCATCACCTTCGTTTGTGATGGCAATATGATAGGCAAAAAAATAAGCCGGTCGCGATGGGTCAGAGCGTTCCGAAATATAATTGGACTGAACAGATATAATAATTTGGTTGGTTTTTGTTTCTATCATTGCTTTTAAATAGCCGGGGAATTACAATTATTTTACAAGACTACTTTTCTTTAATTTATCACGCAATTCTAAAACAGCCTTGACGTAATTATCAGCGTGATTATAAGCATAGATGGATTTATACACTTGTTTGTCATCTGAGTTATTTGAAACGGGATAACCATTTTTTACGAGATAGTTTCCCACACTTGCAAATACATCGACCCAGTCATACGGTCGACGAATGCCATCCCCATTACCATCGGCAGCAAAAGCATTAAAGCTGGATGGAATAAACTGTCCATACCCAAATGCACCTGCGTATGACCCCTTAATTGAATGGGGTGGAATACTATCTGAATAACAATACACAAGGAAGGCAATCATTTCTTTTGTCGCCCACTGTTTTCGCCGAGGCATTTTGGCTATTTGGGTATATAGGGCATTAAAAACAGTATATTTTCCCCTGTGTCGCCCGTAATTACTTTCAACCCCCACAATACTTAAAATCAAAAATGGGTCCACATTCATTTGGTTAGAAACAGAATTGAGGTCATTTTTATATTGAGTATAAAAGGCCACTCCTTTTTGAATCCGCGATTCCGTGATGAATAATTTTCGGTAGTCTGTCCAGCTTTTTTTCTCATATGGTTTTGAGAAACGATCCAATATTTTATCGTGAACCGCGATACCACCATAAGAAAATATTTCATTTAAATAGGATTCGGGTAATCCGTTTTTTATGGCATCAGCCTTGATCGCCACCAGAATTGAATCTCTATTTTGTAAGCGGGTTTCAGCAGCAAAGGTATTTTGATTGGGACGACCAGCGATTAACATAGAATCCTTGGTGATAGCTTGCCAGCGCATTAGGGATAAAAATCCCAACGCGGTAAGTGTAACAATTATATAGTGGTGTGGTTTTGTTTCTGACAAAGAGGATTATCCAAACGAATATGTGCCCGCAATTTATAAGAATTAAAAAGAATGAAATACAATGAAAATAGTTTTTCTTGTTTATATTTTCTATAATGAGAAGTCCAACGATTATGATTCTTACTATGGCCCTACTGTTTATCAGCACCGCATCAATTTTTGCCCGCCTGATGCCAGAAGTCTCACCCATAGCCATGAGTTTTTGGAGAGTGTCTATTGGGGCCAGCTTTTTTTGGTTATTAACAAGGCGCCAAAACAAAAATCCTTTGCCGACCATTCACCGGTATAATATTCTTTTTTCTGGACTATTTCTGGCGCTTCATTTTATGTGTTTTTTTGCCGCACTTAATTTTATATCAATCGCAAAAGCGACCCTCTTGAGTGCAATGGCCCCCGTGTTTGCGATAATTATTGAAATAAGATTTTTGAAACGTAGATTAAGTAAAGAGATAGTTTTAGGGCTGTCTTTTGCTTTATTGGGCGCAATAATTTTACAGATTGAAAAGATAGATGGGGAAACAAGCAATGTTGTTGGGATTATTCTCGCACTATTTGCGTCACTATTCCTAGCTCTATTAATGATATTTGCAGAAAAAATAAGAAAAAACACAGATTTATTTGTATTTACAAAATACCTTTATGGCTGGGCGGCAATTATTCTATTTGGAATCGGCACCAGTTTGAATCATAATTTATTTAGTTTTAACTATCAAAATTATTTATGGCTGGTTATGATGGGTATCATACCAACGGTATTGGGACACACCTTATTATATTATACGGTGGGCCATATTCGACCAACCGTTGTGAGCGCAGTACCGCTGGGCGAACCCATTATTGCGTCACTAATGGCATATTTATTTTTTAAAGAAACAATTCCAATTTTCACCGTTGTTGGGGGAGGGATTACACTGTTGGGTTTGTATATCTTGGTAACCAAACACCAACAAAAATAAAACCAACGACAGGCTAAATATTATAAATTATTTTCGTCTCTATATATTTCTATAGAGGGATTTCCCCGGTAAGCGCCATGATATTTATCTGGAAGGAGGGCGGCAATATGGCACATAACCTTATCGCCAATATCTTTAAGTGCAGCACTTTTTTTTGATCGATCTTTTGGTAGCGTATAAGGGCCAAAGTTTTTTCCAATATTCACATGTACTTTTGGTCGAACACCCCTTAATATATCTTTCCATATATTTTTCCCCAAACCGGCGACACTGACAGGTACAATCGGTACTTGCATGATTGCAGATAGATATACCACGCCATCCTTTGGTGGTCGCAGTTCATCCGAAAGAGAGTCTCCCTCGGGAAAAATTCCTAAAATGTCTTTTTCTTTTAGTACCTTTTTTGCCGTCTTAATTGTTGATGGGCCCAGCCGAGTTCGGTTGGTCGGGATAAAACCATACAACCAAATGGCCCAGTAATTAAACCAATCCACAACTTGATCGCTGGCCGCAAGAAAATTGATTGGTCGACGGACAGCGTAAATCACAAAAGGGGGATCAGCGACATTGAAGTGATTAATGGCAATAATAAACGGTCCATTTTTCGGGAGGTGGTGTCTCCCGCGTACCGTTGTTTTTGCAACAAGAGCCCCCAATAACAATCCAAAATAAGTGACCCAATATCGCACCCACTGTGGTCGTGGTTTAAATAAATCGAGCTTGGTACGAACGCTCAAATTATCGAGGATATTGATTCAAAATATAACCAATACAGGAACTGAGTTTCTTTGCAAATGGAATATGCAAAAACTCATTTGGGCCATGGGCATTTGATTCGGGTCCAAGCACACCTGTAATTACAAATTGAGCATTAGGAAACCTTTCGCCCAACATCGCCATAAAGGGAATTGTGCCACCTTCGCCCATGGCCAAAGCCGGTTTATTGTAAAAAGTTTCAGACGCCTCTTGAATGGCCCGATCAAGCCACGGGGAAAGCCTGGGAGCATTCCAGCCATTCGCTGGTTCTTCCCACTTTAACCCTACCGTCGCATTGGATGGGGGGTTGTTTGTTAATACTTTATCTACAGCGGTCATCGCGGTGTGGCAATCCACATCCGGTGGCAGGCGAAATGAAAGTTTTAATGTTGTATATGGTCGTAGAACATTTCCACCGTTTTTTACTGCAGGGATTCCGTCCAACCCCACAAATGAAAGGGTCGGTGTCCATGTTCGTTTTAAGGTGCCTTCAACGGGATCTTCTGTGGAAGGGATCATGTTTTTATGCCAGGGAAACGCTTCGGTTTTCCCACCCAATGCCGCCACCATTTTTTTCACCTCATCAACCCGATGGTCGGGAATGTTGGTTTGGAGCTCATTCACTATAATTTCTCCAGTTACCTCATCTTCAATCCGAGATAATAACTGTCTCAAGATGCGAAACGAAGAGGGGACCAATCCACTGGCGCTACCAGAATGAACACCCTCTGTCAACACATCCACGCGTAGCTCACAAGCAACCATGCCACGCAAAGAGACAGTGGTCCAGAACTGTTCATAGTTGCCCGCACCCGAATCTAGACAAATCACCAAATCCACATTGCCGATAATGTCCGCATATTCATTGATATAATAAGGAAGGTCAGGCGAGCCACTTTCTTCACAAAATTCTATTAGAATAACAATACGTGGCAATGAAACGCCTTGTTCTATTAATCCATTTATCGTTCCGATCGACGCAAAAAGGGCATACCCATCGTCTGCACCACCGCGCCCATAAAGCTTTCCATCTTTCATAACAGGGTTCCACGGACCAAAACCGTCGTTCCAACCTTCCATTTCTGGCTGTTTATCTAAATGGCCATACATGAGAATATTACCGTCTCGTTCTCCGGGGATTTCTACCATGATTACCGGCGTTCTTCCGTCTAACCGTTTAACGTGAAGCGTACTTTCTTTGGGTCGGTGTTTCTCTGTCCAATCTACCGCAAGCTTCAGCGCCTTATCTGTATAACCATTGGTTTCCCAATCTGAATCAAATGCAGGTGATTTATTGGGAATCTTTATGTATTCGGTTAGTGTGGGCGTTATTTCATTGTCCCAAAATGTATTCAAATAGGTTTGTAATTGTTTGTTGTCCATGATCTACCCCGTTTATTTATTAAATATTATCTATGATTTTAAGATAGAATTATGAAATTATTCATATAGATATAAAAACAAAAAAGCCCCGCATGCGCAGGGCTTTTTTGTTAATCTGACATTCAGGATTAATTAGAACGGTAGATCGTCCTCGTCATCTCCACTGGTAGCAACTGGCGCTGCCCGTCCCTGCCCGTTTTGATTATCCATCCTGCGGCCAAGCATGGTAAATATATCACAGACGATTTCTGTAGTATATCTTTTTACACCATCCTTGTCTTCCCAATTACGGGTCTGGAGTTTTCCTTCCAGATAGACCAGTTGCCCTTTTTTCAAGAGCTCACCAGCCATTTCTGCAGATTTACCGAACATAACACAACGATGCCATTCAGTTTTATCCTGAAGTTCACCGTTGGCATCACGCCAGGTTTCATTCGTTGCCAGATTGAAGTTGGCCACAGCTGCACCGGACGGCGTATACCGTGTTTCCGGATCGCCACCCAGGTGTCCAACCAACACCACTTTATTTACACTTCCTTTTTGCATAACGTACTCCTAACTTGTTTTTATTCGTTATTTACGCGTGTGTTTAATTCTACAACTCAAAAATAATAGTTGTCAATATTTTTTTTAATAAATATGAATATTCACGACAATAAATTGACTTAATTGCCTTTCTTTTTCTCCCATAATTTCTTTAATGCCAAGGCACCACCGGCAGCAGCCAAAACACCAAGACCACCAATGGGCGCTTGATTGGGCGCACTTGGAAATTCAGGCTGGGCCATAAGCAACCCAATGCTCAAAAATACCATAATCCACATTATTTTATTCATAATGATTATCCTTCTATTTAATTAACGCAAGTTTATTTGTTTTGACGGTTGAACCCATTTTGAGTTGACAGAAATAAATTCCAGATGGAATTTTGGTTGCATCCCAGTGAACCGATTGTTGCCCGGCAGATAAAACCTCATTGACGATAGATACCACCTTTTGACCCCTTATATTATATATGACCATCTCCACAAGCCCTGAAATAGGTAATTCAAATTCAATGGTTGTGGATGTGTTAAAAGGGTTTGGGTAGGCGGTAGAAAGATGAAATCGGTTTGAAGCTGTCTGCACACTCAAACGCGTTTCCGGAATAAGAACTAACTCGAACCGCGGTGGTCGATATCGGGGGATAGGCCCAACACTATTGTTATCGAAATCAGGCGTTGAAACCACTTCATTATCAAATGAAATATAATCAATCTCCTTCAAGTTAACATTTTTACCCGTTTCGCGATCAACCAACTTGACAGAAATGTTTTGGGGAATATTGTTCAATTGCCAATCCAAATCTATATGGCTAGGATTTAAACGCCAATTACTATCAACCTTGAATACATCAAAATCAATTGTGATTGGTTCTTCCAATGAGACATTCATGATTCCCATTGGGGTAGAATTGTCAAAAAGGGCTATCAAAACCCGATGCCGGGCATCAACAGGTTTAAGTTTGATTGCACCTCTCGATACCAGTTGGTCAGGATCGGAAATATTGAGAATAGCGACATCGGTATAAGCACCAGATGAAGCATGAATAATCACCTGAGGTTTGGTAGCAATTTTGTAAAAAACACCCGACCTAATGGCTTTAGCACTTGATTTAAAATCGAATTGCGTTCCACCTGATTTTGATTGAAGAAAAAAACTTTGAAATGGTTCAATCAACCCCCCTGCAAGTGTCCCGGAGCTTGTAGAGGCATCATATGATTTAAATGCACCGGATTCATCATCCCACACATAAACAGCTGTCTCATATTTATCATTGGTACCACTACCACTACCACCAAGGCTTAATTTATCAGCATCAATTGTATGTGTAAATGGGTTCCCCAATAAACTCCAAGTGCTCTCAGTTGTTGTGACGCTCACAGTTGGTGTGTGTTCAGACCCGTCGAGTGTAATTGTTTTGGGAAACCCCTCTGTGGTTCCATCGTTATTATCATCAGAAAACACATAAACAAGAAAACCCGTTCCTGGCGTTGGGATGTCAGCCTGGTTAGCGATCGACGACCATGCGCTGCCATTATATGTATAAACATTTGCTGTCCCTGTTGTGATATCCGCGCCGGTAAAACCCTGAGTCCAAAGGTCGCTCAATAAATTATTATACGATTTACCTTGCAATGGTATTGTCATCATTCGCCAACCAGCCGAACCGGCGAGTTGAATGGATTGGTTCGCATAGCCAGGCGTACCGCCCGTATGATAACTATAGGTCCAATTGGAAGCAGTATTGTTATCTGTTGAAGCATCAATTAATTCGAGCGATGGGCCATCTTCATCCGGAGGTGTTGGCCAAGGGGAAGAATCGTCGTAATCAACAATGTCGATCGTATTTCCCGCGCCATCATATAGCGTTATGGTTTCCCCGGTATTGGTTAATCCGCCACTTGCCCACTCAATACTTCCAGAATAATTGTTGCTATTGTTTGCAAGGACAATAAGGGCACCAGAATTCATGGAAGTTCCCGAAGGGAATGTGTAACCAATCCCAGAAAAATAATACCCTGAAATATCTACAGTGGCGTTACTTGCATTGTAAATTTCTAAAAATTCATAATTTGAATCGCTCCCCTGGCTGGTGGGCGGATTATAATAGATTTCATTGATAACGATTGTTTGTGGATATGCCACCCGAACGAGTGAATAAACAATAAAGCCGATTAGTCTGTTTTTATCACACATAATCAATAAATTGTGTGATGCCGGCGATGGATATGTGTTTTTAGGTTGCTTTAAGCCCACCGAAAACTGCTTATCAACAAAGGTTAAATCAAAGAGTTTTTTTATTATAAAAATATATTGCTTTGAAATAATATATGGGGTATAATGGTGCAAGGAGTTACATAGAGCCCTTTGCGAGAGGGGTTCGTTTCAAAGTAAATATTATGGAGGGCACGTATATGCGTAAAGCAATAACACTCAGTATTGGTATGTTTCTTTTATCTGGATTGCTCCTTGGGCAATTCAAGGTTTCTGGAAATATAACCGATGCCAATTCCGGCGATAAACTTGTCGGTGCAAACGTGATTGTTGAAGGGACCGAATCCGGTACCTCTACCGATGTGGATGGGAACTATTCTCTAACAGTCCCGGCAGGCTTAAGTACGGCAAAATTGACAGCACGCTATATTGGCTATAAACAAGCAACAGTAACGGTAACCGCGTCAGGAACCCAAGATTTTTCATTAAAAGAAGATGTGTTGAAAATGGATGCAGTAATGGTCACTGGTGTGGCCGGAGCACTCACAAAAACAAAAACACCATTTGCAATCGATAAAATCGATTCCGATGTATTAGAACTGGCACCTGCCACAACCGTTGAATCGATGATTCGCGGTAAGTCTGCCGGTGTAAAAGTGGTAAAAGCAACGGGAGAACCAGGCTATGGTGCTTCTGTGCAGCTGCGTGGTGCAACCAGTATTAACGCAAGCGGCCGCTCACAGGCGCCCCTGTACATCATAGATGGTATTATTATTGATCCATCAATTTCTGGCAGCCCTATGGGGGATATAAGCCCCGATGACGTTCAAAGTATTGAAATCATCAAAGGTGCTGCTGGCGCTTCTGAATACGGTGCCCGGGCAGCCAACGGAGTGATTGCCATCTCCACCAAACGCGGTTCAGAAATTGGATTGGGCCAAACCCGGTTCAATTACAAAATGGAACAGGGCTATAACCAGTTGAATGGTTCCATTGAAACCAACGGATCACATTTTTACAAAATAGACCCAGCAACTGGATATTTTATTGATTCCGATTCTGGCGAACCATACGATCCTCGTGACGATACTAAAAATCCGGAACCGAATAATTATTCTGACAGTAGTTGGGCCAATGGCTATTATTTTGCTGACCAGCCTTATAAATATGGAGTCACCGGTGAAGCTGGTGATGGGTCTCCAGAGTTGCTTCCAGACAACGGCGGACGCCCTGGTTATAATCACGTAGATCGTTTCTTTTCCGATGGAAATTTCACCAAGCACAGCTTCTCCATGATGCGAAATGAGGAAAACTTTAATGTTTTTGTCAGTCTTTCAAATCACTCAGAAGATGGTGTTTTTGGTGACTTTATAGACGGGTTTAATCGAAATACGTTTCGGTTAAATACGGATGTCAATTTACCCTATGGCATCAAACTGGGATTTAGTTCCTTACTCTCAAAATCCCTTAAAGAAGAAGCCAATACTGGCTCATTCTTTGATATAACGTTTTTCCCTTGGGATGTGGATATTCTAAAGAAAGATCCTGATGGCGAATATTATATTCAGCCCGATCCTCGGAACCAAGAAGAAGCAAACCCCGTATATCAAATTGACAATAATGAACGATTGAGTACGCGAGATCGCGCCATGTTAGGGTCCAACTTCAGTTGGTCCATAACACCACAATTAAAAGCGGTTGGTTCTATGAGCTTTGACCGTTCAGCGCGTAAGTGGAAAAATTATTATCCCAAAGGGTGGCTAACCGTAACCCCAAGCCCCAATTATAATGAAGGAAATCTGGGGAAATCAAGCACCAGCGAAGAAGCCATTAACGGTGATGTAGGTATGACCTACGCTAATCAAATGGGCGATATGGATTTGATTGTTCGCGGTCGTTATAACTATGAATCATATAATTACAACTACAATAGCGGCAGTGCTTGGAAGTTGGCTGTTGGTGATGTCCCTCAGCTAGAAACCGGTGAAGAGAAATCGGTGAACTCTTCGAATCAACTTATCAATTCAGATGGGGGCAATGTGGGAGCCCAGATTGATTTTAAGGATCGCTATATTGTGGATGTTACCCTTCGTCAGGATCGCAGTTCTCTGTTTGGTCCCGGCAACCGAGTGAACAACTACTATAAGTTCAGCGGTGCATATCGCATGAGTGAAGAAGGGTTTTGGGGCGGCCTTCGGGGAATCTTCCCAGAATTCAAAGTTCGTTTCAGTACAGGAACGGCTGGTGTTCGCCCTGCTTTTAGCCAGCAGTATGAAACCTGGTCAGTGGCTGGCGGCAATATTTCTAAGTCAGTACTGGGAAATAATGACTTGAAACCGCAGACAACCACCGAAACAGAATTTGGTATTGACTTCAGCATTATGGATCGTGTTTCCGTTGAATTCACCCAATCCAGCTCCACGAATGAAGATCAGCTTCTTCCTGTACCTCTAGCCGGTTTTTATGGTTATAGTGAACAGTGGCAGAATGCGGGTACACTCGAAGCGGACGCGACAGAACTATCAATAAACGCATCTGTGATCAACACCAGGGATATGTCATTAACCCTGGGGCTTAACTGGGATAAATATGATCAGCAAATCACGGAATTCAATATGCCGGCATACTTGTATAGTGCTGGTGGTCCGTTAGTCTTTTACATGAAAAATAAAACCCAATATGCATCTTTCTGGGGAACAAAATGGACGAGAGAAACCAGTGAACTTCCTGCAGACGACCTGCAATATGCGAGCCAATTTCAAGTGAATGATGAGGGATTCCTGGTTTGGGTAGGCGAAGGCAATACCTATAAAGATGGAATCGCCAAAACATTGTGGGGAAAACAAAGCTCAGATATGAGCCAAACCTACAATTGGGGTCGCCCCATCCAGTATGTTGATCCAGATAGTAAAACACCTAAACTTCATCAAATCGGTACTTCTGTACCTGATTTCGGTTACGCATTCAATGCCAATTTCCGTTTTAAAGGCCTAACGGTTTATACCCTGTTTGACGGTCAAAGTGGCGGCAACATCTATAACCGCACCCGTCAATGGGGTGCCCGCGAAGCTGCCACCGGTGATGTAGATCAATATGGTAAAGATGACGCGTTGAAAAAACCTACAATCTATTATCGGGATCTTTATCATGTGAACGCACCAAACGACTTCTATGTTGAAGACGCTTCTTACCTTAAATTGCGCGAATTAGCTGTCAAATTCAATGTAGCCAGCCTGATTGATATGCGAGGATTTGGTATCAACGGTTTAAACGTGGGTATTGTTGGTCGTAATCTGATTACATGGACAGACTATAGAGGCTATGATCCGGAAGTGGGTCGTGGCGGCGGTCAGCTCGGTTCTGCGGTGAATGCCCGTGTGGATTCATACACATATCCGAACTACCGGACATTTTCATTAACAATGGATATAGATTTTTAAGGAAAGGAGAGCATACATATGAATATCATAAAGAAAACAACAAGCCTTACTTTGGTTGCGGTACTAGCCATGTCCGGCTGTGCCGACCTGGATATCACCAATTCCAATGCACCCGACCAAGCTCGTGCTCTTGCAAAACCCGAAGATGTTGAATCTTTGATTAAGAGTACGTTTTTAACCTGGTGGCAGGGAACACATACAACGGGAGGTTCTTTTAACCCCGGTGTAATGGCAGATGCCAATACGTCCTCTTGGGGGAATTACGGCATGCGAGAACTTTCATCTGAACCCCGTGCAGCCGCAAATAACAGCCCCGCATGGAACTACGCCTATGCTTTGGAACAACCCTGGTATAGTTGGTATGGCGCTATTTCTGCTGCGAAAGATGGTTTATCCTCAATAGCGGCAGGTCAAGAAGGCGGAAAAAGCTTCTTAGCCGATGCCGATTCAGATACGAGAGCGAAAATATTCGCCAATTTCATTATGGGTATATCAAATGGAATGGTTGCCATTTACTATGACAAAGGGTTCCTGGTAACAGAAGAAACTGATTTCAGTCAAGAAATCAGTACCGTGCCCTACGATGAACTCATGGCGGGTGCCATTGCCATTTTAGACCAGGTCATCAGTGATTGTAATTCCAACGCTGCTGTTTCTTTACCGGAAGGGTGGCTACAAATCGGGGACCTCACGCTGGGAGATCTTGGTAAAATAGCCCACAGTTTTATTGCCCGTTTTAAAGCAGGCGTTGCCCGGACCCCTCAAGAGCGGGGTACTGCAGATTGGGCATCCATCAAAAGTCATGCCTCCCAAGGCGCGCCCATGGCGCCTGCAGGTGATGGTGATTACTGGTGGACCCGTACACAGTATTATACTGGTATTTCTGCAAGTTGGGGCCGTGCCGACTACAAAATGCTTGGTCCCGCTGATAAATCCACTGGTTATGCAACCTGGCTGGGTGATGGTTCTGATGCAACCATAGCTGGGCGTAAAGCCTATTCAATGGAAACAGATGATGCCCGCATTACAGGCCCACTGGATGCCGATGGCCTCCAGACTCAGGGGCTCTATGCTAAAAATGAGTATCGAACTCGTTTAGTTGCATCTCGCGGAACCTATCATCAGACTTATTATCTGTTCAATAGAACACGTGACTATGCTGTTGACCAAGGACTTGTGGGTCCTATGAAGGATATTAATCAGTCTGAGCTGGACCTTCTGCAGGCAGAAGCAGCGCTTCGTGCCGGTGATGCAGCTGGGGCTGCAACGCTCATTAACATAACGCGTGTTGGTAATGGCGCGCGCGCGGACGGAACGGGCTTAACAGCCGCAGCAGCCAGTGATGGGATTGGTTCTGTATCTGATGCAGTCAGTGCGTTAGATGGCGGTTCCTTATGGGCCAAGTATAAATATGAAAAGATCATAGAAGGATGTCTCATGCATCCTTATACTGGTTATACCGATCGTCGCGGTTGGGGTGACCTGGTTAAGGGTACACCCACAATGCTGGCAATCCCTGGCAAAGAACTTGAAATCTTACTGATGGAAAATTATACCTTTGGCGGTCAAGATGCTGTAGGTACGCCGGGAACAGCTGGTAAAATCCGAAATAATGGATATAGAAGTCGCGGTTTTAATATTGAATGGGAAAGAGTGACGCCCCTAAATAAAGCGGATTTACATTAAATCCTGATTAAAATTAGGTTAAAAAAAGGCTCCGCATTTGTGGGGCCTTTTTATTAATATTCATATATGATGTTAACGAAAAAAATATCGGCTACCTTGTTAATTTCTGCCTTGATCTGGATTGGATGCAGCGGTGCCCCATCTGGCGCCATAACAGAATATCGAACAACGGTTGGTACGGCCACTATAGATGATTTTAATATGTTATCAAATAAACTATTGAATCGACATCGTTACCCTGTGGATCGTACACTGGATAGAGGCATGGGAGCTATAATCGAATGTAAGTATAAATATCCTGATATTTCTAATGAAGAAGCGCTGAAGGGTATCCGAGAAATCAGATATATACTAACGGTTGAAGCAAGGGCGAAAGGGAGCGGTGGCGGTATGTATTCGGTCCGGGTTCTTGTACGGTCTTATGGACGATTCGGCGGGAATGAAGACTGGGTGAATATTCCAGTCAACGATGAAACCAAGCGCAGTGTTAAATCATTTGCCAATGATTTAAAAACAGAATTCGAAAATAAAATTCGTTCATTTTAATTTATATCATTTCTCTTCCCCATAAGGGGAAGACCAAGATGGGGGCAAACACAAATGAGGAAGATTAATCTTCCAGCCGTGGATCTTAATGACGGATCCGTCGTATTGTGGTTTAATTTATTTATTAATCAATATAGATTCATTTTCAATTACTCGGTACCAACCATCAGAATCAATCCCTGAAAACGTTTGTGTTGTTTGGGATCCAGGCCAAAAAATATTGATCGTTTTAATTTTGCCATCTTTTCCGAGACCAATCATTTGATCAAGGGGGTTCCCCCCAAAACTGCCACCACTAGACACAGTGCGATGAACAACAAATCCACTCTCTAAAACAATTTTTATCCGCGCTCCAAGGGCTAATCTATTTGTATCCATTCCCTGCAAAGACAGTCCCACCCAGCGGTTTTTCCATCCTCCGGGATTTTCAAAAAGAACATTTTGATACACACTGCCCTCATAGGCGCCACCCAGAACTGCATGAACATCTAAATCACCATCTCGGTCGAAATCAGCATAAGAAACACCGTGCCCTTTTTGCAGGTGGCCAAATCGGCCATGAAAGGTTACATCGTCGAAAGATTCCCCCCTTTTATTTAAAAACATACGGTTGGGCTGCATAGATCGATAATCAGGGTCGCCGGTCCCAGCATAAAAGTCAAGGAATCCATCATTGTTGAGATCACCAAAATTACTTCCCATGGTGAGAAGAGGGTGATCCAAGTTGGCTTTTTTAGTCACATCAGTGAATGTGCCATCTTTGTTGTTTTGATAAAGCCGAGGAGATTCACCATCATGTTTTAATCCAAGATAATCCATGGCCACATGGCCGGAGCTGTTATCATAGCCGGATACCCAGATATCTTCCCAGCCGTCATTGTTGAAATCCCAAAACCAGGCAGGGAAACTATTGAGGGGTTCAGTAACACCAGATTTTTTTGATATCTCTTTAAAGTGATAATTGTTTTCCGGCCCGCTATTTTGGAATAGCAGGTTGGGTTCCCCCAAGCGAGAGATATATAAATCCAAAAAACCGTCATTATTTATATCCCCCCAAATAACAGCTTTTATAAACCCAATGGCATTGATATTATGCGCTTGGGCTACATCAGAAAAAGTGCCATCACCATTATTTTGATAAAGTTCGGAAATATGGTTGGAGCCCCCGGTGTTTTCATTGCCGATAAAAAGATCGAGCCAGCCATCGTTGTTAAAATCTCCCCAGGATGCCGTTTGGGTGGGATGTTCAGAATAAATACTGGCTGAGATAGTCACATCTGTGAATGTGCCATCACCATTATTTTTTAACAATGAATTAGGATGGTTTCCATCTTCTCCAAACCATCCACCGCGCAACACAAAGACATCAACCCAGCCATCATTGTCATAATCGCCATGGACCATATTGAGGCCCCCCGTAATCCCAATTAGATTGGCAGATTCGGTTCGGTCCTCAAATCCGCGATTTCCCATATTCTTAAAATAATGGAGTTGATTGTCCAACCCCCAGGATGAGACCATAATATCGATCAATCCATCCCCATCAAAATCGTCAGCGATTGAACCGCCGGCAAGGCTAATATGATCTAGGCCGGCAGATTCGGCGATTTCTGTAAATTCAGGAAATGTGATTGAATCAGAAGGTATGAGCTGTGGGATTAGCCAACGATGAGGTACTTTATCTGGATAGTCCCCTTTCACCATATAAGCGAGGTTTATTAACCACCGATACACATAGTCCTTTGGATTTTTTTCCAAAAGAGATTTATAAATGTTAATTGCTATCTCAGCGTTGTTTTTATTACGATGAATCCCAGCACCGCGAATGGGCACGATACAAGATTCTGCATTATGGCCATCCAGGCAGTTTGTTTCTTCTCCATGGCGGAAATGGGTGATTGCCAATAAATCCTGAATAGCGGTCATGAATGATTCGGGAGGATTGATTTTAAGCGAATCAATTGTATACAGTACATCGTTGTATTGATCAATGGACTGTTGGGTGTATCCTGCATTCAACATTTCGTTTGCGATAACAGATTGATGTTGGAGAGCAGCAGAAATGTGATCATCAAAAGTTTGATTTTGCAGCCAAGCCAATCTTTTTTTATTGGCATATAAATTTATTTCTGGGTTAACCATTTCTGCTTTTTCTGCAAGGATCCGAATCATTTCTTGGTGGCTTTTTAATTCAGTTGATTCGCACCCCCAACAGGTGAGTAAAATCGATAATATCAGAATGGGGTTTAAATTTATCACTTAACCAATATTGACTCATTAATTAACAAGGTGGGAATTTTGTTATCGATAGAAACAAACTGCTCACTATTTACCAAAAACAAATAACAAAGTTTCCGTACAAGCGCAATCACAGGACGTTATGTCCTGTGAGAGATTTGATAGTTGAGCGGGAACTGTTAATATTTAAAACGCCTGTCCAAAGAATACAGCATTCAGGAATAATCCATTTGTCCCATACCAAAAAGCCCGAAAATTTGGATTATCCGCAAAAAGTACAACATGCCCCCGGCCCTGTCTGCGCGCAATGATGGATGCGCTTCCTTTTATTTCAGCCAATTTTTCTTCAGAGATATAACCACTGAGCAACGGTGCTTCTGTATAGCGCCCCACGTTGGCAGCAGTTTTTGCAGATAATGAATAAAAGGCATCACCGCGCCTGAAAACTGGTGCCGATTTTCCATATCCATACGCAATTGGATGGGTGTTATCTAAAACAATTTCAAAAATGGCACCGCCGATTCGCTGAGCACCGATTACCGCCGGGACTTGATCATAGGGAATATCCAGCGTATCTATTATCCCTTTTTTGAGTTTTTCATCCAAAATCTTTTTATTAACCACCCACTTTGATCCGGTTTGGGTCGCGATTAAGGTTCCCCCATTTTTGATCCATGTTTTGATCGCCAATACATCGTTTGAGTCTAAGTTGACATAATTGCCATCGGGAATAATAAGGGTATTGTATTTAGATAATTTTGTGGCGTTAAGTTTTTTCGCATTCAGCAGGGAAACAGGAATTCCCATTTTGTGGTTTAATAAATGCCAAACTTCCCCCACACTATAGGATGAGGTGCCTTCTCCGGAAAAAATCGCCACCTTTGGTTTATGAAGCACACCCTGGAATGCACCGCCCAAATCTGGCCCCATTGGCGTTGCAGCACTATTTGTTGCATAAATGCTTACATGGTCGAGTTCAGCGAGATGGGTTACCATTTTATATATATCATCAGGCGAAATATTTACATCTGCATCCCGCTGATGGACGGGGATAACAATCGTTCCCCGATCGAATTGGATTTCTTTTCCATCAATGATTGCAGAAAATGGCAATGTGGTAAGCCTTGGGAGGATTCCTGAGTTCAGAATAGTGTATAATGCTTTGGGGGCATAATAGCGATCCCATTTCATGAGATAAGCCGATTGGGCTCGTCCGCCAATGACATCCCCGCCATTTAGTTCAACCGGGCTGAGCTGTGTTCCTAAATAAGCGGATGGGTTTTGGCGTAATTCGTATGATTCAACGCCATAGGCAAGGGGGAGGGTCCAGGCAGATACATCATAAAAAAGAGAATCCCGAAAGGTGACCACCTTCTCCATTATGCCTTTTAAGAACCGCGTCTGGGGTTGGTTGGTTGGGACGATTACCGCATCACCTGGTTTAAACTTTTTCTGTTTTATCGTCAGTGTTTTTTTCAGTTCATGGGCCACAATGCGATGTTTTTGAAGATTTTGAATCAACATTTGGGCGCGGGTTCTATTTTTCTTTAGACCAATTACGTAACCTGTTGCCGGATTCTTTTTAGCTGCATCCGGTGCTGTCGCATAGAAATCACGCTGGTAAGAGAGAAATTCTTTCCGAAGGTCGGTTAGTCCATCCAGCGTTCCCAGGGTGGACACAAAGTGATTGCGAACGGTGAATGCATAGGTCATACGCCCTTGGTTGGTTTCTGTTTCCAGTGCACGAGATGAGGCCTGTTCAAACAAAATCCCCACGGATCCATGGATATCACCGAAGGATGAACCCTTTCCATAATAAAAATCATCATAGGACTGTTGAGAATAGTACATAGATTGGATACTATCTAATCGTTTGGCGTGGTAGGGCGCCAGCTTTCCCGCAAGTTCAAATGTTTTTTGCGGCGTATTGGGATTATTTCGACTGGGGATACCGGGCTGAAAAAAGAATGTTGAGTTCGATCCCATTTCATGGGCGTCCAATAAAAATTGAGGACGCCAATGGTGAAATAATGTAACGCGGCCATTGGACTCCGGCTGTGTAACCGGCATCCAATCCCGGTTCATATCAAATAGATAATGGTTGGTTCTTCCTCTTGGCCAGGGCTGGTTATGTTCCCTGTCTTGTGTGTCGGATGTGGGGACAGCACCGCGGTTGCCATTTACCCAGTTCACAAATCGATCCCGCCCATCCGGGTTAAACATGGGATCAATAATTAAAACCATATTTTTTAACACATCATCAACTTGCTTTCCATTCCCCGCTGCCAGATGATACAATAAAAGGAGAGAGGCTTCTGTACCGCTGGCCTCATCTCCGTGGATAGAAAACCCCAGATAAGCCACCATTGGCATTTTATTTAAATCTTTATCGGTAACCCCCTTTGGATTATTCGACAATGTTAAGTTGGCCAATCGGATGGCCTCCAATTTTTCGTGGTTGTCCGGGTGGGTCACGATGGCGTGAATCAGACGGCGCCCTTCGTGGGTTTTCGCATGGTCTTCCAAAATAATTCGGTTACTT
>JABGZQ010000035.1 GCA_018674655.1 Fidelibacterota bacterium | reverse complement strand
TAGATAAGTTATTCATGGCTTCCCATCAAATTATGCCCTTTAATTTAAAGAAATTGTATCGCGGGTCGCATTAAATTATCTTAGTATTTTCAGCGAAAGATTCTCTTTGAAACGGCAACCATTAAAACAACTGTTAATTAACTATAAAAATAATCATTCCGATGAAAAATCGTTGATTGAGGCTTCCATCCAATTTTTGGAATCCACGCCACAATGCTTTAATCGAAATAATTTAAATGGACATTTTACTGGATCTGCCTGGGTTGTGGATACGACACGCGAATGGGTTTTAATGACTCATCATCGTCAATTGAACCTGTGGCTCCAATTAGGCGGACATGCAGATAACTGTTCAGATTTGCTTGGCGTGGCGTTGGATGAAGCGCGGGAAGAGTCGGGACTTACCGGTTTTAAGGTTTTATCTCAAAGTATTTTTGATTTAGATATCCATCCGATACCAAAATATAAAGATATCCCTCCACACTTTCATTTTGATATTCGGTTTATCATAGAAAATAAACGGAGCGGAGAGAATATTATCGTGAGTGACGAATCTCATGATGTTGCGTGGATTCATAAAAATGATGTATTAAATAAAAACCCGGAAGAATCCATGGTGCGAATGTTGAAAAAAACTTCAGTAAATTTTGCCCCATAAAACATGAATTTAGTTGAAAACATTAAAGCTGAAATATTGTCTCACACCGTTTCTGAAAAACAGCGGAAAATAGGACTTGAAGTGGAGGGTTTATACTACGATAGAGATTTTAATCGCCTTCCTGTAAATCCGACAAATCAATATTCTGCTACCGATTTATTTCAAGAGATTATGGAAAATCGGCAATCCAAGGATACCTTTACTTATTCTCTTGAACCTGGCGGACAACTTGAGTGGGCGTCGGCACCTGCTATTGGTTTATGGGATCTTCAAAAACAATTCGATCGACATGTGGAAATAGAGAATCAAATTTGTGAAACCAATCAGATTGACCGGCTCCATTTATCCTTAGAGCCACTCTGTGTACCCAATGATATTGATCTTATAACGCTGAATAAATATCAATTAATGCATGATATGTTCTCCCAAACGGGGCAGTTGGGTCCTTGGATGATGCGAAACACCACCAGTGTTCAGTTAAACATCGATTATACTTCAGAGCAAGATGCCAATGAAATGGCTTTTCTTGCCGACGCAATTCAACCTCTATTCAGTATTCTTTTTTCTAATTCACCTTTTATGCGGGGAGAGCCGGTGGGAACAACCAATATGCGTTGGAAAATATGGGAAGATACTGACCCTGAGCGGTGTAGATCCCTTTTTGACCATGGAATCGTCTCTGCTCAGAATATGGTAAATGATTATGCTAAGTGGCTTCCAGAAATAAAAACTATTTTTAAATATAACACAAATGGGGAGGCAGAATATTTCAATGGTACTCTGGGTAAAATGATAATCTCTGAACCCAAAGCCGTTCAACAACACATTCTCGCCGCGCTTCACCAATCTTTCACCCATGTGCGATTTAAAACCTTTTTGGAGGTTCGGGCAAGTGACCATCCTCCTAAAGGAATGGAAATGGCACCGGCTGCATTCCTGACTGGTTTGCTCACCGCGCCAAATACCCGCTCAGAAGCGCTTAATGTTGTTTTGAGATGGTCTAAAAAAGAGAGAAATGAGCTTATTTCTACTGCGCATGATTTATCATATGACCAATCGGGGCCAGAAAATAAACCCATTGGTGATTGGCTATCATTTTTTTCCAATCTGTCCTTGCAAGGATTAGACGAAAGAGAAAAACTTCTCAAAATAAAAAATGAAACCCCCTTGGTCCGGTCGTTTTTAGAAAATGTATTGTCGAATGGTCCCAAAACAATCCAGGTTCAAAACGAATTTCAAAAAATGGGCCTTTCTATCCAAGCGTTTCTTAAAGACTGTTGTTTAGATTCAGCCTCTTAATTTCAACGATGGATCCAAAAAGATTACACAGCCTTACTGTGCTTCCCATTTTTATTATAGGAATATCATCATTAATGTTGGGTGTTGGTTGGCTTTTGTCGCCAGAGCCTTGGCTCTGGGACCAATCTGCAAACGAGATTTTATTAAAAACATCCTTTGAAAAGCTATTTTCAGTGCCAATCAACCGAGCTCTCCCGGATTATTTAAATTTATCCTACACGTTTTTTGGTTGGTGGATTGTTTCAATCGGTATGCTTATTTTGTCTTTTACTATAGTTACAAGATTAGGAACATTACTGGCGAGGGTGTTGATTGGTTTTGTATTATTAATCATTTTAATTGGTTTAACAATAATTGAAAAAATGTATATCCCAACATCTCCATTTTTATATTTGACTTGGGGTGCTTGGATCCTTTGGGTTATCAGCGTTTGGGCGGGTATTCAACTCCAAAAACACGATGCCTGAAATTCATTCTTTATTCATTCATTTCCCAATTGCGCTCTTTTCCTCTGCAATTATTTTTGATATTCTTTACGTGCTTACGACAAAAAATGATTTAGCCCAAACTGGGTGGTGGGTCATGTTTATAGGTTTGGTT
>JABGZQ010000094.1 GCA_018674655.1 Fidelibacterota bacterium | reverse complement strand
AGAAATGTGCTGAAAGCATTGCATGAAAAACGATTGAAATCAACCAGCATGATTAAGGAATAAGTATGGATATTGCAACTCTTGTAGGAATCATATTAGGAATGGGTGCCATTGTTGGCAGTATTTTTTTAATGACACCAAATTTAGGGATGTTTGGATCGGCTTCGAGTCTTGGTATTGTAATGGGTGGAATGATTGCGTCTGTTTCTGTTGCCTTCCCGTTAAAAGATGTGCTTCAGCTTGGTGCGGCTATGGGTGCAGTTTTTAAAGGTGATAAAGATACTCTCGGTAGTATTGTCGATGAGGCGGTTGAGGCATCCGAGGTGGCGCGTAAAGGTACTGCTGATTTAGAAAACCACATTGGAAACATTAAAAGTTTTTTCTTTCGAGATGGTGCCCAAATGGTGATTGACGGATATTCTTTAGATGAAGTTACTGAAATTTTAAACACTCGAATTGAATACCGAGAGTTAAGAGAAAGCACACAAGCTGGATTGTTCAAATCTATGGGCACGATGGCGCCGGCGTGGGGTATGGTTGGAACATTAATAGGACTTGTGGTTATGTTGTCCGGCTTTGGTGAGGGGGGAACGGATACTCTTGGTGCGGGTATGTCTGCTGCACTTATTACAACTTTTTATGGCGCTGTTCTCGCCAATTTATTTTTTCTCCCTATGGCGGATAAGATTAAAACACGAATATCTTTTTCCAGTACAATACAAAGCTTGCAAGTTGAAGCTGCCCGGTTAATTCATCAGAAAAAACATCCCATTATTGTTCGTGAAAAACTCAATTCATTCATCCCACCAAAAGAGTGGAAAAAAGACGCAGAGTAAATTAAATGGCTGCCACAGCTCAAGAAAAAAAACAGTTCATTCGAAAAGGAATGGGGATGGTTGAAGAGGGCCTGCCTGGATGGTTTGGTACTTTTGCTGACATGATGACCCTTCTTTTTGCTTTTTTCGTATTATTGGCTGCTATCTCAACCATCGATCCAGTAAAACTACAAAATATGGCCGATGGAATGGGTAAATCGGTTGGGAAGAAAAAAGAGATTGAAAATCAAGCAATGTCACTCGGAGACATTCAGGAAGAAGCTCAAAAAATGGTTGAAGAAATGGCAGTTGATCCTAAAACTGGAGAAAAGCCCGTTGAGGTTACAACCAGTCCAAAGGGTGTTACCATTGGAATTTCATCTGATATCAGTTTTCGCTCTGGATCGGCAGAAACAAAACCGGAGTTCCTTGATATTTTAAAAAAAATAATCCCAACTGTTGAGAAATCTTATTTTCAAATTGCTGTTGAAGGTCACACAGATAGCGACCAATTGCCAAAGGCGCTTCAAGTAAAATACCCAAGCAATTGGGAGTTGTCCGGTGCGCGAGCAGCGGCGGTCGTTAGACAAATGATCACGTTGGGTGTAGCCCCGACCCGGTTGGAAGCCGTTGGGTATGGAGAGTTTGTACCAAGAGACAGGAAAAACACAGAGTTACTTTCTTCGGATTTGGTTCAAAAATACAATTCCAACCCTCAGCAAAAATCTCGAAACCGGCGTGTTGAAATCACGTTTTTGGCACCGCGCGGTGGGCCGGTTGGAAGATCTGAATCTAGTACAAAAAATACCGGGGATAATTAAAAATTCATATGAATAAGGGAGTCAATATGATTAAGCGGAGAAATGGGGCATTGTTTTTTGCCCTCATAGTCGGATTTATTTTAAACATAGGCTTTGCCCAATCGAGTGGGTATTTGGCGCAAAAACTCATGATTGAGAATGATTTGAGAAAGAGAATTGCCGGTGCGCTTGAAAAAGTAATAGACAACCGTAAATACGTTGTTGATGTGAGTGTTGATTTAGAAATCAGCAGTGCGTTTGAAAGTCAAACCACTTTTTCGCCAAGTGGGGGCGAATCTAATCTTGAATCGCTAAAAGCGGCTGAAGGATTTTTAAATGATGGAGAAGTGCCCAGTCGCGGTAGTGTCGGACTACCAATCCCAGGTTTTGATTTTACCGCAGAAACTCCCCCAACTACGTCGGCGAACGACAACGAAGAAACCATAAGCACTATGGATGGTTCCCCCCCAGAGAATAATGTCGTATCTCGTACACAAATTGAAAAAAGATCGGCAATGGCCAGTGTTAGAAATATGGAAATCAGTATTATTCTTCAAGAGGGGGCCGCGCCAGAACTAATTGAAAATATCCGCCAAGTTGTTATGGTTGCTTCCCGTTTTAATAGACCAAGGGGAGATGTGCTCAGCATTATGACGGCCAGTTTTAAAGAACGGCGGGATGAAAAATCCGCTGAACAGGTTCTGCTAAAAACGATTGCTGAAAAGCTTGAATCTCTTGAAAGTCAAAGAGAGCGTTTGGGAGAAGTTGATTGGAAACAGGAACTTGAAAACTATAAAGAAACGGAAGAGGGTCGCCGTCAGGAAGATCGTCTATATTTTCAGTCTAAGCTTGCTGAGTTTGAATCGGTCGCCAGAGATCGATCTTATGATCAGGAAAAACAATCTATACTCAAACAGGATTCTATACGCCTCCGATCTATCAACGAAGAGATTCAAAACTTAAAAGCTTTCCTTGGAACCGCAGGATTAACAGATTCTGCATCCACTGAGGCCAAATCATCTGTTCAACAAAAACTACAAGAAAAAGCCAGTCTTGATTCCCAAATTGCTGAAAAACTATCCATGTTAGATCAGGTGCAAAGCGATTTAGATAATCAAGCTCGTTCTGGCGGTAGCAACACTGGAATGATTGTTTTTGTTTCAATTCTTGGTGCGCTTGTTATTGTTCTCGTGGTTGTTCTTGTTTTTGTTTTAATGAACAAACCAAAGCAACAAATGCCACCACCGCCGCCCTGGATGGTCTATCCTCCAAAACCTAAAAAAAAAGATGAAACAGTAAGCGTTTCAGAGAAACAACAAACCCCCGCCACACCAAAACCACCAACAATTGAAGACATTGGCGTACTTCAAAGTGAGGTTAACGATATGAAACAAGCTGTTGTGTCCATGAGTGTTGGTCAACCACAAGCAGCTTCAAAAATAGTAAAGGATTGGATTTTGGAAGAAGCACCGCCAGAACCAGAGCCAACAGCGCAGGAAACGCCAGAAGATGATGGTGGCGGTAAAAAGAAGAAGAAAAAAAAGAAAAAGTAAGAGGCAATTATGATTTCAGATTATAACAAACTTTCGGGCCTTCAAAAAGTGGCCATCCTGTTTTCCGTACTTGGAGAAAGCCTCGCATTAAACCTAGTTAAGGGTTTAGACAAAACAGAAGTTCGAAAAATTCGAGCAGCCATGCGCGATGTAGAAAATGTTGCTTTTTCTGTAAAAAAACAGGTAATGGAAGAATTTTATTTTTCTTTTGTCAGTGAAAAATTTCAAGGGAATGAAGAGTCTGATGAACCCAAGAAACCCTTCGCGTTTTTAGATGGCTTAACCGATGAACAAATTATTGCAATGTTAATTACGGAATCACCTCGAGTAATCGCAATTTCAATCGCACAGCTTTCTGCTGAAAAACGTATGAAGGTATTAAGCCGTATTGGTGAAGAAGAAAAGGGTCAGGTTCTTTTAAGTATTGGCAACCTAAATGATGTCCCTCTCGAAGCCGTTGTGCAAATTGCAAATAAACTTCAGAAAAAAGCAAAACAACTTCCCAAAACGGTGGCGTTTTCTAGGGGGGGCGGTAAAGATTTAGCTGATATATTGGGTTCGATGGATCCTGAAGAAGAAGAAATGTTCATGACTAATCTCGAACAAGAAAACCCGGAACTCGCCGAAGAGGTAAAAAAATACCGCATAACATTTGAAACAATTTTTGAAATCTTTCCGGACAACCTACTGCGAGACCTCATGAATGCGGTGGATTTGGATACAGTGGCTATGGCTCTAAAAGGAATGGATCAATTGATTTCTGATAGAGTAATTGGTGTATTGCCTAAAAAGAAACAGGCAATGTACGAACCTGTTGCCGGTGCGGTCCCCAAGCGGGATGTTGATAATGCCAGAAAATCCATTGTGCAGTCTGCCAAACAAATGGAGAGTGATGGAGCCTTCAAACTTGAAGATCTTCTTGGCGGAGAAACCGTCGAATAAATTCACTCTTATTTATCGCTAATGAAAAAACCCTGCTTTCCCAAAACGGATGAGCAGGGTTTTTTATTCTATGTAACCGGATATCTCTCTTGCAGATGGATCGTTGGTTTCAACCCATTTCGGCATCCAAAAATGCGGAATAAGTTTTTCCTGCTTCCCAAAAAAAGATTCGAAGACTTTTCTGTAATAATAGCTCTCTTTTAAAATGGGTTTACAATGAACATATGCTTTCGACTTTGTTTTGTACTCTTCGTCAGAAATTTTACTATCTACAAATGATTGGATTACGTGATGCCATGAATTGTCTTTGGCGCTAACACCATCGGAGAATGCACATTTTCTTCTCCACAATACAGATTCCGGCAACAATTCTGATTGGTCGAATGCTTTTCGTAATAAATATTTTTCCAATCGGAGCTTCCCATCAAATGTTTTCATTTTAGCGGGGATGGATAAATAGTATTGAACAAAAGCTTTGTCTAAAAACGGTGTCCGCGCTTCTAGTCCGTTTGAGCTTATGCTTCGATCGGATCTCAATACATCAAACCAATGAATTTCATCAACGAGACGATTGCATTCCAGTTGAAAATCGTTCTCTGTCGGTGCATTTTTCATATATACATACCCACCACAGACCTCATCGCTACCATCACCATTAAAAATAACTTTACAGTCCGAGTTTTCTCGAATATATTTTGAAACAAGATAGTTACCAACGCTTGCTCGCACTGTCGTGGTATCAAAGGATTCTATATTATATATAACCGTTTCAATTGCATCTAAGAATGCTTCTTTTGATATTTGAATCTGGTGGTGGTCTGTGCCTATATGGTTTGCAACAATTTGCGCATAATCTAAATCGATGCTTCCAGGCATACCAATTGAAAAAGTTTTTAAGGTTGGTCCAGTATGAAATTGGTTCACCAACGCAGAAATTAAACTTGAATCAAGCCCGCCAGACAACAGTGATCCAATTTCTCTTTCGGCCATCATTCTTTTTTGAACAGCATCGGTCAACTTTTCTCGGATTCCTTCAAGAATACTTAATTCATTCGTTTCGTTTAAGTCGATATCGTTATTAAAATTATATTTGGAGAATTTATCTGTGGATAGCTGCCACCAGTGGCCCGGGCTAAACTGATCGATTTTGTCACACAAACCAATGAGAGGTTTTGCTTCTGATGCAAACATAATCTCGTGCCCCTTTCGTCCTACAAACCCAGGCCTCACACCAAATGGATCTCTTCCAGCAAATAGTTCCTGCTTGTTTTGATCGTTTAACACAAACATAAAGACGCCATCAAGGGATTCTATCGTTTTTTTAATACCAAACCGTTTATATAAATGCAGAATTATTTCACAGTCAGATCCGCTTTTTAAATCAATTCCATATTTCTTCGCTAATATTACATAATTATAGATTTCTCCATTACAGACAATTGAAATGCCTCCATCTTCTGGGTGAAACAGGGGTTGGTCTCCATCCTCACTTGTTCCTATTATTGCTAACCGATGAAATGCAAAAATTGTATTCGCATTGATCTGTTTCTCGTGTGAATTATCTGGACCCCTATATTGTATTTTATCTACGTGGGGTTTTAAATCATTCCACCTGTATGTATTGCCCTTATAGGCAAAAATTCCACACATTGTTTTTCCTTTATTTATATGAATAAAAAAAGCCCCCAAAACCTTTCGACTTTGGGGGCTTTTAAAATATTTAATTAACTCGTTAGGTTACACGAGAGCCCCTACGCCATTGTTATTGGCGTTATTGTTATTGTTATTGTTATTATTGATTGTGTAACCCATGCCGTCAATAAACCTAAGTTTTAATTATGGTTTGAGTCAAACCTTTTCTTTTTGATTACTGCTTGTGCGGCAGCTAGCCGAGCAATTGGAACCCTAAATGGAGAACAACTAACATAATCCAAGCCGTTTCGATAACAAAAATCAATACTTGCTGGGTCTCCGCCGTGTTCACCACAAATGCCTATTTTTAAATTTTTACGAACACTTCTCCCCTTATCCACGGCCATTGTAATTAATTGTCCCACGCCATTTTGGTCTAAACTCTGAAATGGATCGTGGGATAAAATGTTTTCGTTTAGATAGTTTGGCAAGAACCCGCCGATATCATCTCGGCTAAACCCATAGGTTGTTTGTGTTAGGTCGTTCGTTCCAAAACTAAAAAATTCTGCATTTTTTGCTATTTCATTCGCGGTTAAACAAGCTCGTGGTAATTCAATCATTGTTCCAACCGTATAGTGAAAATCTGTTTTCTGTTCTTTTTTAACTATTTCTGCAATGTTTCTTACCAGCGCCTCTTGGTTTTTTAACTCCGTGTGGGTGCCAACCAGTGGAATCATTATTTCTGGAAATACCTCTATGCCGGCTACGGTTAATTCTGCTGTTGCTTCAAAGATAGCGCGGGCTTGCATTTCGGTGATTTCTGGGTAAGCAATGCCTAAGCGACATCCTCGATGCCCTAGCATGGGATTAAATTCATGAAGTTCAGAAATACGGTTTTTTATTTTTTGGGTTATTACATTTAACTCTGCAGCCAGTTTTTTAATTTGTGAACTGTTTAAAGATAAAAACTCGTGGAGTGGGGGGTCAAGAAGACGAATCGTTGCCGGCTTTCCATCCATTGCTTTTAAGATACCGACAAAGTCCTTTCGTTGATATGGTAGTAATTCCATAACAAATTTTCGACGACTAGAATCATTTTCCGCCAAAATCATTTTCCGCATTATCATCACTCTTTGGGGATCAAAAAACATATGTTCCGTGCGGCACAATCCAATACCCTCCGCTCCAAATGCAATTGCTTGTAATGCGTCCTCTGGGCTATCTGCGTTTGTTCGAATCTTTAGCGTTCGAATCTTATCAGCCCACATCATAAGTTGACGGTATGTTTTATTAGAATCCGGATTTGCAGTCTGTAAAGCAACCTTTCCTTTGTATACCGCTCCATTTGAGCCGTTCATTGAAATCCAATCGCCCTCATATAGCTTTTTGTCATCTATGGTAATTTCTTTTTTAGATAAATCAATGTTTAGGGCCGAACAACCAACGATACAACACTTCCCCCAGCCTCTAGCTACCAGCGCTGCATGAGATGTCATTCCACCTTTGGCTGTTAAAATTCCTTCTGATTCATGCATACCATGAACATCTTCTGGAGATGTTTCTTCTCGAACTAAAATCACTTTCTTCCCTGCCATTGCTTGTTTTTCTGCCTCGTCTGCTGTAAAAACAATTTGGCCAATTCCTCCCCCTGGGCCGGCTGGTAGCCCGCGGGCAATAACCTCCGCTTTTTTTTCTTCTTCTTTATTTAATGTTGGGTGAAGCAGGTCATCAATTTGTTCTGGGTTAATTCGGGAAATCGCCTCTTCTTTTGTTATCATGCCATCGGTAACCATATCTACAGCCATTTGAATCGCAGCCACCCCGGTTCGTTTTCCTGTTCGCGTTTGAAGCATCCATAGAAAATTGTTTTCTATTGTAAATTCAATATCCTGCATCTCACTATAATGTGTTTCTAGGCTTGTTCTAATGTCATTTAGTTGGGTATAAGCCTTAGGCATAAAGGATTCCAATGACTTTAAGTGTTTGGATTCTTTTGTTCTTGTCGCTTCATTTAAAGGGTGTGGCGTACGAACTCCGGCAACAACATCTTCTCCTTGGGCGTTTTGTAGCCATTCCCCATAAAATTTATTTTCGCCTGTGGCTGGGTTTCTTGTGAAGGCAACACCTGTGGCCGATGCCTCTCCTGTGTTCCCAAACACCATCGCTTGAACATTCACCGCTGTTCCCCAATTGTTGGGTATGTTTTCTATTCGACGATAATGTGTCGCGCGTGCGCCACTCCAACTTTGAAAAACCGCCTGAATTCCTCCCCACAGTTGTTCATATGGATCATCCGGGAAATGTTTGTTTAGCTTTTTTTCTATATAATTTTTGAATTCGGTAGAAATATATTTCCAGTCATTCCCTTTCATATCTAAGTCTGATTGATATCTCTTTTTTGCTTTATAAATACTTAAAATATCTTCAAGTTGTTGTCTAATTCCTTTTTCTTCCTTTGGGTCTATCCCATCGGATTTTTCCATTACAACATCCGAATACATCATAATCAACCGACGGTATGCATCGTAAACGAAGCGTTCATTTTTTGTTTTGTGAATTAGTCCGGGAATGGTTTTTGTTGTTAACCCCAAATTCAACACCGTTTCCATCATGCCGGGCATAGATTTTCGCGCACCAGACCGAACTGAAACGAGCAGAGGATTTTCCTCATCACCAAATAGCATACCCATATCGGATTCCATGCGCGAAATTGCCTTTTTCACTTCTTCGTCAAGGTGGTTTGGAAACTTGTTGTTGTTATAAAAATGGGTGCAAACTTCTGTGGTAATTGTAAACCCAGATGGAACCGGTAATCCCAATTTTGTCATTTCCGCAAGATTGGCGCCTTTGCCACCCAATAAATTCACCATATCGGCTTGGCCATCGGCTTTCCCGTTTCCAAATGAATACACAAGGTTGTTTATAGATAAGTTATTCATGGCTTCCCATCAAATTATGCCCTTTAATTTAAAGAAATTGTATCGCGGGTCGCATTAAATTATCTTAGTATTTTCAGCGAAAGATTCTCTTTGAAACGGCAACCATTAAAACAACTATTAATTAATTACAAAAACAATCATTCCGATGAAAAATCGTTGATTGAGGCTTCCATCCAATTTTTGGAATCCACGCCACAATGCTTTAATCGAAATAATTTAAATGGACATTTTACTGGCTCTTCGTGGATCGTAGACGAAACTCGAGAATGGGTTTTGATGACACATCATCGAAAATTAGATCTTTGGTTGCAATTGGGTGGTCATGCCGATGGTTGTTCTGATTTATTAAAGGTTGCCTTGAGTGAGGCGCGAGAAGAGTCGGGTTTCAATGTCTTTAATGTGTTGTCCCCGGATATATTCGATTTAGGAATTCATCGAATTCCAAAATACAACAATACGCCCGCACATTTTCATTACGATGTTCGATTCATTTTGGAGAGCCCCCAGGGTACAGAAAACATTATTGTGAGCGATGAGTCCCACGATGTTGCTTGGGTCCATAAAGATAATGTGATAAATAAAAACCCTGAGGAATCCATGGCGAGAATGTTGAAAAAAATGTCAGTAAATTTCTCTCTATAAATCATGGCTTTATCTGAAAATATTAAATCTGAAATTCTCTCCAGCACGGTTTCCGAACAGAAACGAAAAATAGGACTTGAGATAGAGGGCCTATATTATAATTCTCTTTTTAATCGTCTACCCGTAAACCCAACAAATCAATATTCCGCAACGGATTTTATTGGTGATATTCAAAAAAACACCCAATTCGACGATCCATTTACATACTCTCTAGAACCTGGCGGTCAACTTGAGTGGGCTTCGGCACCTGCGATTAGTCTGTGGAATATTCAAGATCAATTTAAACGACACGTGGCCATAGAAGATTCCCTTTGTAAAAAAAATAGTATTGATCGATTATATTTATCTTTAGAGCCTTTTTGTAAACCAGACGATATAGATTTGATAACTATGAATAAATATCAATTAATGGATAATTTGTTTAAAAAAAGTGGGCACTTGGGGCCCTGGATGATGAGAAACACGACTAGTGTTCAATTAAATATTGACTTTACATCAGAGGAAGATGCCAATGAAATGGCTTTTCTCGCAGATATTATTCAACCTCTATTCAGTATTCTTTTTTCTAATTCACCTTTTATGCGGGGAAAGCCGGTTGGGAATACAAATATGCGTTGGAAAATATGGGAAGATACGGATTTGGGCCGATGTCGATCGCTTTTTGACCATGGCATACGTACTCAGAATAAGATTGTTGATGACTATTCTAATTGGCTGCCGGGTGTAAAATCTATTTTTAAATATAATGATAATGGCGACGCAGAATATTACGATGGCACACTTGGGGAGATGATCCAATCTGATCCAAATAAAAGTAAGTCACATATTCTTTCTGCACTACATCAGTCTTTTACTCATGTACGATTTAAAACTGTTTTAGAGGTTCGGGCCAGCGACCGTCCGCCCAAAGGAATGGAAATGGCACCCGCTGCCTTTCTTGCCGGTTTACTCACGGCATTAAAAACTCGGGGAAAATTGCGGGAAGCTATCGCCAGGTGGTCAAATAATGAAAGAAAGGCGCTTATTCGTTCCGGAAATAATTTATCTTTTGACCAAGTTGGGCCTCAAAACAAAACTGTTAGAGAATGGTTGGAATTTCTTTCAGATTTGGCTTTAAATGGGCTTGATGAAAGGGCTGCGAATTTCAGAATAAAAAACGAGCGCCCCCTTTTACAGCCGTTTGTAGAAAATGTATTAAAAAATGGACCTAAATCTATCCAAACTCAAAATGCTTTTGAGCGGGATGGCGGTTCTTTAAATAAATTTCTGAAGCATTATTGCTCAGATACCATTTCTTAATTTTTATCGTGAAACAAAAAATATAATGCCTGAAATTCATTCTTTATTCATTCATTTCCCAATTGCGCTCTTTTCCTCTGCAATTATTTTTGATATTCTTTACGTGCTTACGACAAAAAATGATTTAGCCCAAACTGGGTGGTGGGTCATGTTTATAGGTTTGGTT
>JABGZQ010000065.1 GCA_018674655.1 Fidelibacterota bacterium | reverse complement strand
AGGAGCCAAAATTGATTTGAATGACACCACCGTTTTCTTTTAATCGCACTATTTCTGCATCACCCATATTGCGCTCAAACCCTGGAGTAAAGTGTCGGCAAGAAGAGTGGGATGCAATTACCGGCACATCGGTCATATCCATCACTTGGTTTATTACATCATCAGTCACATGGGAGATATCTACCATAATGCCCACCCGGTTCATTTCTTTCACGACTTCTCGGCCAAAAGGGCTTAACCCACCCCACGTATTTGTGGTATCGTAGGATGAATCACAAATCAGATTGTCTTTACCATGAGTGAGGGTGATATATCGAATTCCTCTATCATAAAAATACTGTACATTGCTCAGATCATCCAAAATTGGAGCGCCATTTTCCATTCCCATGGGGAGTGCAATTTTACCATCACCAAAAATGCGATTTACATCGGCCACACTGGTGGCCACCTCAAATTTATCCGGGTGGTCGTCGGCGATCCGACTGACGAGATCAATGAGAGAGTCGGCCTTTTCTTTAGCACCGCCGGTTTCTTGATAGGATGAAGGCACATAGATAGACATGAAAGGCGCATCCAAGCCGCCCTCTTTCGCTCGGATATAATCAAAATCGCCGGTTTTGGTGCGGATTGACAAATCTTCATAACCATCATTCAGCCGCCATGGCACATCAATATGGCCATCGGTTATGATGAATTTATGGGCCAGTTCGTAGGCCTGTTTTTTTAGAGCCGCATCATTGCTGCAACCCCCGATCATAATAGCAATCGTGATTAATAATAACCGTTTTAGTTGAGCCATGATTATTCCTTTACATGTTGGGTACGAGCATTACCGCATTTTGTACCATCCTGGATGGACCCACCCAGAACATACGGTATTGCGTATTGTCAACCAGATAAACAATCTTTCCACGGCCCATAGGTTGAACAGCGGCAAAAGTTTTTCCAGCTAAAAGTTTTCGATTTTCAATGGATGCATAACCAGACACTTTCAATTTCATAGGGTCTTTATGATAATATCCAACTGTTTGTAGGGAAGGGTCCGGCACAAGGGCTGATACACTCTGTTTTAAAGTATAAAGGCGGTCTGGAAGGCCAAAAGCCAATGGATTAGAATTATCTATAATACCATAAAAAGCAGTCCCCGGAATACGCTTAAGTCCCAGTGAGTCCGAACGGTCTTCATATCGGGTATATGCGCTAGGTGGTATGCCTTCCGCCTTTGCTTTAGGTTCCTTAACCGTTTTTTCGGTAATGAATCCAGATTTTGTTGTAAAGAATCCGGCACTTCCCTCAGTAGCTACTAAAGTACCTCCAGTAGAAACCCACTGTTTCAATTTTTTTACTAATAATGAATCCATACTACCTCGCACACCAGGAAATAAAAGTACATCATAATTATTCAGATCAAGCCCTTTCAACCTGGACATTCTAAGTCTTGAAATGCTCAGCTCTGTTTCCTTATCCAGTAAATACCAGAGTTGTCCTGCTGTATAAGAATTAAAGGGCGCATCTACCATGAGTCCAACTTTTGGGTTTCTTAGTGGTACCATATTGCCTGAACCAAAGTCGATTCCATCTTGCATTCTACCTGTTGTAAACGCCTCGATAAATACACCAGTTTGTCTTGCCAATTGATCCATATCATCCCGAACTGAATCTGTTTTATCTGTATTGCGCCCCATGAGAATTACCAATGTGCCCCGGGAGTAAGTGCGCAACCCATTGTTGAATTCTTTGCGAGCCGAACGCACTTTATATCCTTTGGCCCAAAGGCGAGCCAATGCTTTTGGGGCATGACGCTGATCCCAATCAATTACATAAGCATATGCATCACGGACTTGGGTAACCCCACTTGAATATGCCAAGCTTTCTTTAACCAAATCGGCTTTCACCCTTGGTTTGGTCTCTGACCAATAAGCATCTAGATTATATGCTAAAGGTGCGGCCCAAGTAGCCATATCATACATGATGGAATCTTCGATGGCCATTTCTCTTTGGAGCACTGTATTAATAAAGAGGTGCCGGGGTTGATCGGTATATATGATAAAATCACCTTTCTTAAATACCTGTCGTCCCGCTTTTCCTGTTTCATAAGTGTGAGCCTTATTGACTGTAAAATTTGTACCGGCTCTGTGAACTTCTACACCATGTGCTTTAAGCATATTCACCACATCATAGAGATGGTTTCTGGGGTCATCAGGTAAGATATATGCAGCGGATTTCCCTGTATTAGTTTTTTGCTGAAAGGTGTCATGAAAATATTGATTCAAAGTTTGACGGTTTCGAACCGCTGCCGATAGAGTGGCGAAGGAGGTTTCATAATGGTCAAAGACTCGCTGCCGAAGGGTAAGAATATACCCATCATCTGTTTCAACCGCTCGCCCCCCGCGGGAATGACCACCTTGTTCCACCAGCATGCCGATGGAGCCCATTACGCTGGGATAAGAGGATCCATAGCTGGGATAGAAAAAATCAAACCCTTCACGGGTGTAATACATGACTTTATGTTTATCAAAGGCAGCAATATTTGCCAGTCCAAAGGTATCGGATAGAGCTTCGTAAGGTTCCGGTAACATGAGATTGCGCGGCGTTGTGCCGGGCATGGTAAAATAATTTCTATTGAATCCCATTTCATGATAATCCACATGGATTTGCGGAAGCCATTCCTGATAGGCCGCAATTCGCCCTTTTGATTCGGGGTGGACCATCCAGACCCAATCGCGATTCAGATCGAACCAATAATGATTGGTCCTCCCCCCAGGCCAGGGTTCGTCATGTTCATAATCAAATTGATCTGCATTGGTCACATGGCTCTGTGCAGATTTATACCAATATACATAGCGATCACGGCCATCCGGATTGATACAGGGGACAAGAATTACAACAGAATTATCCAGAATAGTCTGGGTTTCTCTATCTTTACCTGCCGCTAAGCGATAGGCCACCTGCATGACCGCCTCAGTACTGGATGCCTCATTGCCATGGACATTATAACTGAGCCAGTAGATGCCCGGGTTTTCCCGAATAATCTTCTTTGCCACAGCAGGATTAATACTCCGAGGATCGGCCAGGCGCTGATTATTCTTTTGAATATCATCCAATCGATTTCGATTTTTTCCACCCGTGATCACAAGGTATTCCAAATCACGCCCTTCATGGGTTTTGCCATAAGGATGAATAGAAACGCGATCCGATTCTTTACCCAAGGTTCTTAGATAACTTAATACATCTGAATAAAGGGTGTATTCAGTCCCCAATTCATAACCGAGATAATCTTTCGGCGATTGGATAGAAAGGTCGTAACTAATGTCAGGAGTGAATTTAAAACGCGAGTTTAAAAGGTCAACTTGTCCTAAGAGGAAAGAAGATAAAATTATAAACTTTAACAGTTGTTTTTTTATGCACATGTCACACTCCAATTAATGATTTTAGTTCAATAAATTTGCCTAGATTTTTTTGTACAATATTAACGGCCAAGTCTTACTTTGAGGTTTGTTCTGCCACCTTTGGGGTGATATGACTCTAATGTAACCGATGCGCCCTTTGGCCCTTGTACGAGCCAATCAATTTCTATTTCTGAATTTCCCATGATATTCCCTAACATTCTTTCCTTTTTTTCATCGAGTAGAGTGACCTGTTTTGACGCAATAATTGTGGCATGTATTGGCGTTCCGCGGCCATTTTTTTCTCGGATTGCTAATTCTATTGGTTGAAAACCTTTGTTGGAAATGGTTGTCTTTAATCGGTAAATATTTTTTTCGACTACTGTTTGTTCAACATTGGTAATTACTAGGATAGGTGTTGCTCGAGCTTGCATAAGAATAAAATTTACGTTACGCTCGATCTCACGTGGTAATTCAGGCGGAAGAGGGTTATTATGACCAAATTTTTTCCAACCACCAATTTCTACTTTGCCCAAAGTTGGATGGTCAAATGCTTCCCAATTCTGAAATACATTACCATTCATTTTTTTATCATTGTATTCAAGCTGTTCGGATGGAGAAACGCGCCCATCATTATCTAAATCTTCTCCAAAACGATATATTTCATTGGCGAAAGCAAGTATACCAAATAATTTGTACATACCATCTAGAGAGCCACCATACGCTGCATATGAATCTTCAAGATCATTGAAACTACCGTAGTAATTACCACCGCCATCAAATGGGTCCAATCCTTTAATATTTCCTTTACTATCACGCCAAAGTTGACCCTTGCCTTTATTTTTGGATCCTCGAGGGAAATTCCACTTATACACGGAAGTTGCTAAACCATATTCAGTAATGTCGAGTCCTCGTTCAGATAGTGCGATATAAAGTTGTAAATCGCTGTTTGGAAGAACCATCTCTGGCACAGATGGGGGCCTTAGAATTACACCACCAGATGAATGTAGATGTTGTGAGGCAGCAATGTTTGGATGTGAATAGATAAAATCAAGTACAGTTCTTAGTTCGAGTTCAGAACCAGGAAAAGGGCCAGAACCTCTTTGTTTTAATGACCAATTACCAGGATAATTTCGATTGGGATCAATTCCGCCTGGGCCATCTTCGTTATATTTACCGTCTCCATCATCATCCTTCCCTTCACTATACCTTTTATAGAAGGGACCTTCATCGTCCGGTTTTCTTGGGCGCAGTAATCGTTCATCTTTTTCATCCTTTACCCATTGACCAGCAGAATTTTGGACACGCATTTGTAAAGCTTGGTTATCTCCGTTAAGGTCATCCGGGCCATCTTCATCGAACTTACCATCATCATCATCATCCCAAGGTCGCATAGTTGAGTCTCTTGGTCGTATAGGTGTTTTATGATGGAGTTCAGATACATCTGGAATCATGTTAGGTAAAATATAAAAAACGCGTGTTTTTCTTAAGTGAACAATATCTGTATCATTAGAAGTTAAAAGCCGATGAATCAAACCTAGGGCTACTTCTGTAGCAATAACCTCATCGGAATCCACACCGCCATCAATCCAAATTCCGGGCTTGTCTTCTGGAACACCAGTTTTGTAATCGGTTATTGTTATTACCCACAGGTCACGCCCTTCAAAAGATTTTCCAATTGATTCTAGCTTAGCTAGCCCCGGGTACTGTTTAGCAGCGTCTTGTAGAAATTGGGCTACTTCATCAAAACTTCGATAACAATCAAAAGTAAGGTCTTTTGCAAATTTGTTGCATGGCCCAAAATATAACTTGTCATTTGTCACTCCCTCGTCATTACCAAAAAGAAGGGTGGAATAAAAAATTAATATTGATATATAAACGGATGCTTTCATGATTGATCCTTTAATTTGGTAATTAAAACTAAGCTTGCTCAATGTAAATAACCATTTTTAATGGATTTATTTTTTAGATGCGTCAAACATTTAATAAAAAGAAATAACCAACAAATTTATCTTATTTGTACAGATAAGTAATTTGTGGTACCCGTCACTCCCATTGGAACACCACCGGTGATTACGAACCGTTCACCAGATTCAATCAATTGCATTTCCTCCAGTACGGATTTGCATAAATTTGGGACAACATCCACATTGTCATATTTTTCTACTTTTATAGCCATAACCCCCCAAACAATTTGAAGCTGTCGAAGGATGTGTGCAAATGGCGTAAGGGCGAGAAGATTCGTTTGGGGTCGATAGCGGGCAATCATTAGAGCGGTACTACCACTATGTGTCATTGTCATCACCACTTTGATATTTAAATCTATCGCGATTTCGCAGACGGCATGACTTATCGCATCTGCTGTTTTGGTTACGGTCTCCGGTAAGGGTTTTTGTTGCGCGGGAATCGACCGCTCTGTTTCAGCAATCACCCGCGCTAATGTTTGAATCACATCATTAGGATATTGCCCCATGGCTGTTTCCCCTGTTACCATCAAGGCATCAACCCCATCAAAAACAGCATTGGCAATATCACTTACCTCTGCCCGCGTAGGGGTGAGGCTATCAATCATGGATTCCAAAAGTTGGGTGGCAATGACGATTGGTTTCCCTAGAGACCTGGACACGTCTATCATTTGTTTTTGAGCGATAGGAACCTGTTCCGCAGGAATTTCAACCCCCAAATCACCACGGGCAACCATAATTCCATCAAAGGACTCGGCAATGGCGTTTACATCTTTTATAGCTTCCCATTTTTCAATTTTTGCCATGACGGGGAGCCGCTTACCTGCTTCATCCATAATGGCATGAACTTCCTTCACGTCATTAGCTGAGCGTACAAAAGAAAGCGCAATCCAATCAGCTCCCTCATCTAAAGCCATTTTTAAATCGACTTTATCTTGATTGGTCAATGTGGGAACATTTAAGGTTATACCCGGGAAATTGACTCCTTTCCCCGGCTCAACTAATCCGCCGATTTCCGTTTTGCATTTAATGGCGTTTTTGGAAATGGCATCTATAACCTCCAACCGAATACGGCCATCATTAATTAAAATAGCCGCCCCCTTGGTAATATTGGTAAAACCAACGTCTTTTGTTACGCAGATATGGTTGTCATCTGCATCCTTTTCATTGGTAATGGTGACGATCTGTCCCGCGTCCAAAATAAAATTTGGCATAACATCTGTAATGCGAATTTTTGGGCCCGCCAAATCTGCAAGGAGGCATGGACGTTCACCATTTTTATGAGAAAGAGACTTGACCAAATTGTACAATTTTAGTTTGGAAGATTTATCGCCATGAGACATGTTTAATCGAAACACATTCAAGCCAGAATCCACCATAGATTGCAAAGTCTTTTTGTTGCTACAGGCAGGGCCGATTGTTGCAATTATTTTTGTATTATTTTCCATAAATATCTTTCTGGTTTAATTGACAGAATATGGTACCGTTAATCTAAAAGGTGAAATTTTAGCATTGAATTTCTTCCCATTTTCGTATATCATTTCGAAATGACCATGCATTACACCAAATTCTGTTGGGAGGGGACAAAAACTGGTATACTCGAACGATTCCCCGCTGTTTATAAATGGCTGTTTACCTACGACACCCGGGCCCCGAACTTCTTCGATATTTCCATTTCCATCAGTGATATGCCAATATCGATTTTTAAGCTGTACCAATTCATCACCTTCGTTTGTGATGGCAATATGATAGGCAAAAAAATAAGCCGGTCGCGATGGGTCAGAGCGTTCCGAAATATAATTGGACTGAACAGATATAATAATTTGGTTGGTTTTTGTTTCTATCATTGCTTTT
>JABGZQ010000078.1 GCA_018674655.1 Fidelibacterota bacterium | reverse complement strand
TTGGTGTCATTAAAAAAATACTGCCAACAATGGCACCCATTCCTAATATGATTCCTACAAGAGTTGCAATATCCATACTTATTCCTTAATCATGCTGGTTGATTTCAATCGTTTTTCATGCAATGCTTTCAGCACATTTCTTACATCATCATACTCTGGATCCATACGTAATGCAAGATTCCAATTGATGGTTGCGCGCTGAATATCCCCCAACTTAAAGTAAATAGAACCTCGACGCGCATAGGCTAACGCTATATTTGGATTTGCGTCTAATGCTGATTCCACCTCTTGTAGTGATGTTCGATAATCTCCCGCATGGAAATATCGCAATGAACGAGATAAATGACGCATTGCTTCATTCATTTTCTGTTCGTTTACATTATTATTTAGTCGAACCGCCTTTAAGGAGTCCTCCAAAAATTTTGAGTGCTGTTCCATAGCCGAAAGTCGAGTGATTAAATTCCGCATCTCGTTGTTCATCATGCCCATAGAATCCCGAAGAGTGGTGACCATATAATCAGCCAACATTAGCGTTGTGTCCATTTCGGCCATATGGACGGGACCCGGTTCATAAATAGGTGGGGCCGGCCCACTCCCTGGCGTTTTGATTGCGCTCCCCCTGGGAGCTGTTATTTCAAAACCAACAGTTAGGCCCGCATGACCTTCCCAATATCGTTCTTTCCATTTAGGTAATTTTTCTATGTGGGTGAACCCTAGGTTAAGGCGATAATCCGAGGTAAGGGGGATGCGGAGTCCCACATTGATGCCATTCCCGTCAAATTCACCCACAATATCTATGCCGCCCCATTTTTCTAGATAGGGCGTATTAAAAACTGCACCAGCAAAAACGCCGGCATTTGTTCCCGTTATTTCTTCAGTTAGCGTATCCGTATTTACCGTATCGATTGCACCAAAACCACCCGTTCCAAAACCGATAAATGTGTTCATATTGTATTGCCCGATTTGTTTCTGGCTACTCACAATACCAAAAAAGGATAACTCTTTTGGATCTAGATTAAGACCCTTAGTTTTATTTTCGAATACAATATCTTGAAGGCCAACGGTAAACGCGATATTTTCTCTTACGTATACCCGCCGCTGGATATGAAATCCAAACTCAACAGGCGCTTTATAAGTAGAGACCTCCAAATTGGCGAGGCGAGTGGTATCGGCGCTCTGTGCGGTAGAAAACCCAAGCGTCCACCCGGCGTTGGTATCCATACTGAAATAAGCACCCCCAGCTGTATTAAATGGAGATAAATTGTGAAGCTCAGATCCAAACCCAGCTGTAAACAAATAAGGAGACGGGCCAATTGACGTATAGGGGATTTTCATCATGGGGCCCGGCCTAAGATATGCAACACGGGTTGCACCAAAAATTGTAGAAAATAATATGAGCGATAATAATAGGGTGCGGTTTATCTGTTTCATTGGTGTCCGTCAGTGGTTTTTAATTCCATTTTTGCCAATCGAAAATATTCACTATCTGGATGCTGAGAGACAACATTACTAAAAGCAATAATGGCTAACGATTCATTCCCCATTTTTCGATGCAACAACCCCTTTTGGACCAATGCATCATCAATTCTGAGTGTGCCAGTGATAGAAATTTTATTTAAAAGCTGTAACGCGTTTTCATATTGCCCCGTTTGTTGGTAAGCATCAGCAGTCCAGTATAATATGTTTTCAACAGTTTTTTTAGGTGCCTCCTGTAAATTGAGGGATAGAAACTTACTTAATGCAGTTTGGTAATCTTCTCGCTGGTAGGCAAACACACCAGCCATATATGTTGACTGGTTAAATTCCTGTATAGGTTTAGTTTTTGTTTTTTTGACCAATTCAGTTTTAGGTGATAAGATTGGTGTGTGCTCACGTCGGTTGGAGAGGTTGTTTCTATTTTGCATTTCTGCTAAACTTTGTTTGAGTTGCCCGTTCTCCTGGCGAAGGATATTCACTTCCGTGTGAAAGGAGTTTTCTAATCGTTCGATACGGTTATTAATCCGCCCCAAAGTGGATAGCAATTCCTTGCTGGAGGCCATATACACAGAGCCGCTCTCAACTTTTTTTATTTTAAAGGAAACTTCATCAGAGGGCTTTTCAACAAAATGGGATGAAACCTCAGACCCTTTATTAGGTTCAATTACAATACCAAGATCTAAAAAAAATATTTCTGAGAGAGGCGTTTCTTGTGCGCCCAAATATCCGGCAATTAATATGAGGGTCGATAGGTGTTTTATCAGCGGCTTTCTATGGTTTAACGGGAATTTCAAACCCATTATTCGTACTCTTCCCAATCAATGACATAAGAGTATCCAATAAAAGAACCAAAATCATGGGGGACATAAAGTTCGAAAGCTCCAGTGGCTCCAGGCAGGAGTGTGGCATCTGTTGTTATACCAGAATCAAAGGTGTGATATCCACCCCTTACAAAAGTTGTTAGAGTCTTTGTTTCACCGCTCCAATTTTTACGGAAGACAAAATCAACCTTAACAAAATCTGCTCTTCGACCGCCAATATTTTTTAATTCCCCATTAAAAACATAATTACCTTGTACGTCTTTCTTTTCAGTAATATTCCCAACCAATACACAGTTTGCAGAGTATTTTTTTGATCCACCCCTTTCAGCGGATGTATACTGGGGCTCTGCCAGTTTTGGCATGGGTGGCGGTGTGTAGCTGTCACGCACTTGTTCGGGAACATATTCTGCCTGTTCTTCGGTAACAACGTTATCAACCATCCGCACCACATCTTGTCGATTGATAATTAAGTAGCCAACAAGGGTTTCAACCTTCAAAGATTCTTCGTCTTGATAAATGACTTTTCCAAAAACGGTAGAACCATTTTTCATGATAATCTCTTTGGAATAAATAGCAAGGGGGTTAACCCACATTTTACTGAGAGCTTTTAAATTTTCTAATTCTTCATTGAGATATTTAAGCTCAGCGGTCATTTTTTTAATTTCAAAGCTAAGCTCATTAAGAATATAATCTTTTCCTGGGTCAGGTGTGAATTCTACTGCATCGGGAGCGGGGCTCTTTACCGTATCTGCTTGTGCGCCAGTTGGTGGTGAATCAGACGACAACTGAAGGTCACCTAGCTTAACATTTTTATCAGCCACCTCAACGGGGGAGCTTAGCTTTCCGATATCACCCCCATCGGCTTCTAATGTATAGTTACCTGGAAGCACTTTCGAAAATTCAAACTTTCCACCACCGCGCCCTAGCCGTTTTTTAGACGTTTCTGTGCGCTGGACCTCTGTTCCATCTTCTCCCAAAAGCAGTACAGTTGTTTTTACAACACCGTTTCCTTCTGGGTCAACCAGCGTTCCGGAAATGTTTTGCGGCTTCTGAGCGAACAATGTGGTTACAAGAAGGGTGAACATCACCCCAATTAGTAATTGTTTTAAAAATAATTTATTTGCCATTTATCTTTACCTCGGATTGTGTGGCACCTAAAGATTTAAGTCTATAGGTACGAAAGTTTAGCTACGTTCTGTTCTTGAATCAAGTCAAAAATATCAGAATAATATTTGAGGAGGAAGCATAAACTTAAAACGTTATTTCCAAAAGTCCTCGTAGGTTTTTTTGCGCTTTAGCAGTTGTTCTCGGGTTGAATCCACCTTTGTGCGCACTTCATTTGTAAGAAAGAGAGAAAGCGCCTTGTCGTAAGATTCAAGAGGGAGCTCAAAATCCATTTCATCCTTTTTTTCGTATGCAAGTCCCATCCAATAATATGGGTTGCCAACAGTATCTATGGCCGTTGCTGCTTTGGCAAAAGATTGAATGGCATCCCATTGGCCATTTTTATGCCCTTTTTTATGATTGGTAATTCCCTCGGCCATATATATATGGTATTGAGCCGTTCTGTTTTTTGGATCGATCTGCAGCACCTTTTTAAATTCATTTAAATTGTTTTTCGACTTTGCAACACTTAGCCGAGCATCAACAATGGCATTTCTAAGTTCGTCATCTTCTGGATTAGCAAGTAACAAGGAATCGCTATTTGCAATCAAATATGATGGGTTATTTATTGAGGGCGATAAAGAAGAACACCCCTCATATAGAAAAACGAGGAGCGTTAAAAATGTATATATAAACGGTTTGTTCATAGAGAGTCTTCCTATTTAATATTTAAATTAATATACAATTTACGAGAAACGAACATTCAGGTCAATTTACCAGAGCCAAACCAAAGTGATCGCACCATTCTTTTTACCAAGGTCATGATCTTGAGGAGATCCGCAATCGGCTCGCATACCTGCCGAATCAGGATCAAACAGGTCATAATCTTCTCCATATATCACAGCTTGAAACCGCCCGGCCTGATCCGCACACCATTCTCGCACACCCCGCTTTAAGGCGCCGGTTCCGTGGCCATGAATTATTTTGATAGCTCTAACACCACCACCAAAAACACAAGTACTCACCGCCGTTTCTAATTCAGAAAGAGCCCGGTCAAGAGAATAACCTCGATGACCAATATCGATAATTTGAAATCGTGCTGACATAATAAGGATGGAGTTTCCGTAACTTTCCCAATTCAATAAAAGGATAAAAATGGAATATACTATTTTAGGTAGAACCAATGAAAAAGTTTCACGAATTAGCCTGGGCACATGGTCTTATGGCGGGGTGAACACAGCCGGAAAAAGCCAGCCCGTCGGTTGGGCCGGGCAAGATGATATTGATAGTCGCGCCGCACTACAAAAAGCCTATGATGTTGGCATCAATCATTGGGATACTGCAGACGTTTATGGCGATGGAAAATCCGAACAAATTATTGGCACTATGTGGGATGAAATTCCCAGAAATAATATTTTTATTGCTACAAAAGCGGGTTGGGATATGGGTCCCCACAACCATTGGTATCACCCGGAATATATGCGGGTTAATATGGAACGATCTCTAAAAAATTTAAAAACGGATTGTGTTGATCTTATGTATCTTCATCATTGCAACTTTGGGAAACAGGATCAGTATTTTGATGATGCAGTAGAAACAATACGCCGATTCCAAGCAGAAGGAAAAGCGCGATTTATAGGACTGTCCGATTGGTCTTCAGATAAGGTTATAAATTTTATTGAGCGCGTTGATCCGGATGTGATCCAACCCTATCGAAATGTAATGGACGATACCTACGAGTCTACGGGGTTAAAGAATTATGTTGAAGAAAACAACTTGGGTATTTGTTTTTTCTCTCCAATAAAGCATGGGTTACTTACGGGAAAATATACCAAGCCGACCACGTTTGAATCTGGAGACTTTCGTACGACCATTAAAGACTTCGCCAAACAGAGTTTGATCGATAAAATACAAGCCAATAAAGTAAAACTGGAGGAACGATTTTCAGATCACCTTCAGCCGGTGTTGCATGGGCTGGTCGATGCCCTTTTAACCGATGCGCCCAAAGGGTGCGTGTTGTTGGGTCAGCGGAATGTGGAACAGGTTGAAGCAGCAGCCCAACTGGGCGAGGCCCTATCTAATGAAGCGGCCGGTTGGGTGAAGGAATTGTATAAAGCCTAAAAAGAGATTGCAATATTTGTCCATCGATTCAATTGCAATCGGAACAAACCAACCCCTCATTCGTCATTTTCCAAATATGCTCTACCATGCGACGGTCATGGGTGTTGGTAACATTGTCCACATCATACAGCATATATTTTAACGTCTCATCCAAATAGACCGATTTCCCATTCGGAACCAAAAGGGTAAGGTCGGTCTTTTGAAAAGAGAAAGGTGCGTTATCCCGAATCTCTAAATAGTTTTTCAGTAGTAATCCATCTGATGAGGGCAAGTAATTGTAGCC
>JABGZQ010000066.1 GCA_018674655.1 Fidelibacterota bacterium | reverse complement strand
GTTGACCGTATTTCCAAGAACATTCAAAATCAAAAACCAATATTAATTTTTGGGGACTATGATGTGGATGGAACCACCGGTGCCTCTTTACTATATTTAGGCCTAAAAGATCTCAATGCAATAGTTGAATATTATATTCCCCATAGAGAAAAAGAAGGCTATGGATTATCTACAGGAGGGATTGATTATGCCCAGTCTATAGGTGCCGATTTACTCATTACCTGTGATTGTGGTATTAATGCGTTTAAACCTGTGGATGATGCCGCTGACCAAGGCATTGATGTCATTATTACCGATCATCACATTCCAGATAAAAAATTGCCCAATGCCTATGCCGTTCTCAATCCAAAGCAAAAAGGATGTGAATACCCATTCAAAGGCCTGTGTGGATGTGGTGTTGCGTTTAAATTGATTTCTGCATTATCCGAACAAAGTGAAATTGAACAAAACCTTGGGTTAAATTATTTAGATTTGGTCGCCTTGGCCACATCCGCAGATATGGTACCCATATTAGATGAGAATAGAGTATTGGTACATCGTGGATTGGATCAATTGGAAGAATCTAATAGTCCCGGTATTCATCAATTATTAGTCCAAACAGGATTGGTGGGTGAATCCCTGAATGTAGGAAAACTGGTTTTTGGGTTGGCCCCCAAGATTAATGCAGCCGGGCGAATGGGGGACGCAAATCGCACAGTTGAATTATTGACCACTTCAGATAAAAATCGGGCAGAAGAATTGGCATCCATATTGGTACGTGAGAATAAACGCCGCCAACTTATCCAAGAAGATATTTTGAATGATGCCATTCGCCAGGTCTATGCTCAGGTGGATTTGGAAAATAGCAAAGTAGTCATTGTGGGATCTAAAGGATGGCACCCCGGTGTCATTGGTATTGTTGCGTCTCGGATTAAAGATGAATTTTCTCGCCCGGCCATTGTCATTGCTTTTGACGAAGATGGTATTGGGAAAGGCTCTGCCCGGAGCATTCCCAAGCTTGATTTATACGATGCACTTGCCTACGCCTCAAAATTCCTCGAAGGATTTGGTGGCCACCCAATGGCGGCTGGGTTAACTGTACTTGAGGATCGGTTTGAAAATTTTAAATCATTATTTTTAAGAAATGTAAATAAAATTTTATCAGATGATGATTTAATTCCCGTTATAAGCATCGATGGTGAAATGGAATTAAAAGATATTAATCCACGATTTATGCGATTTTTGGAAAAACTGGGACCCTTTGGCCCGGGAAACATGCGCCCTAAATTTATGAGCAGAAACTTACAGGTTTCAGGTCAGCCGAGACTCATGGGGAAAGGGGAGCATATTCGGTTTATCGTCAGTCAAAATGGTAGGAATTATCCTGCAGTTGGGTTCAAATTATCTTCCCATTATGAGGATTTGATTCGGGGTGTTCCTATCGATTTAGCCTATGTAGTTGAGGTCAATGAATGGCAGGGGCAATCGAATATTCAATTAAATGTTAGGGATATACACCTTTCAAAATAATATTATAGGATTCTATGCATAAAAGTAAAATAACCGGTTTGGGATTTGAAGTACCCGAAAAAGTGGTTCTTAATGCCGATCTGGAAAAAATAATGGATACTTCAGACGAATGGATTCAATCAAGGTCTGGCATCAAAGAAAGAAGATGGGCCTCAGAAGATATTGCCACATCTGACTTAGCCTTAGGCGCATCTAAAAAAGCTATGGAAATGGCTGGTGTTTCTCCGGAGGATATAGACCTCGTGATTGTAGGAACCTTGTCCTCAGATTATTTTTTCCCCGGTGTCAGCGCCCAACTTCAAGATAAACTCAACCTTCGGAATGTAGCCGCATTTGATATTAAAGCAGCATGTTCTGCATTCGTATACTGCCTTTCTGTGGGAGATCAATTTATACGTAGTGGTATGGCAGAAACAGCTCTAATCGTTGGAGCAGAAACACAAACAAAGTTGATTGACAAAACGACACGTGGCCGGGATATTGCCGTTCTTTTTGGGGATGGCGCCGGCGCAGCCATCATTCAAACCAGTAACGATGATAGTGGTATTTTATCCACACACCTTCATTGTGAGGGAAAAGATATGAGAAATCTCTGGATGGAAGGCCCAGGGTCTGCTCCCGGTGTTTGGATAAATAATAAACAAGCCATTGCCGATGGCCGATTATCTCCTTTTATGAATGGTCGGGAAGTATTTCGAAACGCAGTCACAAGATTTCCAGAAGTTATTCAGGAGGCCATGGATGAAAATGGATTAACCATGGATGATATAAAATTAATCATTCCTCACCAAGCCAATAACAGGATTAGTCAAGCCGTGGCAAAACGAATGGGCATCGATATGGATCGTATTTATAGCAATATTCATAAATATGGCAATACAACGGCGGCGTCCATCCCCATTGCCCTCACAGAAGCATTTCAAGAAGGAAAAATTAAAAAAGGGGATCATATTATTTTGGCGGCCTTTGGAGCCGGATATACTTGGGCTTCAGCAGCAATACGTTGGTAAAAATATGGATACCGATTCAATCAAAATTTATATAACCTAAATATAAAAATGGACGCATTATTTTTTACAGATGAACACACCATGTTGGTGGAAATGGTTCGTGAATTTGCCAATAATGAAGTGGCACCCATCGCGCGAGAATTGGATGAATCAGGCGAGTTTCCACGAAACTTGGTGAGCCAAATGGCCGAACTTGGATTGATGGGAATTCCCATTTCAGAATCATTAGGTGGCGCGGGGATGGATACAGTGGCATATGCAGCAGCCATTATGGAGTTGGCCCGTGCCGATGCATCTGTGGCAATTACCATGGCTGCCCATACCTCACTTGGCACCATGCCGATTGTAATAGCCGGTACTGAAGAACAGAAAAAAAAATACGTACCGCCGCTCGCCACAGGAGAAATGATTGGCGCTTTTGGGTTGACTGAACCTGATGCCGGGAGTGATGCAGGTGCCACCAAAACAACGGCTGTAAAGAAAGGGAATGAATATATCATCAATGGTGGAAAAATATTTATTACCAATGCAGGGGAAGCAGGCCTGCTAAACCTGACCACACGGGTAATGGATGGTGATGAAGATAAAGGCATTGGGGCATTTACAATTTCAACGGATACACCAGGTTTGGTGATTCAACCCAAAGAAAAGAAAATGGGATGGTGTGCCAGTGATACCCGTCAGATATTTTTTGAAGATATGGTTGTGTCAGAGAACAATATGTTGGGAACACCGGGAAAAGGATTTAAAACCTTTTTAAAGACCTTAACCAACGGCCGTGTGTCCATCGCTGCTCTATCTGTGGGGACGGCCCAAGGTGCTTATGAGAAAGCATTACAATATGCAACGGAGAGAAAAGCATTTGGCAAAGAGATCTATAAATTTCAAGCTATCAGCAATAAACTGGCCGATATGGCCACAGAAATAGAAGCCGCCAAACTGATGACATTTCACGCTGCTTGGATGAAGGATCAAGGGTTAGATATACAAAAGGAAGCAGCCATGGCAAAACTGTTAGCCAGCGAAGTCGCCATGCGTACGACGACAGAAGCTATTCAGATCCATGGCGGTTATGGATATGTAAAAGAATATGATGTTGAACGGTATTTTCGTGATGCTAAAATTCTGGAGATTGGTGAAGGAACCAGTGAAATCCAGCGACTCATTATTGCAAAAAATATAGTGAATTCCGTCAAGGCGATATAATGGTCCGTATTCCAAATAAACCAACCATCGCAGAACAGTTGGCCAGTATCTTTAACCACTATTGGCGACAGATTTCTATTTTACTAGGGGTAATTATTTTATTGTCCTTATTCTTCCCCCGTGGGAAAGCATTACTCTATTCTTATCAGTTAAATGATGTGGCGAGAGAAGAAGTGGTGGCACCATTTAATTTCCCAATATTAAAGACGGAAATCGAACTTCAAGGAGATTTGGATGAAGCTGTAAAATCGGAACCTTTTATATTTACGCGATCGCAAGACTTGGTGAACAATCAAGTCGCTGGAGTCGAAAAATATTTTAATTTGGTTGATGCCATTCAACATGGAAATAAAAAATTATCTGATTCACAAGATTCCTTATATCGAAATCGGTTTTCAGATCAATATGATGCAGCAAGGATTGCATTTCAATCAGATAGTGCCGAATTGGCCTTTTTATACAACCAAATTCGTGCACAATACCCTTTCGTGGGAGAAAATGAGAAATGGGAAAATGTATTTATTTCTGATCCTTTTGTTTCTACCGCAATCAATTTGAAAATTTTAAAAAATGATATTATCCAAATTTCCAGAAACCGATGGGCAGAAGGTATTTATGATATTGAAATTTCTGAAATTGTTAGCCATAAAGTTGCCATCAATAGGGGCGACAGCGAGGCCTCGGAATTAACCGATCCTGATACATATAATGATTTGCAGAATGCCTGGACAAAGGCAAGAGTAGAAGTAACAAATATTTTCCCCAATGAGTTGGATGTTCGACGAGACTTAGGGTATTCACTCGTAATTGAATTCATGAAACCCAATCTTATTTATGATCGAGAAACAACGGAGCGAAGACAACAAGCCCGTAAAGATCGTGTGCCTCGAAATAAAGGGATCATACTAAAGAATGAACGAATTGTAGATGCCAATACACGGATTACAACAGATGATTTGCAAAAACTCCATTCATTATCTGTGGCCGTAGATATAAAGGCCAGTGAGGAAAAAGGGTTGGATATAGCCCTGGCTTATTTAGGCCGTATTTTGGTTATTGGCATAATTATTTCATTCTTTTTTACGTTTCTACTGACCTACAGAACTGCCATTTTTGAAGATTGGAAAATGGTTCTCCTACTTGCACTTATTTTTACCATAGAAGTTGGCCTTGCATATTTATTTGCCCAAAAATTAGAATTATCAGAATATCTAATCCCAATAACTGTAGCTGCAATGGTATTAACAATCATGTTTGATGCCCGGATTGGTTTCATGGGTATCACGTCAATCATTTTACTCGTGGGAATCCTGATTGGGAATAATGTCGAATTTATGGTTACCTCAATGTTCACGTCATCCGTTGGCATTTATGCGGTACGTCAATTACGTCGGAGGAGCCAACTGTTTACAGCTATTTTTGCATTGGTCGGAAGCAGCGCATTGGCCATTATTAGTCAAGGACTGTTTAAAGGGAATCCACTGGCGATCATGGGATATGATATGATGAATTTGAGCGTTGTGGCTGTATTATCTCCCATTGTGACCTATGGACTCATTGGCATCCTGGAAGTCTCTTTTGGAATAACAACCAACTTAACCTTGATTGAATTACTTGATTTTCAACACCCCTTATTAAAAAGATTACAACACGAAGCCAATGGAACGTTTAACCATAGCATTGTGGTGGGGAATTTAGCCGAAGCCTGCGCCGACGCCATCGGTGCCAATTCTTTATTGTGCCGGGTGGGTGCCTATTATCATGATTTAGGCAAGATGGCCCGGCCCGAATATTTTATAGAAAATCAATACCATGGAGAAAATAAGCACGACACACTCACACCCACCATGAGTGCAAAAATTATTAAAAACCACGTAACAGAAGGGTTAAACCTGGCCAAAGAATACGCACTCCCCAGTATTGTAAGTGACTTTATTCCAATGCATCACGGTACCACAAGGGTTGAATATTTTTATCGCAAAGCATTGGAAGAAGCTGGGGATGAAAAAGTAAACGAAAAGCAATTCCAATATCCCGGGCCCAAACCCAATACAAAAGAAACTGGGATACTCATGATTTGTGAAGCGGTCGAAGCAGCTGTACGATCTATCAAAGAGCCGAATATTTTGAAAATTGAGGAAATGATTGATAAAATTGTGAATAAACGAGTGACAGCCGGTCAATTGTCTGAATGCCCCCTCACCATGGATGAACTTACACGTATCAAAGGCAAAGTAGATGGGGCCACGGGGCTCCTGCCCGTTTTGAGGGGAATCTACCACATTCGGATTGAATACCCCGATGATACCAACGGAAATATCCCCCAGGAGGATATTGACGCTTGATTTCAATTGAAGTTGAAATTGACCCTTCGTTAGAAGGGCCGAATAAAGCGACTGTTATTTCAATTATACAAAAGGTTTTGGATGCAGAAGGGATCCAAGATGGCAACCTTACTTTCATATTTGGTTCTGATGAATTATTAAGCGATTTGAAAAAAGAATTTTTCAACAAAAACCAATGGACAGATGTTATTGCATTCCGAATGAATGATTACGAAGAAGATGAAGTCGAAGGTGAAATTTATATTAGTCTAGACCGAGCCAAAGAAAATGCCAAAAAGTTTGACCAACCAAACAATAAAGAATTGGGTCGATTAATTATACATGGTGGATTGCATTTACTGGGGTATGAAGATGAATCAGATAAAGAAAAAGCAGCAATGATTCGAAAAGAAGATCTTTATTTAAGTCAAGTAGATTGGAAACAACTTAATGGGTGAGATTGGAAAACGGTTTGAAGAGTTGGTAACGATTGTCACCAAACTACGGGCACCGGATGGGTGTCTCTGGGATCGAGAACAAACAAATAAGTCGTTGTTACCCTATTTTATTGAAGAAGCCTACGAAGTGATTGAAAGTGTAGATGAGGAAGATTGGGAAACCCTAAAAGAAGAGTTAGGCGATATTTTATTACACGTTGTTTTTCAGGCATCAATCGCAGAAGATGACGGAAAATTTAAATTGATGGAATCTCTAACAAAAATCAATGAGAAGTTAGTGAACCGTCACCCACATGTGTTTGGTGATGCAAAAGCTGACTCTGAATTCCATGCCAAACAGAATTGGGAAGCAGCAAAACATAAAGAAAAAGGGCGTGAATCCAGATTGGATGGTGTTCCGGTTAATTTGCCCGCATTAATTAGAGCTCAGCGTCTTCAGCAAAAAGCAAGCTATGCAGGGTTTGATTGGGATAAGGTTGCGCAGGTTTGGGATAAAATTCATGAAGAAATATTGGAATTAAAAGAAGCACAATCGAGTAGTGTAAAAAACCATATTGAAGAAGAAATTGGTGATGTACTATTTTCAATAGTTAACTTGGCACGGTTTTTGGATATACCGGCAGAGGATGCATTGCGAAAGACGAACAAGAAATTCACCACTCGATTTTCTAAAGTGGAAGAAGGAATTAAAGCACAAGGAAAAGAATTAGAAGATGCCACATTAGAAGAAATGGATGCCATTTGGAATGAGGCGAAAAAAATGGAGTAATCACTTCATTAATTTTAACCCTTCCCGGACACTTAATGGTGCTAAAGTTTCACGCCAAACAATATCCTTCACCCAATTAGCATCCGTTTTTGAATATTCTCTTAAGGCCCATCCAATAGCTTTTTGAATAAAGAATTCTTTATCAAACCCCTTTCCAAAATATCTAAGGCAGCATTTGTATTGCATTATCCTCTTTCTTGTTTTGTATGAACAGATAAAATAATGGGATTATAGAATACGTATCAACCGCCATGAATCGTCACCACTAACCGTCGGCTCCCTCCGTGGTTCCGATGTTCACATAAATAAATGCCCTGCCAAGTGCCCAAATTCAAATTTCCATTTGTTATTGGTATGTGAACAGAAGATCCTAAAATAGATGATTTCAGATGGGCCGGCATGTCATCGGATCCCTCAAACGTATGGCGGTAATAAAGAGCATTTTCAGGAATCATTTGGTTAAAGTGGGATTCGAAATCATCTCGAACCGTAGAATCGGCGTCTTCATTAATGGTCAAAGAGGCGGAGGTGTGTTTGATAAAGACCTGTATGTTGCCGACCTCAATTTCTTGAATATCCGGTAGCTGCTTCAGCACTTCATCTGTAATAAGATGAAAACCTCGCGGTCTTGGGTTTAATGATATTTCTTTTTGAATCCACATAATTTTTTTTGCCATTTAGATTAATAAGGATCGCAAAATATACTAATATTTAGCGTTTATTCGTATCCTGAGTGCCTATAATATTTTCTCCATCCAGATTCTCATTTCACGGAGATCTTTATTCGGTTCAGAATCGATAATATCAAAACCCCGGGCAATAGAAAATGCAATCATGGGTTCGTGCTTATTTCGGGTTTTTAATTTGATAGATTGATACCCATTCGATTTGGCCCATTCTTCTTGATAGGTTGCCAAAATTGAGGCCACCTTATTTTGTCTGTGATCTGGTAAAACACCGCCCATCCAGCTATAAAATGATCCATCGCCAAATCGATCATAACCCACTTTAAAACCAATGGGTTTATCATCAATCTCAACAGTAAGAATTAGAGATGAGTCATCCAATCGTTTTTCATATTCTTCCTGCGCATAAGGTGAATCAAACTCCGGTATGTTTTGAGAGACTTCAATTGCATCCACCAAATCACCTTCTACTAATTGCATCTCCAATTTAAGTTTTTCGCTCCTTTTTCCGCGCAGCTGGGAATAACACATTATTTAAAATAAGTCGATAGCCCGGAGAATTTCTATGAAGGGAAAGATCTGTCTGGGGATCCCCCACAAAATGTTGATAATCTTCAGGATCATGCCCACCTAAAAATGTAAACGTCCCCTGTCCTTGATTTCCATGAAGATATTTTACTTGGGGTGTTGTGGGGTCTTCTCCCATAATTAATATATGTTTTTTGATTTTTTCACGGTTGAACCCTGTGGTTTGGCCCATAAACCCTTTTACCACAGAAACATGGTTTTGTGTGAGCATGGTAGGCACAGGATCATACTTAGCCGAAAATTCAAAAAGCGAAAAATAATCAGCTTCCGCACCACGGACGATTGGATTATCACTGGGTGGGTAATCGATATCCGAATATTCATATATCATGGGATCCGGATTAATAATGAAATCGGTAAATGCCAATGTTTGGTTAAAATCCATTTTATTAACTGCATCTTTTTCGATGGGGGACCCGTCAAAGACAGAATGGGCGGCGTCTATATCTTTGGCTGCAAGAGATAGGTCAAATGAATCCGTGGCAGAACACATGGCAAATAGAAACCCACCATTCGTCACATAATTCTTAATAATTTGAGCCAATGCTTTTTTTTGAGCGTGGACAGAATGGTAACCCAATTTTTGCGCCATGGCTTCAAACTGTTTTTGTTGTTCGATATACCATCCAGCCGTATGGTAGTTTCGATAAAATTTTCCATACTGCCCCGTAAAGTCTTCATGATGTAAGTGAAGCCAGTCATATTGGCTCAATGTGCCATTAAAAACGTCTTCATCCCATAATGTTTCATAAGGGATTTCTGCATAGGTAAGGGCCAGCGTAACTGCATCATCCCATGGTTGCTTACCCGGTGGCGTATAAATGGCAATTTTAGGTGCTTTTTCTAATAGAACCACATCCATATTATTGGCTTCTACTTCATTATATATCGTCAATGTTTGTTCCGCATCAATGATCTCATAAGACACGCCCCGCACACGGCATTCCCGCTCAACTTCGGGATAGCTATCTGTTAAAAATGAACCACCCCGATAATTTAAAATCCATTCCACATTGATATTCTCTGTCAATATCCAAATGGCAGTGCCATAAGCCTTGAGATGGTCTTTTTGTACCTGGTCCATGGGTATGAGAATTTTTTGGCTTAGACCAATTTGGATAAATAAAAATAATATTGAAATGAATCGTGTCAATTAACTCTCCTGAGGTTTAGATAATTTTCGAATGTGTAGTCTCACCGGTTCAACCAAAAGTGATGATTTGCACTCAGATAAAATGCGATGATAATGGTTTAAGGCTTTTTTGGGATTGCCTAAAAACCGCTCTTCAATTTCTCCTGCCAATGCCAAACCGCGATCTTTTAGAGGAGAATTTTCGATAGATAAAGCAGCCATAAGGGCGGCTTCTGGTTGATCAAACTCTAATAATAATAACGCCTTTCGTAAAGTAGATAATGGAGTGATCAATGCGTCCGGATGCCGATGGTTTATATAATTAAAGGATTCTATTGCTTCTTGTATTTTAAACTGTCGAACCAATGATTCTCCTTGAAAAAACGACTCAAATGCCAAACGATCATCCCGGGTGCCATCTGAATAATATTGGGTAATTAAATCATGCATTTCCATCAAATCGTTAAAATATGGATGGTTAGGATTTATGGCATAGACAATCGAATCTAAAAATGACAATGGTTGATCTATCTCACGATTGAACAATAAACTGGTTAAATATCGAATGGTATTTCCGTCAATATTTTCAGGAGATGACACAGCATTTATTTGTCGATCAAAATAGTCTATGGCTTCTGGATATTGACCAGAGATTAATAATAAATCACCCAATCGGATTTGGATTTTTTTTCTTAAATCAGCATTGGGCCGGGATACGAGTGCTTTTTCATAAGAATGTTTAGCGCCATTCACATCCTGTAGTATATTGGATTGAATTTCTCCCAAACGAAAATGAACCGTAGCTGTTGTATTTGATGGTGGTAGGAGTGCCAAGATGGATTGATAATGCTCCAATGTGTTTGCCAAGGGCTCATCCAATATATCCGGCCCTTTTATTCGAGTAGATTGAAAAAAATCATTATTTGGATACCATTTTACAAATTGAAGTTCCGTTTGGTTCTGGATAATTTGATTTTCGTATGCCTGCCCCAATCCCAATAGCGTTTTTCCTAAAACCGATGGATCGTTTCGGGTCATATTTTGTAGAAAGTAATGATAAGCTTCAATGGATAATTGATACTGATTTTCCTTCAAGAGGTTTTGAGAAAAATCCAACCATCGTTTTGAATCACTGGGATTATTTACGCCCATCTGTTTATGTTCACGAAGCGCCTTTTCGAACTGACCCGTTTTATAATAAAACCCAGCTGATATTATTTTTACCTCAGGAATATTTGCTGAAGCGGATAGTAGGGTGGAATCAATTAATACATGAGTGGTGGAATCATCACTCATAAGCAAAATACGGTCAATCGTATATTTTAAATATTGTTTTTGATGTTTTATTAAGATCATATATTCATTTAAGGATCGATCGTACGATTGACGAGATTGATAATAATTGGCCAAATCAATGGCCAAAAAATAGGGTTCATTAAATTGCTTTCTTCCTTTAAGAACGAGAGATGCCATGGCTTTGGTTTGGCCAAATCGAATATAGGATTGTAGCAATAGTCGATAAGAGGTTTGATTGTTTAATTGGGTATTTCTAAAATGTTGCCAAACCGCTAATGCTTTTTCTTCTTCCTGATTCCGAAAATAAAATTCCCCAAGGGCCAAGCTTGATTGTAAATCATTTGGATGGGTTTTTAGCCATTTTGTAACCAGAGGAATGGCTGATGCAGGGTCGCCAGTTTTGGTATAAATATTTCTTAACTGGAGATAGGACTGCTGATGATTTGGATTACCATATAAAATTTGATTATAGATTTGTACTGCCCCATCTAAATTCCCAGACTGTTCCATGGCCATGGCCTGGATAAATGCAGATTTTCCTTCTGGGAGAACCTCAATTTGAGCAAATAATTGCCCCATGAATAGCCATAACCAGAAATGCTTCAAGGGTTAACCGTCTCAATTTGGATAGAAACATTGGTATCAGGAAGAATTACTGTTTCAGCATTACTGAGGGCATTAAAATATCGTCGAATCATTTTTTGATAGTCGCGAGAGTACCCGGATTTTAAAGCATGGTTCATGGCATTAATGATGAGTGATTGTCTCTGACCTAAGTCTTGTGGCAATCCCGATGGGCCTGCAAATGAGATTGGGTTGGCAGTATCCGATTTTCGTTTTTCTTCAAAACCACGCTGTGTCATGGATTTCTGGCTGTCAATCATCCGGGAGAGAATACGCTGTTGGCGATCTGATGTTTGCCGATTAAACTGCTTCCGTTCTAAATCTTGAATAACTTGATCCATTTCGTTTGCAATTCCAGATAAATCGCCTAATCCTTGTTCCCCAGCTTGTTTCATTTCATCCATCATTTGCTGTAGCGACTTTCGAACACCTCGCTGCTGGGACAACATTTGTTGCATGAGCCCTTCTTGCATAGAAGAAGCCATTTGGCCGAGGGCTAATTGCATACCTTGGTTGTTGAGGCCTTGTTGTTGTCCTGCCATTTCTTCCATGCGTTTAAGGAAAGTTTCATATCCGCTGGCGGATCCGCTTTCTTGCATCTGTTTAATGGTTTGAATGATGGATTTTGCACCTTCATTTAATGCAACCATGGCTTGGCCTTGATTGCCCAAAGATCCACTGCCATTCCTTTCGGCCAGTTTTCCCTTAGATGCATCCATTTGTGCATAAGCCATTCCTAATTTTCGCCCCATGTCTGGTGATACCATAAAGGTTTCGCGCGATAAATTCATTGTATTATTCATGGTTTGAGTCAGTTGATCCTGAAGCATTTGTTGGTGTCCGGCTAAATCATTCAATCGTGGGGAATGCCTTGGGATATCTCCCGTTTCCTTTTTCAATGACTCTTGAGCTTTTGATAGGGTGAGGACATCACGTAAAATGGATCTGAATTTGCGAGACATGTCCCGAGTCGTCTCTTTCTGAAAATCGGCCAAGATATTTTCCATGGTCATTTCCATTGATTCTAAAGATTGAAGCCCGGCATAACTATGGTCCATTGCAGAATAAGAATCCTGTTTCTTTAGGCTTTGAACTGTTTTATTTAAATGATTCTCCAATGATTGAGTTTGTTCAGATTCAGACAACTCCTCTAATTGTTGGGCTGTTTTTCGACTAAAATCTTTAACATCTTTGGCGGCATCATTCATGGCTTCTCGAATATTATCCAATTCATTCTGACTCATTTTTTCTTCAAGGGTCAATCGTTCAAAAATAGACGGGTCCGTTTGAGGTGTTGTCCGTCGAATTTGTTCATCAATATTATCTTGATTCTCGACCAACTGCTGGATTCGTTTTCTCAGTTCATCGACTTGTTGCTCAGCTTTAACCCGTTTAAAAATATCCAAAAACCGATCCAATTCCTGTTCAATTTGCGTCAAATTATTCGATAGCTTTTCCAATGCGCTGAGTAAATCTTTTGAATCCATTTTTTCCAAAGCTTCACGCATCCAATCCATATTCTTAAGCATTTCAGGAGGGAAAATATCTTCTATTAATTGTTGTAGATCCTTGAATTTTTCCATCAAGTTATCTGAAAACAATTGATGCTTTTCACCAGAATTGTTTAAAGCTTCCAATTGTTCTGACAATGCTTCAAAATCAGAGAGTTTATCTTTAACGGATGCCATGGTTTCCTTCAGCTCTTGTTGATCCTTCCAATCGGGTTTATCAGTTTTTAGAAGTGTTAATTCTGCTTTGTTTAACTGTTTCTGGAGTTTATGGATTTCCGATAATTCTATTTCTACAGCTTCGGATATCTCATCCTCCTTTTCGTTAAAAGAATGAAATAAATCTTCGAGCGACGGAACTCGGGCAATAAAGGTTGCAGAAATAGATTTTTTAGGGCCAGAAATATTATCGTTATCATATAATTCAAAATGGTAATGCACTTCATCTTCCGGCATGAGTCCAAGGGAGGCCAAATCCCAAACTGTGTTAACTTCCTGTTTGGATTGACTAGGGTCTTTTAACGGAAGACTGAACATGGAAATAAATGGTTCGACTTGAATATAACTGGGGCGCTGAATCTCATAGGCAAGCTGAAGGTTAGAGAATCCAAAATCATCTTCAATCGTCATCACAATTGGAATGGATTGATTGCCGCCCAACTCTACAATCGGCGGTGGTTGTATAATGGTCATTTCCGGAGATAAGTCTGCAATCATTTGTAATTTATATGGAATGGGATTTCGATTCCGAATTCCCCGACTGTCAGTTAAATGAATGGAAAATTCGCCATCAGTTTTCATCGTAAAATGATATTGAGCATTTTTATGGTTAACCTTCATGGCTTGAGGTTCACCATTTAAAATCAATTCTGCCTTATCCAATTGCTGATTCGATTGTAATTGAATTGAAATACGGGATCCATTTAATGCTTGAATCTCGGCCTGATTGGCCTTTTGAATTTGAGGCGCCAACGCTGTGTATGCTGGCGGACGAATCGTAACAGAAAAATCCTCTATGGTCGGGCGATCTGTCACAGAAATAGAATAATCTTTTGATGAAATTTCATCCCACGGTTGCCAGAAATTTGTTGAAGTGTAAAATGCGCGGTAGCGATAATTCTGAAATATTTCTTTTAATTCTGTGGTGAAAATATTTTTGCCCTTTGCAGGGTATATTGTCTTCAGAATTAGTGAATCCCGCCCCGGTTCGAAAACAATGGGTTTAAATTCAATTTGAAGTGAGTCTGGCCGATCACCAATTGCGGTGAAAGATACGGCTATATTTTCACCACCCAGAACGCGAATGTGACGGGATACACTTTTTACTTTAAATGGTTTTGGGGGAATGAATTCGGTTTTTGGGTGAGTCCAACGATATAGAGATGAGACGGAATGTTTCCAAGTGATAGACAAGGAAAGAATCGTAATGGCCAATCCAACCAATGTAATTCGTTTCCAATGATAAATACGATCAAATGGAAAAAGCTCTGAAAAATTTAGTTTGTTTAGTTTTTGAATGGTTTGATTTATAAAAGTCTGACTGAGTTCCGTTGAAGTGGATTCTTCAGACCCCCGTTCAATTTGGAGTGCGTTAATGATGGTATCTTCTTTGGGGAGAGCGTTTTTACCGATTTTACGGGCTAAATAAGACCAACGATAGCGTTCAAATGAATTGGTGTGAATTTGGCGAGCCGTTATCAAGAGCCAGACAACGCCAATAAAGTTTAAACTCAAAACTGATATCCAAACGGTAAATCTTGTAAAACTAGATAAATAAAACACATTTTCTACCATAAGCCCAGTGACGAAGAGAATGAGATATATCGTATATATTTTCCATCCTGTGATTTTGATATCATACACGATAGCTGATCGGCGGATTTTAGTTAAATATTGGGAGATCAAATTCATTGCGTTAGAGAATACCACACAATATTAATCCCCATTTTGAGAGCGGCATGTCGAATATCTTTCGGGTCATTATGAACTTCTGCATCTTCCCATCCGTCACCCAAATCTGATTCATAGGAATAAAAAACGATGAGCCGATCTCCTTCAAACAATCCCAATCCTTGGGGCGGATTTCCGTCGTGTTCATGAATCTTTGGTAATCCTTGAGGAAAGTCATAAAAAGAATGAAAAATATCATGGTCAAAAGGAAGCATCACCCAATCCTTCTCAGGGAAAACACGTTTCATCTCCCGACGAAATGAGGTATCCATACCATAATTATCATCGGCGTGGAGGAATCCACCTTTGAGCAAATAGTTTCGAAGAATATCCATTTCATCTTCTGTAAAACGGATATTTCCATGGCCAGTCAAATAAAGGAATGAATGGCTGAATAGCTCCGGGTCAGTGAGTTTAATTCTATATTCATTTGGGTCAACGACAATAGATGTCTGTTCGGATATATAATTTAATAGATTAGGCAGACTACTTGGATCACCGTACCAATCCCCACCGCCGCCATAGTGGATCCGTGCAATAGAAAATGCTTGAGCCGGCAACCATACAATGATTGAAGCCAAAAGAATAATATGTCTTATGAATTTCAAATGAACCATGTCCAGGTTAATAATTGTATAATGGGTGATAGTTCCCCATTGATATGAAGTTTGAGAAATTACTGCTTTTCAACTAAGGATAAATAGAATCTTTCTTGAATAATCCAATGCAAGTGGTTCGCAAATGGATACCTTGCGGCGAGTGGTGAAATTCACCTATTTTGAATGGTTGTGATACGAAAATCAATCCCAATCATCTTAATCTTTTTATCCTATGTTTCGGCTGAAGAAGCACCGGCATTTCAGGATACATCTAAATCTCTCATTTTCAAGGTATTCAATTTGGATGAGGAATTAAGTGGGGATTATGAAAAAGGGTATGTCTGGGATCGCATTTTTCGGCGCAGAGAATTTCATCATCCCATAAATTTTATTCCAATGGAATTTAGGTATGGATTTAGTTTCAATGCTGGTGGAGGATTTTTAGGATTGGGGAATTTAAAAAGTAATTGGATGTCCTACGAGTCAGATGTAACAGAATTTACCGGTGGGAGCTTTACCTCTCGATTGGGTCATCAATTGGATTTGGATTTACTCAAAACGAATTTAGCCTATTATTGGTTTGGTAATAGTTGGCTTGATATGCACACAGGGATAAATCTTCGTTATTCATCTCTTTTTTTACCCCCAACGATTCCAAGTGAATGGAACGCATCGAATACTTCTTGGGTTGCAGACACTGAATTTACAGGAAAAATGATGGAGGTAGCCTGGAGTCAGTCTCTCATGCTCCAATGGTTCGAAAGCTGGTTCACAACCTATCGATACACCTATGGCCTTGCATTTTCCGAATTATATGGCACAGCCGGCTCTCCCACAGGATATGGACCGTCACAGTCATTTACAATGGGAGCACGAATTATCCTTGATGTCGGTATGGCCAATCGATTTGCTGTGGGCGTTGATTTGAAATATACGCACACGAATATCAACCATATTAATGATCCAGAGGATATAACACCCATAAACAAATTTACAATCCAAACAGCGGGGATTTATGCGACGGCATCTGTTTTTTTTGGGGGTCGAAAAACAAAGGGTGATACAGGAAAAATGCATTATTACAGACGTGATTATATTTCAGCTACAAGGTTTTTAACAGAATTTGTAGATGAAAATCCAAACCATGCCAATATCCACCGTGCAAAAAAATTAATGGTAGAAAGTGAACGAAAAATTCCATATCAGCTTATGCGTGAAGGAATGAGCTTTGATGAAAGAGGCATGATTGAAAGGGCAGTCGAAAAGTATATTCGAGCAAAATCAATGGCGGATACCCTATTGGCAGGCGTCATTAATGAAAGGCTGCGAGAAATTGCATTTCGAGAAGTAGAAAAAGCGGAAGTATGGTTGAACGCTGGATATGGAGATACGGCCATTGCCCATATAACCATGGTATCCGGATGGCATCCGGAAATAAGTCATCATGTGACCCGATTTAGAATTACGCAGTTGATGAACCAGGGAGAACAATTGTTCAAAATTGGTTTAAATGGCCGAGCGTTATCCTACTTTTCTAAAGCGTTAGAAATGGATCCGGGACTCACTTTTAAAGTTGCAACTTATAAACATAGGATGGCTGTAGATTTATTAACCATGGCTGATTCATTGAAAGATTTGAACGCCTTGAGGTTTGTCGTCTTCGCATTGGAAGAAACCCATCGGTTGACCGGTGGCCTTAATAAAACAAATATGCGCATTTTAAATGAACTTAAAGAAAAATTAACTGCGAAAGATGAATGGACGACACATCAAAAAATTGGTGAGATTCTCAGAAAAGAAAAAGAAAAAAAGGAGGCAATAAATCCAATCAAACTGGGGATGACAATTGCACAGGTAGAAGAAATTATGGGAAAGCCATCGGAAGTGTTATCTCAGGGGGATGACAAAAAAGAACAACTTTGGATTTATCGCTACACGGGCGAAGTGAAAATATATTTAACTTTTACCGATTATATTCTATTTCGGATTGAGGAAGATTAAGCGCGTCACAATAGGTGAGCATTTTTTCTGACGAATGAGATTTCCTGTAACACAACTTTCATAACGCCAGTCGCAGGTACAGCAAATAACATGCCAAGCGGTCCCAAAATTGTGCCACCAATTAATAAAGCTATCATGACGATCATTGGGTGAAGGCCAACACTTTTTCCTACTAGAGCTGGTGTAATTAAATTACCTTCAATTTGTTGAACAATTAAAAACATGAGTACGATATCGAGCAAATAAAATGGAGACGGCACAACACCAAATAACTGATGAGCCATGGCTACATCATTTCCGATATTATTCATAAAAGCGATTAGGATAGCCGGAACCATACCTACGAATGGCCCTATCAATGGGATGAGGTTTGCCAACCCAGCAATAATACCAATAAAAACAGTGAGCGTTAAATTGGCTCCAAAAAAATTGAGAAGTAAAAGTCCTGTTACTGACATGGCAGCAACACTGGCGGCCGAAAGGAACTGCCCACGTAAATAACTGGATACGGATTTTTCAATATTATAAATTAATTTTATTCCCACTTCGAAATATTTATTTGGAATGGCATTTACTAATGACTTTCTAAAACCGTGATATTCAGCTAATAAGATAATTGTAAAAATGAAAACCATAGCTGCAATAAAGAAAAAATTTCCAATAGCACCTGCCATGGATGCCAAAGATCCCACAACAGAATTAATGATTTCACTGAGCTTTCCTGCAGTGTTTCCATCTGAAGGTTGCATATTTTGAAGAAATTCTGGCATAGATGACGTAAATTTTTCCCCCAGTGTTTTGAATTCCTGTGTTAAGGTATCTTTATCGATGCGGTTGGAAAATTCTATGGCCTGCTGGGACATTTGGGAAATAAAACTGCCGATAAAAGTTCCGATACTCCCCAGCAAGATTATGACAACAGCCAGTACCGACAATCCCCGGCTGCCGATCTTTCTTTCCAGCGCATCCACACTGGATAAAAGTACAGTTGTGAACAAAAATGCGAAAACCAACATCAGTACCACATTGGAGATGTATGGCCAAATAATAGACAAAAACCAAATGGCAATTAGGCCAATGATAATGCGATAAATAAGCTGAAAATAATTTTTGGGCGTGTTCAAAATTGAACCTATTCTGATTTTTCTACTTGTGTTTGAATAAGTAAGTTGTTGGTACCTCGGAGTCGATCACCCAATACGCGACCCAAGTTCAACAGGATCTTTAATCCCAAAACAGGGTTTCGTTCCTGAAGTGTGAAAAGATCCTGTTCAAATAAGCCAAGCAACTCTGAATCTTTTGTGGCGATGGCATTAGCGGATCGCGGTTCGTCATCAAAAAGGGCCAATTCACCAAAAAAGTCACCCTCGCCTAATTCGGCTAAAATATTTTCATCTTTAGCCCGGGTGCCAATTGTGATTTTCACTGCACCATGCATAATTATATACATTCCTTCCCCTGGAGCACGGTTTTTGAAAATAAAATCGCCGGTGCTGTAATTACGGTGGTGAATTAGTTTTTCTACTTCCGAAAAATCTTTATCAGAAAAATCTCTGAATATGGGCACTTGCTTAAGGGTAAGAACCGTTTCACTTTCAGTTCGATTCCAACCTTTAAAAATGTTTTCCCATTTTGCGCTTTTCAAGATAGACTCCTTTATTTAGAAGGCAGATGTTAGACAAAGTACAGTAAATAGTTCAAGTGAAGACATTTTGACAATAAAATTGACCTATCGTTAATTGAAGGAGTACTTTTAGGGACAATGTTTCGCCAATTTATTATCATTTTAAGTATTGTTTTACCGTCATTGTGTTGGGCGCAGGAGGATTCCAGGGACTTTAATCAAGAATTAAAAGCCCAAAGTAATGCGATACAATCTCTTCGCAACGAAATTGAAGCCACTAAAAAACGCATTCAATCTGAAGGTAAAAAAGAAAAATCTTCTGTTCGCCGTGTTTCAAATCTATCAGAAGAAATTTCTCTCCTTCAGAGATTATTGAAGGAAATTGAAAAAGAGGAAAAGTTACTTGTCGCAGATATCTCAAGAACGAGCAATCAGATTGAAAAAAGTGAAAGTGAATTGGATTCAATTCAAGTTCGGTATGCTCGACGTCTTGTAAAAATATACAAAAAAGGGAAGCTATCCAATTTAGAAAAAATATTCAGTTCTACCTCTTGGCGTCAAGCCGTTTATCGAACGAAATATTTAAAAATTATTTCTGAAATAGATCAAAAAACATATGAGACAATCCGATCATTGTTGATTGAAATTGGCCGGCAAAAACTAAATTTAGAATCAGCTTTACGAAAAAAACGTCGTTTAAAAAGAGAACGAGAAAAAACGCTGTCCCAAGTGAGAAATAAAAAAAGAAAAGAACAACGGGAGTTAACAAAAATTCGCCGAAGCCAAAAAGATCTCAAAACATACCTTACAGAAAAACAAGCCGGTATTAAACAATTAGAAGATATTCTAAAAAAAATACGTGATGATATTGCTAGGGCTGAGCGAGAAGAACGGATCCGAAAACAACAAATGGCACTCAAGTCAAAAGAATTCCCGAAATTAAAAGGACAATTGGCCTGGCCGGCAGAGGGAAGAGTCATTACCAAGTTTGGAAGGCAGTGGAACCCAAAACTCAAAACGACCACAGAAAACCCTGGAATTGATATCAAAGGAAAGCCTGGCTCTGAAGTTCGAGTTGTTCTGAGTGGAGTGGTTACAACTATCACATTTATTAGAGGATTTGGCACGACAATTATTGTAGATCATGGGAATGGGTTTTATACTGTTTATAGTCATGTGACTAATGTGGAAATCAATGAAGATAGTGAAGTTCGTGCAGGTGATGTAATTGCCTATATGGGTGATTCAGGCTCTATCAACGGCTCCCAACTTCATTTCGAAATTTATGGCGAAGGGAAAAAGTTGAACCCGGAAAAATGGTTAAGAAAAAAATGATTTTTAGTGATTATCAACCCATCGTTTGGGAACGACTGCTCCGTGCGAAATCTAATAAACGTATCGGATCCGCCTATTTATTTACGGGACCAAGAGGGTGTGGTAAAGAATGGGGTGCGATTGAATTTTCAAAGTTATTGAATTGTGAATCTCATGATGACCCCCCATGTAACAATTGTCCTGCCTGTGTGAAATATGGTTCCCTTCAACATCCCAATTTTAAACTGGTTGTTCCACTACCAGGGAGCGACAAATCAACCCAATCCTCTGATCCATTAGACACCCTCAAGAAAGAAGATTTTGAATATTTAAGCGATGCAATTTTAAAAAAAGGAATGGATCCATTCTACAAGATTCAAGTCCCTTCTGCGCGACGTATTACCATTAATTCCATTCGCGATTTACGTCGGACAATCTATCTTAAATCTCATTCGAAAGGTCGAAAAACAGTCCTCATTTTTGAAGCCCACTTATTATCCGAAGGCATGGGTGAATCTGCAAATGCATTATTGAAAATATTAGAAGAGCCACCTCAAGACACAACCCTTATATTGGTGACGGATAAAAAATCAGCTTTGTTGCCTACAGTTATTAGCCGATGTCAGCCCATTAATTTCCCTGCGTTGAGTCTTGAAAAAACTCGATTAATTTTAGAAAAATATGATATTGATAATGTAATGGCCACCCAAGCTGCCATTGTTGCCGGAGGCGATATTCATTTAGCCAAAGATATTACAGATCATCCAACAGGCGATATTTTAACCGAAGCAGAAAAGTTGGCTAAATTAATGATACGGGTTAATGAAAAAGGTTGGAGAGAATTTATTAATACCAATGCGATGTTAGCTGCCCGAAAGCCGAAGGAATTTAAGTTCAATATTTACTTGATTCAGCTCTGGTTTAGTCATGCCTATCAGGTGAGATTGGGGGAATCTTTAAGTTTGCTTATGCCAGAAACAATTGCGTCATTGGAAAAATTTAATCATACATACCCTAAGGCTGATTTAAGCGAAATCAATAAAGTTTTAGAAGAGACCGCCGAATCACTGGTTCGGAATTTGTACACACCCTTAACTTTGACCAATTTATTAATCACAGTTCAAGAACTTTTGAAAGACAAAATCCCTACAAAGATCATATGAATACATTTTATCTCACAACACCTATTTATTACGTTAATGATAAACCGCATATTGGTCATGCCTATACAACAATTTTAGCCGATGTGCTGACCCGATTTCACCGAAATGAGGGTGAAGATGTTTTTTTCCTAACGGGCTTGGATGAACATGGTCAAAAAGTTCAACAAGCGGCGGAAAAGCGAAATGTCGCTCCCAAGGACCATTGCGACGAAATGGCACCAAGATTCATAGAACTTTGGGATAAACTTCATATTAAAAATGATGATTTTATTCGAACGACGGAGAAACGCCATGTGACTGTGGTTCAAAAAATTCTTCAAGAGGTTTTTGATAATGGTGATATTTATGAAGATGAATATGAAGGCCTTTATTCCGTTTCGGAAGAAAGATTTATTACAGAGAAAGAAGCAGAGTCAGGTGAATTTAGAGATATTAAAAAGATCAAAGAAAAGAACTATTTCTTTAAAATGTCACAATACCAGCAGCCCCTGATTGATCACATTAATAATAATCCTGGGTTTATTCAGCCGGAACATCGGAAAAATGAAGTACTGGGATTTTTAAAAAAACCTTTAGGTGATTTATGTATTTCGCGACCGAAATCTCGATTAAACTGGGGAATTGAATTACCCTTCGATTCGGATTATGTAACCTACGTCTGGTTCGATGCCTTAATTAATTATATCACAGCGGTGGGTTTTGATTCGGATGAATCAAAATTTAATAACTATTGGCCAGCCAATTATCATCTCATAGGAAAAGATATTTTAACCACACATTCAGTGTATTGGCCAACAATGCTCATGTCAGCAAAACTGCCCCTACCCCAAGGTATCTTTGCCCATGGATGGTGGCTTAGTGGTGAATCAAAAATGAGCAAATCCCTCGGAAATGTGGTGGACCCATTGGGGCTCATAGAAGAATATGGTGTAGATCCGGTCCGGTATTATCTCATGCGAGAAATGGTATTGGGCCAAGATGCCAGTTTTACGATGGAATCTTTTGTTAAACGCTATAATAGTGATCTTGCCAACGATTTTGGGAATTTATTGAGTCGTGTTTCAAATCTAATGAAAAAGTTTTTTGACGGAAAAATACCAACGGAAGAAGATGATTCTGATGAAGGAATTGCCATAAAAGAAAAAGGAATAAAAACGATTGAAATTATGTGGGCACAAATTGAATCCATGCGGGTGAACGAAGCCATTGAAACAACCCTACAGTTTGTTCGTAGCGTCAATAAATATATGGAAACCATGGCACCATGGAAACTGGCAAAGTCTGACCCCGAATCAGCGGGTAAGGTTTTATTTACTGCTGCAGAAGCATTGCGATTGAGCGCGGTTCTATTAGCGCCTGTGATGCCCAATAGAACAAAAGTTGTTTTGGATACCTTTAATGCAGAAGAGACGGGTTTAGAGTGGGGAGGACTCAAGGGTGGGGTTGCGCTCAAACCACATGATGTGCTTTTCCCGAGAATTGATATTAAAAAATTGTCGCAGTCTGTTGAGCCGGTTCAGAAAAAAGCGGAGCCGGATAATGTGATTACTTTTGATGAATTTCAAAATGTAGAGTTGAAAACAGCTATGGTGCTTGAAGCAGAAAAAGTGGATGGTGCCGATAAGTTATTAACACTTCAAGTAGATATTGGGGGGGAGAAGCGTCAAATTATTTCAGGGATAGCCCTACATTATACACCTGAGGAATTGGTAGGGAAAATGATTGTTGTTGTGGCCAACCTAAAGCCAGCCACTATATTTGGGGTTGAATCTCACGGTATGCTACTCGCAGCGTCTAAAGGTAAAAATCTCACCCTCATTACGATTGATAGCGATAAAGTAGCCAGTGGGATGCGAATCCATTAACTTAGTTTGCCAACGATTCGCCGTCCGTGGTATTCTGATGCGCCGATTGTGTTATGAACTTCATGTAAATTTTGATTTGTAATCTTTCCCGCAGGAATTATAGTCAGTTTGTTCCCCGCAATTTGAATCATTTTCTTTATAACATTTTTTCCTTCTACTGCGGTAGCATAACCACCAGAAGTTAATATACTATTGACTTCTTTAATTGACTTCAGTTTTTCTAAACTATGAATAATTTGGGTGGACCGGTCAATTGCTTTATGAAATGTTACTTTCATAGGGGTGGCCAGCTGAGCAAATCTTGTTGTTACATCAATATTAATTCTATTTTGATGATCTAATACGCCAAAAACAACTTCAGGTACGCCAATGGATTTACATTTCTCTATTTCACCTTCCATTGTCGACAGTTCATCCCTGGTGTAAATAAAATTGCCTCCTCGAGGCCGGATCATCACTTTAATTGGAATAGACAAAGATAAAATAGCTATTTGAATAAATTTTAGTGGTGGTGTGAGGCCCCCCAAATCCAATCTTGAACAAACTTCAATTCGATGAGCACCATTTTGCTCAGCTGAATGGGCTTCTTTAATTGATTCAACGCAAGCTTCAATAATCATTTAAAACTAATGTGTTAATCCTTTATTCCCCGCATGAAAGTAGTTTATTTTCATCCCTGAATTTAATTATGAAAAAGATCTATTATGCTTATTGATACCCACTGCCACCTTTATTACGAGGATTTGAAAAACGACATAGGCGGTGTTCTATCGCGGGCCAACGAATTAGGGGTGACACAATTTATTTGTGTAGGGACGAATATTGTTGATTCTAAAGAATGCATTTCTATTGCTGAAAAAAATGATAAAATATTTGCTTCTGCCGGTGTCCATCCACATGACGCAAAGGATGCTCCGGAAGATTACTTAGATCAAATCCTGGATTTAATGCCTTTCGACAAAGTGGTTGCTTGTGGAGAAATGGGATTGGACTTTTTCAGGAATCATTCTGAGCCGGAAGATCAGGAGCGTATCTTTATTGAACAAATAGAGTTAGCGAAAACATTAAAAAAGCCTATAATATTTCATAATCGAGATGCAGATGAAGCCACAATTCGTGTTTTGAAGAAATATGGGGATGGTAATGGGGTAGCGCATTGTTTTTCGAGTGACATGGAGACCGCCGATGCCTTTCTTGAAATGGGTTATTATATTTCATTTTCCGGAAATCTTACATTTAAAAACAGCCAATTACCGAAAGTGGCAAAGGAGATTCCGTTAAATCGAGTAATGGTAGAAACTGATTCCCCCTATTTAAGTCCTGTGCCATTTCGAGGCAAACCCAATGAACCGGCCCGGTCACGTTTTGTGGCAGAAAAACTAGCTGAGATTCACGATGTTTCATTTGAAGAGATAGCCAATCGTACCACAGAAAATGCAGTTAAACTTTTTCAGTTACCTTAACTTGCAATTCTAATAATTATGAATCTAATATTATTAATTTTTCCTTGGGTCTTTTCATTTTGAGAAAAGCCCATCCTTTTAGAAAAAAGTGGGGACAAAACTTCCTCACCGATACCAACCTTTTGGATAGAATTGTTCGCACAGTTGATCCACAAAAGACCGATTCAATTTTAGAGATTGGTCCTGGTGACGGCTCACTTACAGAAAAAATATTTCCCAATGTAAATGAAATGGCAGCCATAGAGATCGATCCGTTACTAATTAAGCACCTATCAATTAGGTCAGATTTGAAAGGATTACATATTATCCAAGGAGATGTATTATTACAGGATATTGATGATATTCCGATATCAAATCCAGTCCGAGTGGTTGGGAATATTCCTTATAATATTACGTCTCCCATTATTTTCTGGCTCATTGAACAATTGGATTATTGGGGTGATGCCTTTATAATGATGCAGAAAGAAGTTGGGGAAAGACTCACGGCCAAAGTTGGCACAAAAAGTTACAGTAGATTATCGGTAGTAGTTGGGGTGTATCTAAATGTAGAATTATGCTTTACTATTTCACCGGATGTTTTTTATCCTAAACCAAAGGTAGACTCAGTAATCATTCGGTTTACTAAAAAAGCAAACCCAATTGTACCTGATGACCAGTATATCAAATTTAATAAAATAGTGAGGGCAGCTTTTTCAATGCGAAGAAAAATGCTTCGAAATTCTTTAGCGGGGTTTGATTTCACAGAAAAGATTAAAGATGAGATTGATTTTACCCGAAGGCCAGAAACCTTAACGATTGAAGAGTTCGCAAAGCTTTTGGGATAATATTTTGTTATATCTACTTCTTGGGTAGCATATACTTATTGGTGTAAATTACTAGACTTTTCTCTGCAACAAAAAATAGAGTTTTAACACATGGCAAAAGCAAGTAGACCTATTAATGAATCCAATCGCAGTCTAAGTCAATATTTAGAAGAGATTGGAAAGTATGAGCCCCTTCATCCTTCTCGAGAAGTAGAACTGGCTCTTGCAATTAAAAAAGGCGATCGTTTGGCGATGAAAGAATTGGTGGAAGCCAATCTTCGATTCGTTGTATCTGTAGCAAAAGATTATCAAGGGCAAGGCCTTCCATTGACTGATTTGATCAACGAAGGTAATATGGGCTTAATGAAGGCAGCTGGGCGTTTTGATGAAACACGTGGATTTAAATTTATTTCCTATGCTGTGTGGTGGATTAGGCAATCAATTTTACAGGCATTGGCTGAACATTCAAGAATTGTAAGGTTGCCCTTAAATAGGGTTGGAACCATTTCTAAGATCACCAAGCAAGCTGAAAGACTAGAATCCGAAATAGAACGCTCACCAAATGAAGAAGAAATTGGACGCAATTTGGAAATGACCAGCGACGAAGTAATTGATGCGATGCGAATTTCCCGCCGGCATCATTCATTGAATGCACCATTTCGTGACGGAGATAAAAACTCTCTTATAGATGTAATAAAGGACGATGGACAAATTCATCCAGATGAGCCGCTCATGGCAGAATCATTAAAAGATGAGATTCGCCAGTCACTAGACACATTAAAGGAAAGAGAGCGTCAAGTAATCAAAATGTATTTTGGTATTGATCGCGACTATGCACTTACATTAAATGAAATTGGTGAAGAATTTAATTTAACGCGGGAACGGGTGCGGCAGATAAAAGAAAAGGCTATTCGCCGTCTGCGTCACCGATCCCGAAGTAAATCTTTAAGAACATATTTAGGCTGATCGAGAGGAGGTGAAATAGATCATGGTTGAAGTTACTGTAAAAAACGGGGAACAACTCGAACGGGCATTGCGTCGCTTCAAAAAGAAGTGGGAACGTGCCGGTGTTTTACGTGAAGTCAAACGAAAATCATTCTATATTAAACCAAGCGATGAGCAACGAGCTGCGCGGAAAAAAGCAGTGCGTAGGCGGTTACGTTTTGCAAGGTACGAAAAGATATAGTTAATTTTATCAAATTGACCCATTTTATCAAAAAGGTTCGGTATTTTATCGAACCTTTTTCATTGTTCTAAGGAATTAATAATGATTATTCGAAGTATTTCAGGTGTACGCGGACTTATCAAAACCCATCTATCTACAGAGGTGATAAAAGCATATGCACGCGCATTCCATACCCAATTAGATTCAGGGCTTGTTTATTTAGGTCGCGATAGTAGACCGTCGGGTGAAGCGTTATTAAATGCGTTTACTGAAGAATTAATCCGGTTAGGTCGAGATGTTATTGTTTGCGGTATCGTCCCCACACCCACTGTACAGTTTATGGTAGAAACATCTGAATCGGCTGGCGGTGTTGTTATTACAGCCAGTCACAATCCCATTGAATGGAATGGAATAAAGTTTATTCGAGCGGACGGCACCTTTTTTCACTCGAAAAATTGTACAGGATTGTTTGAGTGTGTAGATAGAGATGAACCCATTGCGTCTGCCGATGAAGGTGGTATGGCTTTCCCGGATCAGAATTCTATTTTGAAGCATTCTATTCATACCGTTGAACTATCTTGCATCGATTTAAATGCCATTCGGAATCGAAAGTTTAAAGTAGTTATTGATGCGGTGAATGGGGCCGGCTCTGAGGCGCTCCCTCTATTATTGGCACATTTGGGTTGTGAAGTAATTTCCATCCATTGTGAGGGTAATGGTGAGTTCAAACGTGGAACTGAACCATTACCTGAAAATTTAGGAGACCTAAGAAAAACTGTCATTAAAAATGAAGCTCACGTTGGTTTCGCTGTGGATCCGGATGCAGATCGACTGGCAGTTGTCAATGAAAAAGGCCAAGCATTGGGGGAAGAATACACACTCGTTTTAGCGGCTGAAGGCTATATAAAGAATAAACAATCAAAAGAGACCTTTGTTACAAACTTATCTACTTCTATGGCACTTGAAAAAATGGCTGAATTAAATAACTGTACCGTAGAACGATCTGCTGTTGGGGAGATTAATGTGGTTCAAAAAATGATTGAGGTAGGTTCAGAACTAGGCGGCGAAGGAAATGGGGGAGTTATCCTGAAAGAAGCCCATCTGGGAAGGGATTCATTGGTAGGTGCAGCCATGGTATTAAACAGGATGGCACAGGATAATATACCCTTGAGTCAAATTCATTCAGAGTTGCCACAATTTTATATTGTAAAGGACAGGATTAATTTAAACGTAATTGAAAAGGATGCAGTTCTGGAGAAAGCCAAATCTGTTTTTACCGATGCAGAAGTAAATATGGTCGACGGTGTAAAATTCACATGGGAGGATAGTTGGATTCATCTCCGAAGCTCAAATACAGAGCCCATTATGCGCATCTATGCGGAAGGGTCATCAATACGGATTGCCCAAGGACTTGTGGATAAAATCAAAAAAACCATTTTATGAAAACAAGCAGGATAAATATTTATTTCTAATCAGGTAAATTCTCAATATTAAATTGATAAAATAATTATGGAAACGTTTATACATAGAATTGATCAAGTGGGTGCTCAGGAAAGAGTTTCAAGACTTTTTTCTCGAAGTATCAAAAAAGAATCTAAGATTGATGCTTTAAATACTGTATTAAGTATGATTGACTTGACAACCTTAGAGGGTAAAGACTCTCCCGGGAAAGTGAAACAATTATGCTATAAAGCTGCCCACTTGCACGATCAATTTCCGAATCTGCCATCCGTTGCGGCTATTTGTGTTTACCCTACAATGGTGCCCATTGCAAAAAAAGCACTCGAAAATACAAATATAAATGTTGCTTCCGTCGCAACTGCTTTTCCTGCCGGGATGACTTCTCTTGAATATAAATTAGAAGAAGTAAAGCGGGTCGTTGTTGATGGGGCAGATGAAGTGGATATGGTTATATCTAGAGGAAAATTTTTGCGTGGAGAGTATAACTATGTTTCAGACGAAATATCATTGGTAAAAGAAGCCTGCGGGCAAGCCCACTTAAAAGTTATTTTAGAAACGGGAGAGTTGGTTACGTTGGACAATGTTCGTTTAGCCAGTGATCTTGCTATGGAAGCAGGCGCTGACTTCATAAAGACATCAACGGGGAAAGTATCACCAGCAGCCACACCGCCGGTGGTGCTTATTATGTTAGAGGCCATTAGAGATTATTATAAAAAAACGGGTAAAAAAATAGGTATGAAACCTGCCGGTGGTATTAGCAAAGCGAAACTGGCAATTCAATATTTAGTTATGATAAAAGAAACATTGGGGCAGGATTGGCTGGATGCCGATTTATTTCGATTTGGTGCCAGTTCTTTAGCCAACGATGTTTTGATGCAGATTGTCAAGCAATCAACCGGAGTATATCAATCAGCCAATTATTTTTCTATTGATTAAGGTAAATCAAATATGAACAAAAAAATCAATAAATCAGATTTCAAAACCGACTGGTCCTATAGCCCTGCACCAGAGAGTACAGACCACATAAAGATTGTCAAGAAAAATGATCTTTTTATTAATGGGAAATTCATGCCACCCGAAAAAGGAAAATATTTTAAAACGATTAACCCCGCCAATGAACAAAAATTGGCTGATGTGGCTGAGGCAGATAAATCGGATGTTGATAAAGCTGTTAAAGCGGCTAGGAAGGCGTACGATAAAGTATGGTCTAAAATGGATCCATCCGAAAGAGGGAAGTATATATATCGTATAGCAAGGTTGATCCAAGAACGTGCCCGAGAATTTTCAGTCATTGAAACGATGGATGGAGGAAAACCGATTCGTGAATCTAGAGATATTGATATCCCATTGGTATCGGCCCATTTCTTCTATTATGCCGGTTGGGCAGATAAATTGTCCTATGCTTTTCCGGGAAAACAGGCGAAGCCTATCGGTGTTGCAGGTCAAATTATTCCGTGGAACTTCCCATTGTTAATGGCGGCATGGAAATTAGCCCCAGCGTTAGCAACGGGAAATACTGTTGTGTTAAAACCGGCAGAAACAACCCCATTAACTGCAATGAAATTGGCAGAAATTATCCAAGAAGCTGATTTGCCGCCCGGCGTTGTCAATATAATCAATGGAGATGGAAAAACGGGTCGAGCCATTGTAGAACACGAAGATATAAATAAAATTGCCTTTACAGGTTCAACTGATGTGGGAAAAATGATTATGAAATCAGTGGCGGGTACTGGGAAAAAATATACGTTGGAATTGGGTGGAAAAGCGGCCAACATTATTTTTGAAGATGCAGCCATTGATCAGGCGGTGGAAGGAATAATTGATGGCATCTTTTTTAACCAAGGGCATGTTTGTTGTGCTGGATCTCGCTTGTTTGTTCAAGAAAGTGTGGCAGATACAGTTATATCAAAGTTAAAAGATAGAATGGAATCTTTAATTGTCGGCGATCCATTAGATAAAAATACAGATATTGGTGCCATCAATTCTAAAATGCAGTTAGAGAAAATAAAAATGTATGTGGATATTGGCCAAAAAGAAGGTGGATCAGTGCATCAATCATCTTGCGGATTGCCTGAAAAGGGTTATTGGCATGCACCAACACTTTTTACAGATGTGAGTCAATCTCACCGAATTGTACAAGAAGAAATATTTGGCCCAGTTTTGGCCATTCAAACTTTTAGAACTGTTGATGAAGTTATCGCCAAAGCGAACAATACACCTTTTGGATTGTCAGGAGGTGTGTGGACTGATAAAGGGTCGAAAATATTCCAAGTTTCAAAATCAATCAGAGCCGGTGTACTTTGGGCAAATACATTTAATAAATTTGATCCAACTTCACCCTTTGGTGGTTATAAAGAAAGTGGCATGGGACGTGAAGGCGGATTAGAAGGGTTAATGCCCTATGTTAATTTGGTATAGAAGGGAATGATACTATGAGTCAACGAGAAGATATAAAAAAGACATATAAGCTTTATATTGGTGGAAAATTCCCAAGAACAGAATCGGGAAGATATATTAAATGGGTGGATGCCAACAATAAGGGAGCGGTGAATATTTGTAGAGGATCACGTAAAGATTTTAGAAATGCCATGGTTACCGCTCGCGATGCATTCTCTGGATGGTGTTCCAGAACAGCTTATAATCGGAGCCAAATTTTATATAGGATTGGTGAAATACTTGAGGGTAGGCGCAGTCAGTTTGCGAATGAGTTAATCCTTCAAGGATCTTCGAAAAAAGAAGCTGGGAATGAAATAAACCAATCGATTGATCGATTGATTTATTATGCAGGATGGGCAGATAAATATCAGCAGATTTTTAGTCGAGTAAATCCAGTGGCTTCATCTTACTTTAACTTTTCTTATCCTGAACCAACTGGGGTGGTTTCTGCCCTGGCGCCAAACAATTCATCCCTAATTGGTTTGGTATCAATCGTAGCGCCCATTATCGCCGGTGGAAATACAGTGGTTGTACTTGCGTCAGAAGAAAAGCCATTATGTTCAATTACATTTGCAGAAGTATTGCATACATCCGATGTTCCCGGTGGGGTGGTGAATATCTTAACCGGATATCGCTCCGAATTGTTAGACCATTTTTCTTCTCACATGGATGTGAATGCAATTGTGTATTGCGGCAATGAATCAGAAGAAATCAAGCTCATTCAGGAAAATGCGGCATTGAATGTGAAACGCCCCATTGTATACACTGATGAAAACTGGCTCAGTAAAAATGTACAGGACCCCTATCGTATTTTAAATACGTTAGAAACCAAGACGACTTGGCATCCAGTTGGTATTTGAAAACAAACAATAGAAAAAATGATGAATATCAATAAAACAGTTGAATATATTCAATCAAAATCACATGCGATTAAGCCAAAAGTAGGTATAATACTTGGATCCGGTTTAGGGTCGTTTGTGGATGTATTAGAGGACTCAGTATCATTATCATATGATGACCTAGATGGATTCCCGGATGCAGGCGTATCTGGACATGAAGGTAATCTCCATTTAGGAAAAATTCACAATACAGAAATAGTTATATGCCAAGGGCGGGTGCATTATTATGAATCCGGTATCGTAGATGCAATGAAAATCCCTGTTCGTACATTGGCAGCTCTGGGGTGTGAAACATTAATTCTAACCAATGCTGCGGGTAGTTTAATGGAAGAAGCAACACCGGGGAGTGTCATGCTTTTAAACGATCATATTAATTTTACAGGTGTAAATCCATTGTTTGGCGAAGAAAGCACCCAGCGATTTGTTGATATGAATGATGCCTATAATGAATCCATGCGATCTACATTTCATTCAATTGCAAAGGATAAAAACATTCCTCTATATGAAGGGGTTTATATTTGGTTCAGTGGTCCAAGTTTTGAAACACATGCTGAAATACGCGCTGCAAAAAAACTGGGCGCAGATGCAGTAGGTATGTCCACCGTACCAGAAGTAATATTGGCCCGCCATGCTGGAATGAAAGTAGCCGCATTGTCTGTTATGACTAATATGGCCGCAGGAATGAGCGATGAGGTGTTGAGCCATGAACAGACAATGGAAAATGCCGATAAAGGCATTCAAGATTTAAAATCGCTTCTCATTCGTTTTTTAGAATTGTATTCTTAAAAACAAACACTTCACACACATTCTCATTTTATAATAAAATTAATTAAAACAAATGACTGAACCATTAGTAAAAAAGGGCCAAGAGCTTGAATTAACCATTGAATCTTTAGCCTATGGCGGCAAAGGAATTGCCAGGGTAAATGATTTCGTTATTTTCGTTAAAAATGCTATTCCTGGCCAAAAAGTTCGCGCATTATTATATCGCAAAAGAAAAGGGTTTGGAGAGGCAAGACCATTGGAAATTCTTTCAGAATCGAAATACGCGGTAGACCCTATATGTGAACATTTTCCAGTTTGCGGTGGATGTAAAGTTCAACAACTGGATTATGCTGAACAGCTTGCTCAGAAAAAACAACAGGTAGAAAATATATTCCAGCGACAGGCAGGTCTCGATGATTTTACATCGAATGAAGTGATACCAGCAGAAAATATATTTAATTATCGCAATAAAATGGAGTTCACTTTTTCAAATAACCGTTGGGTACTACCAGGAGAACCGGAAAATGTAGAAAGAGATTTTGCTTTGGGGATGCATATTCCAAAACGATGGGATAAAATTTTAAATATAGATATTTGCCATCTCATGCCGGAATTAGGGAACGAAATTCTTAATAAAGCCAAAACGCTTGCTCAGGAATTAACACTGAAACCCTATAACCAAAGAACACATAATGGGTTTTTACGGTATTTAGCATTTCGGTTTGGGCACAACACTGGCGATATTATGGTCAATATTGTGACCTCTTACGAAAATACTGATTTACTCAAACCCATGGTGGATGGATTGATTGATGCTTTCCCACAAATCACAACAGTAGTGAATAATATTAACACACGGAAAGCGGATGTTTCATTTGGTGAGTATGAGTTGCTCTTACATGGGAAGCCAGTATTAGAAGAAAAAATTGGCAACCTTTCATTTGAAATATCGGCCAATTCATTTTTTCAAACCAATACTGTTATGGCAGAAAAACTATATGAGACTGCTTTGGCTGGAGCCAATTTAAACGGCGAGGAAGTTGTTTATGATCTCTATTCTGGAACTGGTTCTATATCATTATTTCTGGCCCAAAAGGCGAAGGAAGTCCATGGCTTTGAAGTTATTGTTTCGGCCGTTGAAGATGCCACACGGAATGCAGTCAACAATCAAATAGGGAATGTAAAATTTCATGTGGCAAACTTGGATAATTTTTTCAAGTTTAGTAAGGGGAAAAAATACCCCAAACCCGATATTATTGTTGTGGATCCTCCCCGGGCAGGCATGCACAAATTTATGACAGATTATTTACCAAAATTTGAAGCTAAAAAGATTATTTATATATCTTGTAATCCCACAACACAAGCGAGGGATACAGAAGTTTTATTACAAAAAGGATATAAACTGAAGCGCCTAACTTTAGTTGATATGTTTCCACACACTCCCCATATTGAAACGGTGGGGATTTTTCAAAAGAATTAAATTAGTTGCCCGTTGGTGTCGTCGGCTTTTTATCACCATCCCCACTCTGTAAAAACTTGCCCAATCCGCCAAAGGATTGGCTCATGGCGAATCCAACTACCACTACAACACCCAATAAAATATATGCTCTGTTTCGATTGATACCATGAATACTGTGGGGGATTGTTTCAATCATCTCCGTTTTCATGGCTCGAATATGGAGATCCAAATCTTCCGCATAGGAAAGGATCTCATATCGGTAGATATCATTGGATTTTCTATTATAGCGTTCCACTTTTCCTTTGAGCATAACACGATTTTCATCTTCTGATATATTTCTGAGCGATGTGACAAAAATATAATCTAAATCAGCGGATTTGGACAGTTCCGCCAAATCATCATTAAACGAATTGGCATTATGAATTAAAACTGCTGCAATAGTATTGCTGTAACTTTTCGATAAATCAGTGGGATTATGAAATTCATAATAGTTTTGATTTATGAGCCCCAGCATCTTTTGACGCACCAGTTTTTGATAGCCGTCGGGAACATTCTCCAATGTTTCTCCAATATATCCCACATGAATTGTAAGGGTTTTGTCCTGCGGCGTGGCTGCAGCCAACTGGACGATTAAAATGTTTATCGATAAAAAGATTGAAAATAGTTTTAATAAATATTTCATTAGTTTTCAGTAGGCTTTGTGCCTTCGCCACTACCTTCACCATTTTGCCAAACACTTGTTCCAGTAAGGGTCATAAATACAAGACCAATTAAAATAATTCCAGTAAAGACAAAAGTTACTTGTTTTAAAGAAGCAGGTTTTGGTGCATAGGGCATTGAATCCACCATTTGCTGTTGAATAACTTTAACCTCGTCATTCATACGTTCATAGTATTTTAAAACCTCATATCGAAAGCTAGATTTTAGCTGTGCATTATAGCGATAAAAATCCCCCTGAATCATTATACGACTTTTATCAGGAGATACATTTTTGAATTTTCCCGCAAAAATATATCTTGCCCCTGTTTTATCTGCAATTTTCTGAAAGTTTTGATCATTTATCTCTATAAAAAGAGTTTCGATCTCTTCTTTCGCTAATTTATTTACTTCGTCTGATTTTATTAGTTTTTCAGGGTCGAGACCATTAAAAATAGCATTTAATTTTGTTTCAAGCTCACTTTTAACCCAAGATTCAACATTCTCAACTTGAATGCCTATATATGCAACTTTAACTTGGTTTGGAACTGTTTTTACCTGCGCCATTAATAAACAATTAGATAAAATGATTGCGAAGGGTTTAATTACTTTTTTCATAGGCTCAAAATTAAAGGCTAAAGCCTATATAGTAGGATAAAAAAAATGGGCTCTAAAAAAGAGCCCATTTTCAATTACTGTTCTTCAGCTATAAAGCTGTGTACTAAGAATTACTGATTGATATTAGGGTTTGCCCTGATTTCAGATATAGTTATCGGGAAATAACTTCCAGCAGCAGATTTTTCAACTGCATCCCATACTGTAGAAGTTAAGTTAAAGCGATACATATCTGACAAACGACGTGATTGAAGAAATAGATTTGCTCTTCTCTCATGTTGTAGTGCCGTACCCGCATCTGTACCTGCTGGATAAGGGTCTAGTGAGTCAAGAGAACGAAGCGCATTTAACTCTGCTAAACAGCCAGCATCGTTTCCACCAGCTTTTTCACTCTCAGCAATAATCAAATGCATTTCACGTAATGATGTGATTGTTACAGGAGCCCACTGTGTTCCACCACCACCAGCTCTGAATTCAGCGGCTGAGACGGACATCCGTGAGTCTGGCAGACCAGTAACGGGATCATTCGGTTGAGGATCTCCGCCAGCACCAGGTGTGGCAGTCTCAACTAAAGCATTCTGAAAAAGGTCCATCTCTTGACGGTCATTGATTTGTCCTGACATGTAATTAGAAACAGTACTGGAACTGAAATTCATTCTCCATTTCCAATCAGCACTCATCAATGCAGCTGCAGATGCAGCTTCAGATGCGCCGGCGCTAACATATGGGCTAGCAGTATTGACTGGGTTAACTTTACCCCAAACTGCTTTAGCATGTTTAGTTCTTGCGACCAATGATAACACTTTAACAGCATCGTCGCCTGTAGCTATTGACTGAGCTTTTCCTAGTAGAGCAAGAGCTTCATCATAGAGCTGAGACATATTAGCAGCACCAATAGGTGTGCCAGCTTCTGTTTTATCTGAGTAAACAAAATCCTCAAACATGTCAGCAATATAAACACGAACCATTGCGCCCGTTAAATAAGATAAGACAAGATCATCAGAATCTGGAAGATCAGTGCCTAATCCTTCTAGGACTGCAATAGCTTTATCTGCCATCCATCGTCCTTCACTAATATAAGGCCATGCTTGATCAACAAACTCATTATAGACATTTGTCATACCACCTTTATCGATCTGATACCAAGCATCTCTTGATCCGATCCAAACAGACTCATCAGTGGCAACAGCGTGAGGCATCATCATATAGGTAATTCCTCTGAGTGATGCATTCCATGCACCATTTGCGAGAGCTGCAGCAGCACTTGGATCTGCTAAGTCGTCCTCAAGTAAACTGTTTGGGTTATCAACATCTAAATCACAGCCAATCATTGTAAATACAACGAAAAGGCTGATTAATTTTGTTTTATTTTTCATTTTCATACCTCCTTACAGACCAACTTTGATGCTTAAGTTCCAAATCTTTGGAATCGGAACACCGAAAGCATCAATTGATTGTTGAAAATCACCTATACCACCATTGCCACGACTAATAGCATTTAGTTCTGGATCAATACCACTGTAATCAGTACTCATCCATAGGTTCTTACCCGATACCGCAATGGTCATACTCTTTAATCCTAAACGAGCAGCCATTGTTGCATCAATGTCGTATGAGATACTTAGCTCACGTAGTCTAACAAAGGAAGCATCTTCCATTGTATTTAAGCCACTATAAGGTGATAGTGCTAAGTGTTTACGAACCCATTCATTGGCAGCATCTAAGCGTCCTTGTCCAGCATTGGCTGGATTGATTAACCTAGACTCGTTATCAGCAGCCTCAGGTGTATTTCTACCAATCAAACTGTGAGACTTACGAAAAGCATCAGTTAGGTTAGTAACCTTGTAATCACCAAAACGTGACTCGAATAGAGTATTTACACTCCAGTTCTTACCATAGTTAACTTTAATACCAAAAGAACTCGTATAGTCTGGAGTTGGTTTACCAAGGTTCCAGTCTAAAGCACCGGTTCCTTTAGCGCGACCAGCATCAACATCAGCTTGTGTTGGTGTTGCCATTACAGGATTCCAGCCACTTCTTACACCAGCACCGCCAGTAGTAAAGAAAGCAAGTAAATCACTATCACTATCTGCCGCGCCATCACCATTAATATCAATTGGATATTTCACATCGCGATTTAGTTTAGCGCCAAAGTATTGACCTGGAGCAAAACCTTCAGTTAAGAAGTTCCTGTAGCGAGGATAAGATCCACCTACTTTTTGCTCAGGTGCACCACCGAGACTAACAACTTTTTCTTCTAAATAAGATAAGCTTCCAAATACATCTACTGAAACCTTTGAGTTACGTAGAAGATTAGCATCAACGCCCACTTCCCAACCATTTGCAGCAAGTTCCCCAATATTAGATAACTGAGTACGGTAAAAACCGCCAGAAGCTGGATAAGCACGTTGGATTAAAGCATCATTAACTGTACGATCCCAATACTGGAAATCAAATGCTATCTTATCTTTAAAAAGTCCAACTTCACCACCCATTTCAACTTCAGTAGAAATCTCAGGAGATAAGGATGGGTCACCTACATTACCAGGTGCTAAGCCAGGACCAAACTCAGATGCCCATGGCAGATAAGTTGTGAACTGGTCAAATGCGCCAGGTTGCTGACCTGCTTTACCCCATGCAAAACGTAAACGTGCAGTAGAAACAGGACCAAGCTGTCCAATATGAGTAGTAGGTATGTAAGATACATTTACGCGAGGATAAGTGATGGTGCTGAATTCAGAACCAAATGCACTATTCGCATCCTGACGAATACCAACCGTTGTATATAAGTAGTCTTCAAAGCCAATTCTACTTTGTGCTAAAAATCCGGCTTCAATAACTTCAGAATAACTTGAATAAGGGTTTCCAGGAGCGCCTAAGGCACCAAGGACTTGAAGACCTGGACCTGGGAACTGTGAACCACCACCTTCTAAATTCTTATGAATAGTTTGAAACGCTTGGAATCCAGCCACATTCTCTAAGCTAATGGCAGAGCCTATATTCATTGCATAGTCAGCTTTGACATCCATTGAATAGACTTTTTTGTTATTACTTCCTTTCCAAAGAGCACCTTGAACGTTTGAAGCAACCTTGCCATCAACGTTGTATCCAAAAGGAGTTAGACTAGTATACTTATTAAGAGTTGTATTCAACCCAAAAGTACCTGAAACATTTAAGCCATCAGTTACTCTGTAGCTAGTCTGCAAAGAAATAGTGCTATTCTCACCCTCATTCGCCAATGAGCGATATGTTGTTTCACGTGCTGTCGCAAAAGCAATAGAGCCAGAAGCATTTGATGCCGTTGAATGTTCGGGTTTACCCATCATAATAAGAGATGTTGTGCCATATATATTGTTATTATTCTGAATCGTATTATGATCTGTTTGAGAATAATTTGTTGACAAACGAATTCTCATTCTATCTGTTGGAATAATATTAAGAGTAGCACTCATCATAAACTGATCACGCTTATCATTTGCACCAGGTTTAGTTGGGTCAGCTGCCCCAACTGGAAGTCCTAGTAATGTAGCCTTCTCATCAAATGGACCATCAGTTGCTAAATAACGTAAACTTGCAAAATAAGTAGCACCAGGAGCACCACCTCTAACAGAAGTAGAAACACTTTTGTTTTTACCTTTGTCATATAACCAACTGGTAAAAGGAACTTCTATGACTTCATATGGTTTTAAGCCGGACTTTGCATAGTCAGGAAATAATCCAGCCATGCGAGTTGCAGTTTCCTGATCCCGGGCAAAACCAGAATTTGGTTTGAAGCGATCTTCAGGAAAACTACTAGTAGAAGTACTCACTTCTGCAGTGAATTGTGGTTTAGAAATTGCGCCCTGCTTAGTAAAAATTTGAATAATACCATTTGCAGCTTGAGTTCCATAAAGTGATGCCGCCGCCGCACCTTTAAGAATTTCAACTCTGTCAATTGCATCAGGGTTTATTTCATCTAAACGCGATGGAGTTCCACCACCAAATGAAGCACCCATTGTATTATCCAAACGAACGCCATCAAGATAAATAACAGGTTCATTAGATTGTGATAGGGTTGATGTACCACGAATACGGATTGAAGCACCTTCGCCATTCAAACCACCATTTGGTAACATTACCACACCTTTCTCACGACCTTGTAGAACATCTGAAAAATTAGTAATTGGAGCATCTTCTAGTGCGGACATATCCACTACACCAATAGAGTTACCAATTTTAGATTTTTCAACAGCTATTCCAGCACCAGTTACAACAACTTCATTTAGGTTCAATGCTGCAACAGTCAGATTAAAGTCTCCAATAGCATTACCATTAGTTGGAATATCTGCATTCATTGATTTACTTGCGTAACCAATGTAGTTGGCATTTAGTCTCTGAGCACCTGCAGGTACCCGACTGATAGAATATTCACCATTTACATCCGTGGCAGCACCAAGGTTGGTGCCCACAACAATGACGTTGGCTCCCACCAAAGGATCCCCAGTGTCATCGTCAGTGACGCGACCAGATACTGACCCTTCCTGCGCAATAAGGAATGTGGACATTCCAATCAATAGGAAGAAGATTGTAGCCAATCTAGATTTAATAGGTTTGTTCATAAACCCTCCTGTTTTATTACTTACTTTTACCCGAGATAGAGTTAGAAAACTGATGACTTGAATTAAATACAACGAAAGTAATCTCTCCTATTACCCTACACCCTAACAGATGCTAAGGCTCAATCAAGATATAAGTCAATTATTATTTAATTATTCTTTTTTGGGAAAATTTCCCCTATTCCAACCGCATGTATATTTAAATTACCGCAATGCGTCTATGGGTAAGAACATTGATTCGTAACAGTTTTTTTCAGGTTGGCGCCGGGATTTTAATCACAATGATTATTGGCGGCGTTGTTTTGCAATGGTTAGAACCTGGTGAAATTTCAAAAGATAATAATCCATTTTGGTGGGCGATTGTAACCATGACGACCGTTGGATATGGCGATTTCTCGCCGGAAACACCGGGCGGTCGTGTTTTTGCAGTACTCATTATGTTCATTGGTATTTCTTTGGTTTCACTATTCACAGCCACCATTTCATCCATATTTGTCGCTCAAAAAATTCGGGAGGGTAAAGGTTTGGAAAAGTTAAATTTAACCGATCATTTGATCCTATGCGGTTGGAACCCTAATGGAGAAAGACTACTGAACTCCATTCAGAAATTAAGCAAGGGAGAAAAAAAGGATGTCGTTCTTATTAATGAATTGAATGAAGAAGAAATTTCAAAACTAAAAAACCGATTTAATGCTTTGAAAATTCAATTTGTTTCTGGTGATTTCACTCAGGAAGAGATATTAGAAAAAGCCAGTATAAATGATGCAGATACTGTTATTGTAATTCCCAATACAACGGGTTCAGAAGTGGCCACATTTGATGAAAAAACGATCTTTGCTACATTAACCATCAAAAGTATAGATCCGAGTATTCGTGTTGTGGCATATTTATTGGATCGGGAAAACTTAACCCATATTAAGAGAGCCAACGCAGATGAGGTTGTGGTTGGAGATGATTTCAGTGCCCATATTATTGCATCCCACGTTACGGATCCAGGCATACCTCAAATCGCCAATCAGCTCATGGATAGTAATTCATCCTCTCGATTTAAACGAGTAGATATTCCATCAGAATATATCGGAAAATCTTATGATGAATTGTTTAACTATTTCCGCAAAAGAGACGGATCGGTTTTGATTGGGGTTTTCTCAGAAGATGAAAATTTAGGTATTGGCGCTATCCTTTCTTCAGATGCCTCGGCATTAGACGCATTCATAGAAAAGAAATTAAAAGAGGGTGGCATATCATTGAATGAAGAAAGTAAAATAAATGTTATGATTAATCCCAATCAGGACTATACCCTCAATGAGGGTGAACGTGCCATTATAATTCCATGAGGTTATTATGAATAACGAACGACTAAGAAAGTTTCAAATATTTGCCGATCTTACCAATGATGAATTGGGTCAATTCCATGATTCTCTTAAGAAAGTAGAAATGGAAAAAGGGCAACAATTTATTACGGAAGGTGAGGAGGGAGACTGTATTTATCTTCTATTAGAAGGCGAGGTAGAAATAAATCAGGCTTTAACCTTATCGATGAATAAAGGTGATACGGACAATAGAGAAAAAGCAATATTAAAACTACCGTCCGATATCAATCCACAATTTGGCGAAATGTCCATGTTCAATGAAGGAGATCGTCGAACGGCAAACGTTCGGGCTGAAACCCCTTGTACATTAGCGCGATTGGATAAATCGGATTTATTTCAGATTTGTGATACAAATCCAACTATTGGATTTAAAGTAATGAGAAACCTAGGAAGAATTATTTCGGGGAATTTAGTCAAAGCAAATCAAAACGTATTAAAGCTCACCACAGCATTTAGTTTAATTTTAGAAAGGTAAACTATTTAGCAGGGTTTGAATATTTCGAATCCATCACAAACAGATTTTTATGAGTACGTCACAACTAGATAAATTATATAATTGGGATAAACTGGAAGACCATTGGTACAAACATTGGTTAGATCAAGGATATTTCCATGCTGATGAAAAATCTGATAAAGAACCCTATTCAATTGTAATCCCTCCGCCAAATGTTACGGGGATGCTCACCATGGGCCATGTTCTGAATAACACCATTCAAGATGTATTGATTCGAAAAGCACGCATGGAAGGGAAAAATGCGTGTTGGATCCCAGGGACGGACCATGCCTCTATTGCAACTGAAACAAAAGTCGATAAAATGTTGCAAGAACAGGGGATATCCAAGGACGATTTATCAAGAGAAGACTTTTTGGTCCATGCTTGGGCGTGGAAAGAAAAATATGGCGGCATCATTATTAATCAATTGAAAAAACTGGGCTGTTCCTGTGATTGGGATCGGGAACGATTTACAATGGATGAAGGGTATTCCCAAGCAGTATTAAGTGCTTTCGTTCAATTGTATGACAAAGGTCTTATTTACCGAGGCCATCGTTTGGTGAACTGGTGCCCCGTGTCAAAATCAGCCATTAGTGATGAAGAAGTTATTCATAAAGAGGTGAATGGAAAATTATGGCATTTCAAATATCCAATTACGGGGTCAAATGAATATTTAGTGGTGGCCACAACCCGTCCAGAAACCATGTTGGGTGACACTGCTGTGGCTGTTCATCCGGAAGATGATCGGTATAAAAATATTATTGGCAAAACGGTGACATTGCCATTAGTGGGGCGTGAAATCCCTATCATAGCCGATTCTTATGTGGATCCGGAATTTGGAACGGGGTGCGTTAAGGTTACGCCGGCCCACGATCCAAATGATTTTGCAATGGGAGAGCGTCACAATTTAGACTTTATCAATATAATGAACGATGATGCTTCTTTGAATTCGAAAGTTCCGAAGAAATATCAGAATTGTTTCCGTGAAGAGGGGCGAAAGGCAGTAGTCCGAGACATGGATTCAGAAGGATTGTTAGATAAAGTCGAAAAATATACGAATAACATCGGATTTTCCGAACGGGGAAATGTCCCAATCGAATTTTATATGTCTGAACAGTGGTACTTAAAAATGGATGCATTAGCGAAACCGGCTTTAGATGCAGTGAATTCAGGCAAAATAAAGTTTCACCCAGCTCATTGGACCAAGACTTACAATCACTGGATGGAAAATATTAAAGATTGGTGCATCAGTCGCCAACTTTGGTGGGGGCATCAAATACCGGTTTGGTATCATAACGATGATCCCAAACAGATTCATGTATCTGTGGATGGGCCAGAAGATCCAGAACATTGGACCCAAGATGAAGATGTCTTGGATACGTGGGCATCATCTTGGATTTGGCCATTCGCCGTCCACGCGTGGCCGAAGGCAGATCAAAATTTAAAATCATTCTTTCCCACAGATGCGTTGGTTACGGGCCCAGATATTATTTTCTTTTGGGTGGCTCGAATGATAATGTCCGGCTATGAATTTTTAGATGATATTCCTTTTAAGGATGTGTATTTCACATCAATCTTAAGAGATGAAACGGGGAAAAAATTCAGCAAATCCCTTGGGAATTCTCCTGACCCTTTCGATTTATTCAAAGAATATGGTACAGATGCCACCCGATTTGGTACCATGCTCATGGCCCCACAAGGATTGGATGTTTTATTTTCGAATTCTCGATTAGAGGTCGGCCGGAACTTTATGAATAAACTGTGGAATGCCTCTCGTTTTGTTCAAATGAATCTTGAAGAGGGAAAAGTCCCAAATATCAATATAAATGATATTGAGTTGGATCTACCGGAGCGATGGATTTTGAGTCAGTTGAACAAAACAGCTATAAAAGTGAATCGCCAATTAGATCGGTTTCATTTTAACGAAGCGGCAAAAGCAATTTATGAATTTACTTGGAGTAACTTTTGTGATTGGTATGTTGAAATTGCCAAAACACGATTTTATGGAGATAATATTGAAAAAGCCAATATTTCGCGGGCAGTTGCCGTTCATGTGATCCAGGGAATTCTAAGGTTGCTTCATCCTTACGCACCGTTCATTACGGAAGAACTTTGGGTACACTTTAGAGGAAAAGATGACCTAGATTTAATCATATCTCCTTGGCTTAATGGCGATTCGTCTTTCGAGGATGATACTGCAGATAAATCTATGAATTTATTGAAAGAGATTGTGACGGCCATTCGCACCATCCGTAGCCGAATGAATGTGCCTCCGGGGAAAAAGGCAGATTTGGTCATTAGAAATGTGAATGGGCACCAATCAAAAATTGAATCATTTGATGAAATTATTAAAACACTCGGTCGGATTGAAGCGATTACAATAGGTCAAAACCTGAAAAAACCGGAACAATCTGCTACGGCTGTAGTCCAAAAAATGGAGCTATTTGTTCCACTCAAAGGATTAATAGATTTAGATAAGGAAAATGACCGTCTTTCAAAGCGTTTGAATGAGTTGGAAGGCCATCTTCAAGGGATTGAGAAAAAACTATCGAATGATAATTTTGTCAACCGCGCACCAGAAAATGTGGTTGAATATGAAAAGAAAAAAATGCAGGATATGACTGCAGAATTTGAACTGGTAAAAGCAAACCTGGATATGCTGTTATGAAAAAACCAATTGGACTAATTACACTATTATCTCTCATAATGGGTCAATCAAATCATGCCACCATGACCCTCTACAAAGATGGGTTTGCCCTGATAAAGCAACCCGTAGCATGGAATGTTCAAAATGGTGAATCCACCATTTCCTGGGATATGTTTCCAGGAGGCATCATAAAAGATTCACCATTCCTGACCCTTGATAATGCCACGGTAAAAACGCAGCGGTATAATCAAGATGTATTTCATTTTTCTGATCATCTCTATGATTATTTAGGGAAAACCATTGATGTAGAGTTTATCAATGGAAATTCCCTCACAGGTACGCTGGTTGAGCTCAGCGGCAATATAATTACCATTACGCGGAAACGATCTGTTATTTCCTTTAATCGGGATCGTGTTGATTATATCACAACACCGGGGAAGCTTGAAAATATTTTGTTTAAACCATCTCTTACATGGAATGTATTTAAAAAGAAAATGGGCCCGGCCCGGGGGAGTTTGATTTATTTATCTAATGGATTTGACTGGGATGCCATTTATCGTCTCATTTTAGATGAATCAGGGGACGGTGCAGAATTCATTGCTGAAGCCTATATTAAAAATAACAGTAATTTGGATTTCTCAAACCTTACGCTTCAACTTGTGGAGGGGAATCTAAAACAAAATGGTACTGTCCGCAGACCAGCAGTCATGTACAAAACGATGGCTCCCCAGACTGAGGCAGGATCAACAGAAGAACAATTGGGAGATTATCATATTTATTATTTGGGTGGGAAGATGGGGCTCAATGGAGAGGAAAGTATTACCACTCGATTATATTCGCCAAAAACAGTTTTATTCCAAAAAACATATTTATTTGAAAATGACGAACAGAGTCAACGAGAAGAACCGCTGGCTATCGAATATCAAATTGCCAATACAGAAGATAATAATCTGGGTGTCCCCCTGCCCCAGGGAAAAATCCAGCTCTACCAATCCGGCACGAGTGGCACAATTGAATTCGTGGGAGAAGATGAAATTCGCCAAGTACCGAAAGGGGCGACGGCTACCATCATCTCTGGACGTGCGTTTGATGTGGTTGGGAAACGAACCGTATTAAATTATGATCGTCAACGGAAAAGTGAAGAAGGGTCGATCAGTATTGAAGTAACGAATACGTTAAACACAGAAATAAAAGTTCGCCTTATCGAGCATGTTTTTGGGGACTGGGTGATTCGAGATGCATCTGTGAACTATCGAAAAAAGGATGCGTCTACCATTCACTTCCCACTCACCATTCCAGCAAATGGTTCTCAAATTGTGACATATACTTACCGCAAGGAATGGAACTAATAAATTGTGCCTGAAAAGGCCATAACGCTTTCCTTATCTCTCCAATCCGTTAAAGGTGTCGGCCCGGCCCGGGCGGATGCTTTGTCAGCCATCGACGTTAATACAGTGTCTGATTTACTTCATTATTATCCTCGCAAGCATTTAGACCGCACCACCGTTACACCAATATCTAAACTCAAAAGAGATATGGAAGCCACTGTTATCGGTAAAGTTGAAGCAGCGGATTTGCGCCGTGGGAAGCGTCGCCAATATTTTCAGGCTATTATTTCTGATGGAAAGGGTATGATGACACTCACCTGGTTCAATGGTGCACAATACATAAAAAAAGCGATAAAAATTGGGGACCGCCTGGCTGTGAGTGGGAAAGTTGAATTTTTCAACGGCTTCCAGATTGTTCATCCTGAATATGATAAACTGAAAGAAGATGAAGACCCCGTCAATTCCGGTTTGGTCATTCCCCTCTATTCAATTCCCGCCGAATTAAAAAAGACGAGATTGGATAGCCGCGGCCTTCGCCGCCTCATTAAAACCATTTCCGATTTCCTTAAAGAAATTCCCGATCATTTTTCGCCTGAATTCCGAAAGTCCAACGATCTTATCCATATTAACAGCGCCCTGAGAAATATCCATTTTGCCGAATCAGAAGAGGTACTGAATGAGGCGGTTCACCGCTTAAAATTTGACGAACACTTTTTTCTCCAAATGCTTATGGCATTGCGAAAATCATCTCTACAGCAAACAGGGACCAAAGCATTGAAGAAAATCGGGCCTCAAGTTAAACTCATTTCTGATAGTCTTGATTTTGAACTGACCAATGCCCAGAAAAAAGTAATTAAAGAAATCAAGGATGATATGGCCCGGCCCTTCTCCATGAACAGACTTTTGCAGGGAGATGTAGGATCGGGGAAAACCATCGTATCTGTTTTAGCGGCGGCCATTGCGGTGGCGAATAATGTACAGGTGGCAGTCATGGCGCCCACGGAAATTTTAGCCCATCAACATTTGGCATCATTTAAAAAGTATGCTGAAATGGCCCACATGACTTGCGCTATTCTCGTCGGAGGCACCCCCGCAAAAGAACGTAAAGCCATTCTTGGTGGTTTAGCTGAAGGACGGATCGACATTATCATCGGTACCCATGCCCTCATTCAAAAGGATGTAATATTTAAAGAATTGGGTTTGGCTATTGTGGACGAACAACATCGTTTTGGCGTTCTCCAGCGAGGAGACCTTACATCGAAAGGGTTGAATCCCCATCTTTTGGCAATGACTGCCACACCAATTCCACGAACATTGGCCATTACCTACCATGGAGATATGGATTTATCCATCATTGATGAAATGCCAAAGAATCGTATTCCTATCGTGACCAAAGTGGTGGATGAACAACGATTGAAAAAAGTATACGATTTTATGAAAGATGAAGTGGCCGCCGGACGTCAGTGTATGGTGGTTTATCCTTTGGTAGAGGAGACGGAAAAATCCGATTTAGCCGCCGCCGTAGAAATGCACGCGAATCTTTCAGGAAATATATTCCGGGAATTCAAAGTAGGCCTCATTCACGGGCGAATGAAAAAAGATGAGAAAGACGTTGTCATGGATGCTTACGGCCGTAATGAAATTCACATTTTGATTTCTACTACGGTGATTGAAGTGGGGATTGACATACCCAACGCTACGGTAATGCTTATTGAGCATGCGGATCGCTTTGGTTTGACCCAACTTCACCAACTTCGGGGCCGTGTGGGGCGGGGGAGTGAAAAAAGTTACTGCATTCTCGTTCGCCGGAATTTTACGGACAATTCCAAAAAGCGCCTACAGATTATGGAATCCACAAATGATGGTTTTGTAATTTCAGATGAAGATTTAAAAATCAGAGGACCAGGAGAATTTTTCGGTATCCGCCAAAGTGGATTCCTAAAATATAAAATTGCGGATATGGTGACCGATGGGCCTATCTTAAGAAAAGCTCGCAAAGCAGCTTTTGAATTGGTGAAAACAGATCCGAATTTGAATCAGTCGGCACATGAATTAATCCATACACGCTTCATGTCAGAATATCAGGATAAACTTGTGCAGGTGAATATTTCATAATTTATTAATGAATATTGGATATTCAATATTCATTAGATATGGTGTATTTTCACCGGCTGTTTTTGAAACATTTTTAACAAAATTTAATATAAGTAATTTTAGAGGAAAATCATGGCTGAAGAACAAATGAAAAAAGAAGATCAATTATTTATTCACTTGGTGAATACATTCGTGCAAAGTGCATGGATATCTCTAGGAAAAGTAAAAAACCCTATGAATGATGCGTTAGAACGTAACCTTGATCAGGCTTCTTACTATATCGACCTAATGGATATGCTTCAAGTTAAAATGAAGGGAAACCTCAGCGAATGGGAAGAACAATATATTATCCATAGCCTCAGCGAATTGAAATTAAATTTCATCGACGAACAAAAGAAAGGTTCAGATTCTTCTCCAGAAGAATCTGAGAAATCAGAAGATCAGAAGACAGAAAAATCTAAAACTGAAGCAAAGACCAAAGCAAAAAAGAAAGCCAAAAAGGCTACTAAAAAAAGAAAGACTAACACTTGATCCATTCTGATTATATTCGTTTGAACCGAATTTTTGCCGGGTTGGCGCTTGGCATCTCCTTTATTGTGTACCTATTAACCATGGCGGATACTGTGCCATATTGGGATTCGGGTGAATTTATTGCCACATCATTTATTTTGGGTGTACCCCATCCGCCAGGGAGCCCTTTGTATTTGATTATTGGTCGTGTTTTTTCTATGATTCCTTTTAATCCGGATATTGCATTCCGAATCAATTTGATTTCACCTGTGGTCAGTGCCTTAGCAGTCATGTATCTTTATCTTTCAACTGTGAAGCTGATTTCGAATTATCGTGGAAAAATTGAATGCTCTATGGATGCCATTATTACATTTGGCGGTTCTTTGGTAGGTGCCCTTACATTTGCTTTTACAGATTCTCAATGGTTTAATGCAGTTGAAGCAGAAGTGTATGGCTTTTCAACATTTTTCACCGCTATTGTGGTGTGGCTCATCCTTCATTGGGCCGAACGGGCAGATGAAAAGGGGAATGAGAGATACATTCTCATTATTGCCTATATGATTGGTTTAGCCACTGGTGTTCATTTACTCAACTTACTGGCACTTCCATTTATTGCACTCATTATTTATTTCAAAAAATATGAATTTTCATACAAAGGATTTCTAATAACCACAGCTATTACGGGCGTGATTTATCTGATAATCAATACAGGTATCATTAATGGAGTGCCTAAGATTGTGAATGCTGTCGGTTTAGAGCTATTTTTATTCTTATGCTTGGCGATTATGGGTGGTATGGTTTTCACAATTATTAAAAGACAATTTCAATATGCATTGGCCCTCACATCTATAGTCCTTATTTTGGTCGGGTATTCAAGCTATGCCACTATTTTTATTCGATCGGGGCAGCAGCCTGCCATTAATGAAAATGACCCTTCTACCGTTCCACGAGCGATTGCTTATATGGAAAGAGAACAATATGGCCAAATGACCCAATTCCCTCGTCGATTTACAGGATTGCCGCCCAAACATGAAGTTGTGGGAAGACCTGCGAAAGGTGGTCGTAATTATTCCGATAGCCAGGAACGAAAATACAAATCCTATCGAATGGATAAGCAGTGGAATTATTTTTGGAGTTATCAGGTAAAGAAAATGTATTGGCGATATTTTCTATGGCAATTCGCTGGACGAGGTCCCAGTACTGATGATTGGGTAACGGCCTACGGCGCCAATACCAAAGAAGATGGGGTCGATTGGTTTCAATTTGGGTTGCCTCTGGCATTCTTATTTGGTTTATGGGGAATGTTTTACCATTTTCAAAAAGACCGTGAACAGGCATTCTCCGTATTCAGTCTATTTCTCATGATGGGTCTTGCGATTATAATTTTTGTGAATCAGGATAATCCACAACCTCGGGAACGAGATTATTCTTATGTTGGGAGTTTCTTTGCATTTTCCATTTGGATTAGTATTGCTGTTGCTGCATTGGGGGACAAAATCCGATTATTATTAAAGGATAAATCTTTGTCTAATAATGCTGTTATGGGTACGATGGTTCTATTGATAGTGGCCATGCCCGGCATGATGGTGAAAGCAAATTATCATGAACATGATCGATCCGATAATCGTTTGGCCTGGGATTATAGTTATAATATTTTGCAATCCTGTGAACCGAATGCCATATTATTTACGAATGGCGATAACGATACTTTCCCTCTATGGTATTTACAAGAAGTGGAAGGGGTACGGACAGATATTACCATTGCCAACCTCAGCCTTTTGAATACAGAGTGGTACATTCGTCAACTTCGAGACTCACGGAGGGGACGAGTGGATCAGAAAGGTCGCGAACTTGAACGGTTTATTAATTTAACGGATCCTCAGGTCATGGAAGTGGCTTCGGGGCTTCAGCCTTGGAAGGCTCGAAATGTGCAAATCCCCACACCGAAATCGAATAAAAACAAGGATGGGTTTATTCAGTGGAAAGTGAATCCCACCTTTGCGGGTGCCGCTCTCATGGTGAAAGATATGATGATTTTAAAAATTATCAGTGATGCCCAATGGAATTACCCCATTTATTTTGCCGTCACTGTGCCCGCATCCAATCGGCTTGGCTTAGAACCCTTCTTAGAAATGGAAGGATTGGTATACCGATTAAGACCCCATAATGTGGATGGGAGAAACCCGATTAATGAGGAAAGAATGTGGACCAATCTTATGTCGGGCTATGGTTCTGAAATTTGGAAACAGGATTTAGAAGCAAATGATTGGGATAAAGTCGAAAATGAAATATGGTCCAAGAGTTATAAGCCAGGATACCTATTCAGAAATTTAGGCAGAGAAGATGTTTTTTATTTTCCCACCACCAACATTCGTCTACTTCAAAATTTACGCAGTGCCTATATGCAATTAGCCGCATTTCATTATATGGCTTTTAAGGACTTTGAAATGACTGATAAAGACCAATCAGATATCCACCGAAATAAAGCATTAGAAGTCTTAGTGAAAATGCAGGACAATATCCCGGAAAAAACCATTCGGTACGATTCAAAAGATTTATATTACCAGGTTGGCCGCCTTTTTGGTGAATTGGGGAATAAGGATGAATTAAGACGAATATTGGGTAATTTAGTCATTAGGGAGGATCTAAATATTCGAGATCGTTTAGACTATGGACAAGTGTATATTTCACAATTGGATTCATTTGAAATTGGTCAATCTATCTTTGAAGATTTGTACAGAGATTTTAAAGATATTGAAAATGGCGATCGTCGTGCAACCCAGAAAGAAATGGATGCTTGGCGACAGAGTTTTACTCAAATCGTTTCCTCTCTTGTTTTTACCTATAAAAAATTGGATATGGTACCGAAAGCAGAAGTCGTTTTGGCTGACTGGCTGGATAAAAATCCCAACGATCCGGTTGCACAAAAATTGATGGAAGACCTGAAAAATGGAGAAGTAAAAAGTAAAAAGGAATAGGGTATAAATGTACGCAGTGAAAAAATATCCTTCTTCCTTTTTCCTTCTTCCTTAAAACTCTCCCTACCATGTCAAACCCCTTAGTTAGTGTTATCATTCCCCATTGGAATGGGATTGAGGTTTTATCTGAATGTTTAGAATCTCTCGCCCAAACAGAATATTCAAATTTTGAAATTATTGTGGTGGATAATGCGTCCACAGATGGTAGTCCGGATTGGGTGAGCCTAAATTTTCCCCAAGTTAAGTTAATAGAGAATAATCAAAACTATGGCTACGCCGGCGGGTGCAACCGCGGAGCAGAAGTTGCTAAAGGTGAATATATTGTTTTCCTAAATAATGATACAGTTCAGGAAAAAGGCTGGCTGGCTGGATTGATTGATTTTATGAATCTTAACCCCAATGTAGCAGCAGTTCAACCCAAAATTCTTAATTATTTCGACCGAACTCAATTTGATTATGCAGGCGGAGCCGGTGGTTGGTTGGATATATTGGGATTCCCATTTGCCAGAGGTCGTGTATTCTTTGAACGGGAAAAAGATGAAGGGCAATATGATCGGATGCGTCCGATATTTTGGGCCAGTGGCACAGCCATCATGGTGCGGAAGTCCGATTTTGAATTAGCCGGCGGGTTTGATGAGACTTTTTTTGCCCATCAAGAAGAAATCGATCTATGTTGGAAATTCCGGCTCATGGAGAAAGAATCTTGGGCCATTCCCAGTTCAATTGTTTATCATAAAAATGCCGTGACACTGCCCATGTTTTCTCGTCAAAAACAATATTTAAATCACCGCAATTCACTACTAATGGTTTTATCTAACTTTAGCTTACCATTCACGTTATACATTACGCCCATCCGCTTGGCATTGGAGTTTGTGGCATTGGCTTATTCCTTAGTTCGTCTGGATATGAACCATTTTTTCGGAATTATCCAATCTTTATCTTGGATAATTATCCATCCCCATATCATTTGGAAACGGCGTCGAAGGGTTAAACAAATTCGGGTGGTGAAAGATAAAAAAGTGTTGCCGTGGCTATATTGGGGGAGTGTGGTGTTTGACTATTATATTCGTGGGAAAAAACAATCAACGGAGATTGTTAAAGAGTAAATCTGAATTTATTTCTTTATATCTCTGAGATATATATATTTGTTTTCCTGATCAATATCAGCCAAGTACCGCAAATATTCTTCCTGTCTCAAAATGGTTAATTTATGTGTGATATCCCTAGCGTGAGCTTTTAAAAAATGTTGCATCCTACCCACAGGAAAACCATATATAACTTTTTTTAACCCATCCATCATATAACCAAATTCTTTGAGTGCTGCATCTGGCTTACCTTGATCAAATAAATCCATAGCCACATAATAAGCGAACCGTGCTTCCCGGAGACCTTTATTTCCCGTTACTTCTTTTAATAATTGTACGCGAGCAGACCATCCTTTAGGGTAGTCAGATGCCATGCCTCGTAGGGCAATTTCACGAGCTTGATCGTAGGCGTGATTTCCTCCATAAAAATCATATGTATCCATATATCCGGCTAACATGGTATAGGCATAATAAGCCAAAAAACTTCCCAAAGGATCAAAAATAACTGGATCATATTGGATCGATCCGCCAGAATTATAATAGAACTGGACCGATTTATCAAAATAACGAAGATCCATACCATCAGAAATGAGAATCTGGGTATGAAATGTTTTGAGGCCGCCTTTTTGGGCCATACCTTGAAATGCGATGGAAATATGAAGTGGTATTTTGAGACCTTGGAAATCCTCATGCCATATTCGGCCGGAGAAAAACCGAATTACTTCATCTTTAAGAGAAGATAACTCCTGCCGCTCATTATCTCGAAGGAGGCGATCATCAATAGTAATATCTACTTTTCCAAATTGGGAATAAGCCATGGTTATGGTGGTGAGGAATGAGATTAGTATTCTCATGGCTGGAAAATAGGATGATTTTTCTAAGGAAAAAAGGATGGATAAATATTACTGTAACGTAACAAAACTTCGGTATGCTATGCCTTTACCAAAATTGTATTAATTTTAAGAATGGCAAACATTCAACATTTACTCGATTCCCAACCGAAGCCGCGATTAATCCTCGAAAAAATAGGAGAAATTGCCGCTACTTGTAACAAAGAGGTGTATGTTGTTGGGGGTGTTGTCCGCGATTTATTTCTAAATCGAAAATTAAAAGAAATTGACCTTATGGTCATTGGCGATGGTATTGAATTTGCCAAAATAATAGCTAAAAATATGGGAATCAAAAAAGTGATTCAATTCCCAAAATTTTCTACAGCTCATATTCCTTCTCGGCCTATCCCGATAGAAGTGGCCGCTGCAAGAGAAGAATCATATAATGATGATTCCAGAAAGCCAAAAGAAATTGTTTATACTGATTTGAAGGGTGATCTCTTGAGACGGGATTTTACAGTAAATGCCATGGCTATGGGTTTGCTTCCCGATCAATTTGGTAAACTTCACGATCCTTATAACGGTGTCAAAGATTTAATGGCAAAGCAATTGGTTACGCCGCTGGATCCGGATGAAACATTTTCTGAGGACCCATTGCGGATGATGCGCGCCGCATATTTTGCGTCTGGCCTTGGGTTAAGAATAGAAGACCAATGTTTTGAATCCATGAAACGTCAGGCAAACCGAATCAATATAGTTTCTCAAGAAAGAATTACAACTGAATTCACCAAAATATTATCGACATCCAAACCATCGGTTGGGTTAAATATCCTGCAAAAAGTGGGTTTAATGGAATTTATTTTCCCGGAGATTCATGTCATGGTTGGTATGGATCAAACTGGAGAATGGCACCATAAAGATATATTCCAGCATACCATGCAAGTGGTGGATAATGGGGCTCAGCTTTCAGATAAAATGGAACTGCGGTTTGCGGCCCTTGTTCATGATATTGCGAAGCCCAAAACGCGACGCATTGATAAGCTGAAAGGATACACATTTCATGGCCACGACGCGGTGGGAGAACGAATGTTGAATAAAGTGGCTAGACGAATGAAACTGTCCAACGAATTGAAAGATTATTTGAAAAAACTCACGCTACTTCATTTACGTCCCATTGCATTGGCGAAGAAAGAAATTACCGATTCCGCAATTCGGCGGGTTATGGTGGCTGCAGGCGAAGATTTGGATGATTTGCTCACCCTTTGCCGCGCCGATATAACCACGAAGAATCCCCGCAGAGTAAAAAAGTATATGGGAAATTTTGAACGGGTCGAAACCAAGATGAAGGATGTATATGAACGAGATTCTCTAAAGGCGTTCCAATCGCCCGTCCGGGGGGAAGAAATTATGGCTGAATGCGGATTGAAAGAAGGGCGAGTGGTGGGACTCATAAAAAAAGCCATTGAAGATGCAATATTAGATGAAAAAATTGATAATACCTATGAGGCTGCTTTTGCGTATTTTATGGAGATAAAGGATCAATATATCGAAAAACAATAAATATTTATTGATATTAATAAGTTATAAGTTATAAAATCGGCCCCGTTAATTAAAGGATTAGGGCTATGTCAGAGCATCGCGTTCATTTATTTGTTAAAATTACAGACTGGTTAATTACAGCAATCACCGTATTGTTGGCGATATATATTGTCTATCGTTTTTTGATGTTGTTGGCTGGACCCGTATTCGGGATTACAGATCAAACAACAAAATTATTCTACCCAGTTCATTTTAATGTTGAAGAAGAAGGTGTGGCGGAGTTTTCAGGTAGGGAACTTCCTGTTAAGATTACAAAAGCGCAAGCATTGGCTCTTATTGAATCTCCCACACCGGAATGGTTACTTATTCCAGTTAAGCTGATAAGATTTAGTATTTTTGGGTTTATCATTTGGATATTAATATTATTACGGCAACTGGTAAGATCTGTCGGGAAGGGTGATCCTTTTAATATGAAAAATGGAAACAGGCTGCGATGGATCGGCCTTTCTATACTTATAATCGGTGTCTTTGATTTTTTTCATGATATCTTGCTCAATATATTTATTACGCCAAGACTTTTATTCGATTCGATTGTACTGTCATCATCCGTTCATTTTAATTTGAGTCTTTTATTGGTGGCCATGGTCATTATTGTAATTGGTGAAGCATTTCGTATTGGAGCAGAAATGAAAGAAGAGCAGGAACTCACGGTTTAATGGGCATCCGCATCAATTTAGACGTAATGATGGCCCGGCGGAAAATTTCCCTGGGAGATCTTGCAGAACAGATCGGTATCACCCAGGCAAATTTGTCCATTTTGAAAACGGAAAAAGCCAAAGCAGTACGGTTTTCAACATTAGAAAAAATATGCAAAGAATTGGGTTGTCAACCGGGGGATATCTTGGAATATGAAGCAGATGAAAAAAATGAAAATGATTGACAACCAAAGGAACATTTTTGAGTCTAAAACGTGGCAGGTCTTAGATATTTTATCATAATAGAGGTAGGAGAATAGAATGTTTGGAACAATGATTAATGCTATCACCGCACCCGGTGAAACATTCGAAACCATCGTTAAAGAATTTAACTTGAAACAAGCCTTAATGCCCATTGCCTTACTCATGGGTTTGGCGTTGGTTTCCGGGTTTGTGCTTCAGGATTTAATTGCGGATATGCAGTGGGAACAAATTGAAAAAAGCATCGAAGGGAATACGCAGATTTCTGAAGAGCAAAAAGATGAAATACTTTCAAACCAATACGATAGGGTTTATTCAGAAACAGGTATGAGTGCCATTTTTACTTATGTAAGTATGGCAATCTCTTGGCCCATGCGGATCGCCTTTTGGTCTCTGTTTGCCATGCTGACTGCTAATTTATTTTTAGGGGGTGGCGGAAAATATGGTCAAATATTTACATTAAGTGCATTTGCTTATATGCCATCGGTTATTGAATATATCATCAAAACACCTATTCAGTATATTTCTGACAATATGATGATTTTTACGGGATTGGGTGCCTTGGGAATTGGTGAACAGGGAGATTTTATTAACAGTTTTCTTGCAGGGTTGGATATATTTGCTTTCTGGCGTGTATTCCTCATGGCTGTGGGAATTGGTATTATTTATAATAAAACGACCAAAACATCATTAACCGTTATGACAGGTTTATGGATATTTGGTTTGATCGTATTTGCGGGAATTAGCGCAGGTGTTTCAGGCATGTTTGGATAAGAAAGGACTTAACAATTATTAAACGATTATTATTTATGATCCCTTTTACCATTGGGATTAGTCAAACCTATTCTCTGGTGGAAGCGATTGAAATTGCTTTAGAGAACAAGGAAGCGTTGAAAACATCGGCATTGGATTTACAATCATCCAGACAAGGTGTTAAAGGCTCTTACAGTAGGATTTTGCCCTCAATTCGGTTTTCTGGAAATATGAGCGAATCTCGGTTTCCCGCACAGACTGGAGGATTTAATTCTGAAACTGGAGAGTTAACATTGGATAAAATCAGTAGTCAAACTAGTGCATCTTCCAGCATTTCACTTTCGCAGAATATTTATGATGGTGGTGTGTGGTGGAATACAATTCGGCAAGCAAAAAACAGTTATCGAATTGCAGAACAATTTGACCGTCAAGTAATTACCAATATAATTCGAAATGTACATTCAGCTTATTTTAATTACCTTAAAGCTTCCCAGCTATTAGATGTGGCTCGATCTAATCTCATGAGTTCCCAACAGCAGTTGGCATTGGCAGAACAAAAATATGAATTAGGTTCAGCAAAAAAGACGGATCTGCTAAAAGCAGAAGTTCGTTTTGGTCAAGCCAGGGTAGATGTAATCAATAATGATGCAAACCTACAAAACGCATATCGAACATTGAAAAATACCATGGGGTTAGTTGGCTCAGATCAAGATTTTTCTGCAGTAGAAGTGGAAACACCTTTGGAAATTGTTCCTGAATTTGATACTGGATTTGAACTGATTCAAAAATTTAATCCAAGCGTTAAAGCAAAACAATATCAAATCACAAGCGCAGAACTTAGTGCAAAAATTGCCAAAGGATCTCGTTTGCCCACCATTAGTGCAAATGCCAGTTATTCCGGCAGTGCAAAAAATCTTGGCGATGCAATTACTAACAGTTTTAATGATCAAAAACGAATGAATACGGGAGTGTCTATTTCTGTTCCAATATTTTCAGGAAATAGTATCAGCACTCGAATTCAACAGGCGAAGATTGCTGTGGATAAACAAGAATCGGAATATTTGATCCAACTACAAGATCTATCCGTCCAATTGCAAAGTATGGTTGATCAATTGAATAATTACCAGGAAATTATCCCAATCAATGAAACTGTTCTCATTTCTGCAGAGGAAGATTTAAAACTGGCGCAGGTGAGATATACCCAAGGATCTACAATTATTTTAGAAGTGTTGGATGCGCAGGTTTCGGTAGTACGGGCGAGGTCATCTCTGATTCGTTCAAAATATGACGCTTATATTGAACAAGCAAATTTAAAAGCCCTTTTGGGTACACTGGATACGAATAAATAAGTTAGAGGAGAAAATAGTGGCTAAGGAAAAATTAACTAAAAAGAAAAAATGGCTCATTTTTGGCGGCGGCGGCGTATTACTCGCCATACTGATTGCGGTAAGTCTGGGAAAAAAAGATGATGATGCTATCAAAGTGGAAACGGAAAAAGTGGTGCGGCAAACGATTATACATAAAGTGAATGCCAGTGGGAAAATCCAACCTGAAACCGAAGTAAAAATCAGTGCCACTTCATCAGCATGGATTGATACCATTACGGTAGAAGAAGGGGATCACGTGAAAAAAGGTCAGCACTTGATTACATTGGATCGAAAACAATTATTATCCAATTATAATTCCGCTTCCTCTTCAGTTCGATCGGCCAAAGCACGGTTAAAGCAAGAATTGGCCAGCAAGAAACGTGTCGAATCAATGTATGAACAAAATCTGGCTTCTGATCAGGAGTTAGAAGCGATTCAAGCCTCATATGAAATAGCAAATAGCGCTCTGGCGCAAGCAAAATCTAGTCTTGAATCGAGAGAAGATGATTTAAACAAAGCGCGAATTGTTTCACCGCAGGATGGAATTGTCACCGCAGTGAATAAAGAAGTGGGTGAAATGGCAGTGGGAGGCATGTTTCAAGCTGAAGTACTCATGATAATAGCGGATTTAAATCTTATGGAAGTCATTGTAGATGTGAATGAGAATGATGTGGTTTCTGTCTCCCAAGGGGATACTACAGAAATTGAAATTGATGCGTTTCAGGATACGGTATTTTATGGCCTTGTAAGTGAAATTGCCCATATGGCTCAAACATCTTCAGTTGGGTCTGCAGAGCAAGTGACAAATTTTGAAGTCAAAATTCGGATGATACAAGTGCCGGACGGGATACGTCCCGGTATGAGTGCCACCGCCAATATTATAACGGATAAAAAAGATAAAGTGTTGGCCATACCAATCCAGAGCTTGACCGTTCGTCCAGAAGGCTCTGAAAAAACGACCTTTGGGAAAGGAAAAGGCTCAGATGGTACCAAAAAACCAAAAGCGAAGAAAATGGAAGAATTGGTATTTATAGTTTCCGATAAACCTGGCGGCGTCCTTCGAGATGGAAAATTATCTGAATTGGATGACAAAAAAGGTAAAAAGAAAAAAGCATCCAAAGATGGAAAAGTGGTTCATATCCGTCCTGTTAAAGTGGGGATTTCTTCTGAAACCCATTACGAAGTACTCAGTGGCATCGATGAAGGAGAAGAAATAGTTACTGGTAGCTATCGTGCAATCAGTAAAGATTTGGCTCATAATAAGGCGGTAACCACAGATAAAGATGGTAAAGATAAGAAAAAAGGATTTAAGATTCAAATTGGTGGTTCTAGAAGTGAATCCGAAGATTCAGATTCAAAGCAATAATTATGGCTGATCTAATTTCATTAAAAGAGATTAAACGTCATTATGATGTGGGCGGTGAAGTGGTTCGTGCATTGGATGGCGTTGATCTTATTATCAATCCAAATGAATATATCTCTATTATGGGACCGTCCGGCTCGGGAAAATCAACATTAATGAATATGATCGGCTGTTTGGATACGCCCACAGAAGGCATCTACGAATTTGAAGGTGAACTCGTCCATAAAATGGATGATAATCAATTAGCATCTATTCGGAATCGAAAAATCGGATTTGTGTTCCAGACGTTTAATTTACTCCCGAAAGCCACTGCCCTTCGAAATGTAGAAGTCCCATTAATTTATGCAAATATGACTAAGAATGACAGAATCGAAAAAGCCAAAATAGCGCTCATTTCCGTAGGATTAGAAGAGCGGATGCATCACAAGCCCAATGAACTTTCAGGTGGACAGCGTCAACGGGTTGCCATTGCCCGGGCCTTGGTGAATGATCCATCTATTATTTTAGCAGATGAACCTACTGGGAACTTGGATTCTAAAAGTGGTGTCGAAATTATGAAGATATTAGACAAACTCCATTCGGGTGGTAATACAATTATATTGGTCACCCATGAAGAATATATTGCCGACCATGCGGATCGAACGATTCACCTATTTGATGGAAAAATAAAAGTGGATAAAAAAGTGACTAAAAAAAGACAGGTATCCACTTGATATCACTTTTTTGGGAGAATTTGCGCATTTCTCTGGGTTCAATCTTCGGGAATAAATCTCGTTCAATTTTAACCGCTCTTGGTATTGTAATTGGTGTTTTATCGGTGACGTTGATGGGCACCCTTATTTCTGGATTAGATCGTACCTTTGAAAAAAGTATGTCTTTCCTTAGCCGGGATGTCTTGATTATCAGTCGAATGGATTGGTTTGGTGGTGATATGGATTGGTGGGAGTTGAGAAATCGTCCCCGAATTAAAGAAGATTATGTGGAACAACTTCGGGAGAAATCTCAATTTGTTGCGGCGGTTGCGCCAATGGCAGAGCGGGGAGGGAGTATTTTTCGAGGCGACAAACGAATTGATACTCGATTTTTTGGAACCACGCCGGAATATATGGCTACAAACGAATCGGCAGACGTGATAACAGGGCGATATTTTACTGACGGGGAAAATCGATCGGGTGCTCGGGTAATGATCATTGGTGGGGATGTGGCTGATGCCCTATTCACAGATGAAGACCCCATTGATAAATATGTCAAAATTGGTTCACATAAATTTCGAGTGGTTGGTGTACTTAAAAAGCAGGGGAAATTTATGGGAATGTTCAGTTTGGATAATCAAGCTGTCTTACCATTTGGCACCTTTCAGCGCTTATTTTCTCGTCGAGGATGGATGAATGTGAGAGTCAAGGTGAATACGGATAATTATGATGAAGCAAAAGAAGAAATCTATGGCGTTATGCGACAAATACGTGGGCTAAAACCCATGGAAAAAGATGATTTTGCCATCAATCAATCGGCCACCATGGAAGCACAATATAAAGCAATTAAATTGGCAATCGGTGGCACAGGTTTATTTATTACGGCACTATCTTTGATTGTAGGTGGAATCGGCATCATGAATATTATGTTTGTATCGGTGAAGGAACGAACGAAAGAAATTGGTGTCCGGAAAGCATTGGGCGCAACACAGTCTATGATTTTAGGACAATTCCTCATGGAGGCGGTTTTAATTTGTCTTATTGCCGGATTGGTTGGGATGGGATTGGCCGGGGGATTGAGTCTCCTTATTAACCAGTTTTTCCCCTCATCAATGCCAGTGGGATTGGCCATTGGATCCATTATTCTCAGCGTTGTAATTGGTATCGTATCCGGATTGATTCCTTCTTATCAAGCTGCTCGATTAGATCCCATTGATGCACTGCGATACGAGTGATGGCCAAGCAATCACATTTAAAAAATACGATTAAAGAAAGTTTTCGAATGGCCATCGAATCCATTCGTCAAAACAAACTTCGATCGATTCTGACTTTACTCGGTATCAGTATTGGTGTATTCTCCGTAATTGGTGTTATGACTGCCATTCGAACCTTGGAATCTTCTGTGAATTCACAACTCGATATTTTTGGTACCAATACTTTTATGGTTCAAAAAGCACCTGCTATACAAATTCATGGTCCAGGAAATAATAAAATCCGGAAACGGAAAAACATTCTATATACCCATTATGAAGAACTAAAGCAACGTGCAAAATTACCACGGCAGGTCAGTGTAGTAGATGGGACCGGTGAAAGAAATATTCAGTATAAAGATAAACGATTAAAGAAAACAGCAGAATTGTCCGGTGTGGATGAGTGGGGCTTGCGTTCATTCAAAACATATCTGGCAGATGGACGAAATTTTATGGAAGATGATATTCGTTTTTATCGCAGCGTTACCATCCTTGGGCCAGATTTGGCTGATATCCTGTTTCCCTTTGAAGATCCCATTGGGAAGGTCATTCAAATTAAAGGACTGGATTATACAGTCATTGGTATTACGGAAAGAAAAGGACAAGCTTTCGGTCAGAGCCAGGATTATTTTGTAATGATTCCGATTTCAGTTTATATCCAACGGTTTTCTAATCGATGGACATCCTTAGGTATCAATGTTGAAGCAGAATCGACTGAATTGTATGAAAAAACCATGGATGAAGTGATTGGTCTGATGCGTGTTATTCGCAAGGTGCCACCCAAAGAAGAGAATGATTTTGAAATTATTTCCAACGAAGAACTCATGGACACATTTGCCGGTTTTACTGGTGGAATCAAATTGTTTGCCGGTGCCGTAAGCGTTATTGCGTTACTTGTGGCCGGGATCGGCATTATGAATATTATGCTCGTTTCCGTCACGGATCGGATCAAGGAGATCGGCGTCCGAAAGGCCATTGGCGCTACAAAACGAGATATTCTCACCCAGTTTCTCATGGAGGCCATTTTCTTAAGCCAGTTCGGTGGCATTGTGGGTGTTATTCTAGGGATTGCCGGGGGGAACCTCATTGCCCTCCTCCTTAAAGTCCCCGCCGTGATCCCCATGGATTGGGCCTTTTACGGTATGGCGGTCTGTTCTTTTATCGGTATCGGTTTTGGGATTTACCCTGCTTATCGCGCTGCGAATTTGGATCCTATCGAATCTCTGAGATTCGAATAAAATCTTCTCTGAACCTGCTTGTGGAGGCAAGATGGTTCACCTAAATTTCCCCAATATTTTTCATACAATTAGATAATGTTAAGCCATAGGTACAAGATTGAGGAACATCGGGTGCATTTCACATTCGTCCCACCTTTGCCTCTATACAGTACGGGAGGGGGATCTTGATGAAAGCCATAGGTGTGATTCCGGCACGGCTCCATTCCAACCGTTTCCCCAAAAAAATTCTACATCTCATCGATGGGAAACCCATGGTTGTTCATGTTTATGAACGAGCGAAAAAATCCCAATTATTAGAAGATGTTATCGTAGCGATTGATGCAGATGAAACCAATAAAGTACTCAACGATTGGAAAGTAAAAACGATTATGACTTCGGATAACCATGTTTCAGGGACAGATCGAATTCAGGAAGCCGTGGCTGATATTGAAGCAGATGTGGTGGTGAATATTCAAGGAGATGAGCCCACGATACCCCCCCTCCTAATTGATGAATTGGTACAACAGTTTGAAGATGAAACAATTGAAATGGCTACAGTTGCAGGTAAAGATATGGACGTAGAAAAAATCATGGATGTAAATGCGGTAAAAGTATTGCTCGATGAAGCTGGGTTTGCGGTGAACTTCAGACGTGAGCCTATTCACCATGAGCTGGGGGGCTATTACCATCATATGGGAATTTATGCATATCGAAAATCCACTTTAAAAAAATACACAGAATTAGAACCATCTGATAATGAGCGATTATTGAATTTGGAACAATATAGAGCATTGGATAACGGGATACCAATTAAAGTGATTCTGACAGATAAAGTGACCAAGGGGATTGATGTTATTGATGATTTAAAACAGCTTGAAAGGATTTAAATGGCGACACCAAAACCAATAAAATATATATTTGTGTTAGGCGGTGTTATTTCCGGTTTAGGGAAGGGCATAGCCGCAGCCTCCATTGGTTATTTACTCAAAAGTGCGGGGCTGCGTGTCACCATTTTAAAACTGGATCCCTATTTAAATGTGGATCCAGGCACAATGAACCCTTACCAGCATGGAGAGGTATTTGTCTTGGATGACGGCTCAGAGACAGACTTGGATCTGGGTCATTACGAACGATTCATTGATGTGAATATGAGCCAGAATAATAATGCCACTTCTGGGCAGGTGTACAGTACTGTTCTTGATCGTGAACGGCGGGGTGATTATCTCGGTGCTACTATTCAGGTGATTCCACATATTACCAATGAAATTATTTCCAGAATAAAAGCGGTTAACACACCCAAAAAATATGATATAGTAATCTGTGAAGTTGGAGGGACAGTTGGTGATATAGAAAGTCTGCCTTTTATGGAAGCGATTCGGCAATTATCTTTGGAGGTTGGCTACCATAACCATACGATTATGCACGTAACATTGGTTCCTTATATCAAGGCAAGCGAAGAATTAAAAACCAAACCGACTCAACACTCGGTGATGAAATTACGGGAAATTGGTTTGACCCCAGATATGATTTTGGCTCGAACCGAATATCCATTAACCAAAGAGGTGAAACAAAAAATTGGTCTCTTTGGCAATGTAAATCCAGATCATGTGATTGAGGGCACAGAGGTTAAAAGCATTTACGAGGTTCCTTTGACTCTTTATAATCAAAAGGTGGGGGATATTATAATGGATCGTCTGGAGCTCCCAGGCAAAGTAGATGTATCTTATTTGGAGACGTTTATCAAAAAGTACAAAAAACCGAAATATCAAGTGAATATTGCCATGTGCGGAAAGTATACTGAACTTCCAGATGCCTATAAAAGTGTGCTGGAGGCCTTTATTCATGCCGGGGTTGAAAATGATGCCCGCGTAAATGTCAATTGGGTCGCGACGGAAGATATAAAATCGGATAAGGACGCTGAAAGAATTTTTGATAATATGGATGGTGTTTTATTACTGCCGGGTTTTGGTTCCCGAGGGTCAGAAGGCAAAATTCTTTCCTGTAAATATGCCCGTGAAAATTCAATTCCCTTTTTAGGGATTTGCCTTGGGCTCCAATGTGCTGTGATTGAGTTTGCACGGAATGTATGTGGACTAAAAGGAGCCAATAGTACGGAATTTGATAAAAAGACAACCTACCCTGTAATCGATCTAATGGAATCACAAAGAGCCATTAAACGTAAAGGAGGCACCATGCGTTTGGGCGCTTATGATTGCCAAATTGAAATGGGAACTAAATCCTTTTCTGCTTATAGAAAAAAACAGATTTCTGAACGGCATCGCCATCGTTGGGAAGTTAATAATCGTTACCGGGATCGATTGGAAAAAAATGGGTTAAAGATTTCTGGAATAAACAAGGAACTGAACCTTGTTGAAATCATTGAATTGCCAAACCATCCTTGGTATGTAGCGGGTCAGTTTCATCCGGAGTTAAAAAGCCGTGTGAGTAAGGCACATCCGCTTTTCAGAGAGTTTATAAAAGCGTCAGTAAAACATTTAAATGGAAAATAAAAATGGGTAAACAGGTTATCATTAGTAATGTCACTTTCGGAGGTAAGGGGTTACCCCTCATTGCAGGTCCCTGTGTTATTGAGTCCCGGGCCCATAGCTTGGAAATGGCAGAAGCAATTAAAAGTATTACAGATAGATTAAATGTCCCCTTTATTTTCAAAAGTTCATTTGATAAAGCCAATCGATCTACAGTTGGGTCATTTCGAGGGCTGAATATGGAAGAAGGGTTGAATATTCTTGCTGAAGTAAAAAGTGAAATAGGTATACCTGTATTGACTGATGTCCATCTTCCAAGTCAATGTCAAGACGTTGGGAAAGTGGTGGATGTATTACAAATACCCGCGTTTCTTTGTCGCCAAACAGACCTGTTAGTTGCGGCTGGTAAAACTGGGAAAGCAATAAATATAAAAAAAGGTCAATTCCTGGCACCGGGTCTTATGGCCCATGCGATAGAGAAAGTACAATCCACAGGGAATAATAATATTTTACTTACAGAACGAGGAACTTCTTTCGGATATGGTCTTGTGTCGGATATGACGGCTATTCCCACTATGCAATCATTAGGGTTTCCGGTGGTATTTGATGCCACCCATTCTGCGCAAATACCCAGTAGCGATAAATCAGTTGGACTTAAAGCAAAAAATATCATGCAGCCTATTCAAAATGTTGCGACAGTAAGTAAAAACGATAATATTCGAAAAGTTATCATTGATATGACAGAAAAACCTCAAGGCGCGGCGGTGGTTATAGACAAAGGGTCGGTTTTATCAGGCATTGTCACAGAAGGAGATCTGCGAAGGTGTTTGGCCGAAAATGGGAATATTGACCAATTGACTGTTGGCGAAATAATGACTTCTAACCCAGTTTCCATTAATATTGAAACATCATTATTGGATACGATAACCACAATGGAAGAACGGGAATCTCAAATATCTGTTCTACCTGTAATAAAAGGGAATGACAATGAATGTGTTGGATTATTGAGAATCCACGATGTATATCAGACCAGCGGCCAACGGGATATGATCCCCACATTGGCTAAGTCTGCTGTGGCTGCCGGGTGTGATGGACTTTTTTTAGAAGTCCATGATAATCCAATTGAGGCCAAATCTGACGCTTCTACCCAATGGCCATTAGATCAACTGGAAGATTTGCTTTTTAATTTGATGAAAATACACGAAGCGGTGAATGGATGAAGTACGATATCAAAAAAGTAAAAATGATTATTTCAGATGTAGATGGCGTTTGGACTGATGGTGCGATATATAAGGGAAAAGATGGTATTGAACTAAAACGTTTTTGTGTAATGGATGGTGCAGGTGTGGTACTTCTCCGGGAAGCAAAAATGGAATTAGCACTTATTTCTGGTCGATACTCAGATGCGACAGCAGAAAGAGCAAAAGAACTCAAGATAGAAAATGTATATAATGGTACTTTAAATAAAATTCCACCTTATTTAACCTTAAAAGAGAAGTACAATTTAAAGGATGAAGAAATTGCTTATATTGGAGATGATATGATTGATATTCCAATTATGGCGATTGTGGGGGTACCCATTGCTACGGAAAATGCTTCTGATTCCTGTAAAGATGTGGCGGTTCATGTCACAAAAAATCCAGGCGGACATGGTGCTTTTAGAGAAGCTGTGGAATGGATTCTTTCAGAACAAGGTCGCTTAACCGATGTCATTAACGACTTAAGGGAAAAGGTGCAAAACCAATAGTGAATAATTTGGTTAAATTTTTTTTCGTTGGGTTTTTTATTTTAAGTTGTGAAACAACAGAAAATACAAAATCTGGAGAATCTCGAATCGGCCGTCCTGATGCTGAAAGTTGGCAAGCCACAATTACGCTTACAAACGAAGGTGCGAAACGGGCAATTATTCGATCAGGACATCTGGAAAAATATAACGAACGACATTATATTTTACTGGACCAAAATGTGGATGCCGATTTTTTTAATTCAGAAGAAGTATATACGACAAACTTAAAATCAGAAATGGCGGAAGTTGATGAAGAGGAAGATTTTCTGATTGCGATTGGGAATGTTGTTGTGGTTTCAGATAGTGGTGTTACATTGTTTACAGATACCCTAGCATGGGATAATGTGAAAGAAAATGTGTTTACAGATGATCCTGTTAAATTTATTACCGATAGTCAAGATACACTTTATGGGATTGGGTTTGAATCGGATGTGGAATTAAATAATTGGAAAATACTGAAGCCGACCGGCGTTTTTCATGAGAACGAAAATGAAAAACAATAATCAAAAATTAAGTACGAACGGACTGTATAAACGGTATGGTAAGCGGTGGGTGGTCCGTGATGTGGATTTGAATGTAAACAAAGGTGAGATTGTTGGTTTATTGGGTCCAAATGGCGCTGGAAAGACAACAACATTTTATATGATTACCGGTATGATTAAACCAACAAAAGGTCACATTATTTTGAATGAACGTGATATAACTAACCGAGCGATGTACCAACGCAGTCGTTCAGGAATTGGCTATCTTTCCCAGGAACCATCTATTTTTGGGAAACTCTCCGTTGAGGATAATCTGCGTCTTGTTCTGGAAATGACAAACTTGACCAAGAAAGAACAAGCGGAAAAAGTTGAAAAATTACTGGATGATTTATCCATTCAACATATTCGGAAAAATATAGGAAATAATTTGTCTGGTGGAGAACGTCGTCGTGTAGAAATTTCTCGTACCTTAGCTATTGATCCGGATTTTATCCTATTGGACGAACCATTTGCAGGTGTTGATCCCATTGCGGTCGAGGATATTCAATCCATTGTAAAATCATTGAAAGAACGAAACATTGGTGTATTAATTACTGATCACAACGTTCGAGAAACATTATCCATTACAGATCGATCCTATTTATTATTTGATGGAAAAATTTTGAAATCCGGTACTTCTGAATCATTGGCAAATGATGAAGAAGCACGCCGGCTATACCTCGGTGAAAAGTTCCGACTCTGATGGTTCGATTAAAGCAGACACAATCTCAACGCCATACTTTATCACCTCAACAGGTGCTCCAGGCAAGTATTCTTCAACTTAATGTGGCGAATCTTGAGCAAAAAATATTAGATGAATTAGAGAGTAATCCTGTATTAGAGCCAGATGAATCTCAAAGTGAAGAAATGGCAGAAGTCGAACCTACAGAAGTTGACTATGAAGAAGATCCAGATGAGTATGAGCCTGCGAATATATATGATAATGCGAGGTCAAAAGACAGAGATATTCCGATGGCGGAACAAGTGGATTTTGTGGAGGGGTTGGTGCGCCAGTTGGATAGTTTTTCCTTATCAGATTGGGAACGGGCAGTTGCAGAAGAATTACTATGGAATCTGGATGAAAATGGATATTTAGCGGTGGATATGGTATTAATTGCCGACCGTTATAATCGGTCGAACGAAGACGTAAGTCTTGTGTTAGAAAAAGTACAGCAGCTAGACCCTTCGGGCATTGCGGCCAAAGATCTGCAAGATTGTCTTTTAATTCAGATGAGAGGGAAGGAGCAATCTTTAGCTTACCAAGTTGTATTAAATTATTTTGATGATTTTGCGAATCACCGCTATGAATGTCTTCAAAAAAACATGGATATTTCTAAAGAAACGCTAAGTAACATCATTGAAGAAATCACCCATTTGAACCCTAGACCCGGTGACGGTAAAATTGGTTCAGGAATTGAAACCGTGATTCCAGATCTACTCGCTGTTCAACGAGATGGTAAATGGGTTGTTATTGTTAATGATTCATGGATTCCTGATCTCAACTTAAGTAATGAATATTTAACATTATTGAACCAAAAGGACACTGCCCGAGAAACGCATAATTATCTAAAAGAAAAATTTGATTCAGCCAACTGGTTTATTCAGGCAATTCAACAAAGACGGCATACACTGACTGCGGTCATGGAAACAATAATAAAAAAACAACCTAAGTTTTTTGATGGAAAGGTTGATTCTTTAGTTCCGATGAAACTTCAGGATATTGCCAGTGAAATTAATATGGATATATCAACCATCAGTCGTTCCACAAGAGGGAAATATGTGGATACACCTTATGGTATTTTTGAATTAAAATCCTTCTTTACGGAAGGGTATACACTTGAAGGTGGTGAAGAAGTCAGCACAAAAACGATTAAAGAATTACTCAAGAAATTGATTCATGATGAGAATAAAGATTCACCATTTACGGATATAGATTTAGCTGCTAAACTAAAGGATGGCGGGTTTCCGATGGCGAGAAGAACGGTTGCGAAATATCGAGAACAATTAAATTTACCTGTCGCACGATTGCGACGACAATTAACACAATAAAGAAGAGGAAGTATATGCAATACAAACGAATTATCGTAGGGGATCAGGAAATAAAAGTTCCCTCAATAACAATAGGAGCACTTCCGATTTTAGGAATTGCTTTAGTCCTGTGGCTACTCACAGGGATTTATGTGGTGGGGCCAGATGAAGTTGGTGTCGTCCAAACATTCGGAAAATATTCTCGGGCCGCACAATCGGGATTAAATTATCATTTCCCCTATCCTATCGAAACGGTAAAAACGCCCAAAGTCACAGAAGTAAAGCGTATTGAAATTGGATTCCGTTCCGTCGGAAAGAATCAATATCAAACCGTGGAGCGGGAAAGTTTGATGCTAACAGGGGATGAAAATATCGTTGATGCTGAAATGATTGTTCAGTACAAGATTAAAGATCCAGAGGCATATTCATTTAATTTTATTCAACCTGAATTAACAGTCAGAGAAGCTTCGGAAGCATCATTAAGAACCGTGGTAGGACGGCATAATATTGACGAAGCACTTACGTCTGGGAAGTTCATGATTCAGGAAGAAACCAAGGCATTGGTTCAAAGTATCCTGGATAAATATAAGACGGGTATCATAGTGGTGGCCGTTCAACTACAGGATGTGAGCCCGCCCCAACAAGTGATTGCGGCATTTAAAGATGTGGCATCGGCTAAAGAGGATAAAAATAAAATGGTAAACCAGGCGGAAGGATATCGGAATGATATAATTCCAAAAGCACGTGGTGAAGCTCAGGCCATGATCCGTGAAGCAGAAGGGTACAAAAAAGCTCGAATTGCCCGGGCTGAAGGTGATGTTGCCAAATTTAGTGCAGTTCTTAAAGAATACCGTAAGGCAAAAGGGGTGACGGAAACCCGAATGTATCTTGAAACGATAGAAGAGATATTACCAAATAAAGAAAAAATCATAGTTCCCGATGCAAAAAGTGGGAATCTGATTAATTTGTTGAACTTAAAACCTCAGGGGGATAAATAATCATGAAGAAAATATTAACTGCCATAGGGGTGATCCTTGTTTTTCTCGGTTTAACATCCATTTTTATTGTGGATGAAACAGAACAGGTTGTTGTCCTTCAATTTGGAAAGCCAGTCCGGATTATTACTGAACCAGGTCTGCACATGAAGGTGCCTTTTCCGATTCAGGAAAAAAATGTTTTTGATAACCGTCTCTTGGAATATGATTCTCCACCGGAAGAAATATTGAGCAAAGATAAAAAATCCCTCATTGTTGATAATTATGTCCGATGGAAGATTGTAGATCCGCTCCAATTTCTTAAAACAGTTCAGGCAATCCCCACAGCTCTCAGCCGTATGGATGATATTGTTTATTCTGAACTCCGTCGTGAGTTGGGAACCCATGACATGGTTGAAATCATCACGGAGAATCGTGAAGAACTCATGAAAACAGTGACTGTGGCCAGCAATAAGGCTACTCAGGATTACGGTATAGAAGTGTTGGATGTACGGATTCGCCGAGTTGATCTCCCATCTCAAAATGAGGAATCCATCTATGCCAGGATGGATGCAGAGCGAAAACGACAAGCCAACAAATTTCGTTCAGAAGGTGAAGAAGAAGCACAAAAAATCCGCGCCACGACTGATAGAGATAAAACCATTATATTAGCTGATGCTTATAAACAAGCAGAACGAATTCGCGGAGAAGGAGATGCGAAGGCTGTAGAAGTGTATGCTGATGCCTATTCTGCTGATCCAAAATTCTACGAATTTGTGCGTACATTGGATGCCTATAAGAAAATAATTGATGATAAGACAATGTTGGTTTTACCCTCAGACTCACAGTTATTTAAATTGTTATTGGGTAAATAGATGGATGTAAAAATTCGATCAACCACCATTTTAGGTATTCGGAAAAAAGGACAAATAGCCATGGGTGGTGATGGACAAGTCACCTTTGGAGATATGGCCTTTAAGCAAAAAGCAATAAAGGTTCGAAAGTTTGATTCTGAAAAAGGAATTGTTCTTGGCGGGTTCGCTGGTGCCGCTGCCGATGCTTTGACCCTTTTTGAAAAATTCGAATCTAAATTGGATGAATATGAAGGGAATTTAACCCGGGCTGTTGTTGAGTTAGCCAAAGAATGGCGAACAGATAAATTTCTTCGCCATTTGGAAGCCTTGTTGGCCCTTATGGATAAAAAACACGCTTTTATTGTATCCGGTGATGGAAATGTAATTGAGCCGGATGGTCCAATTATTTCGATTGGTTCTGGTGGTGGTTTTGCCCAGGCTGCAGCCACGGCCTATATGAAAAGCACCACCTATCCCGCGAAAAAGGTTGTGGAAAAATCCCTCTTAATTGCAGCTGAGTTATGTATTTATACCAATGATGCAATTACGGTATTAGAGTCCAAATGAGCCAACTCACACCTAAACAAATTGTAACGGAATTGGACCGATATATTGTGGGACAGTCGGATGCCAAACGTGCAGTGGCCATTGCACTAAGGAATCGCTGGCGGCGCCAAAAAGTTGAAGGATTAATGCGAAATGAAATTGTTCCGAACAATATTATTCTCATTGGACCCACAGGTGTAGGCAAAACTGAGATATCTCGTCGGTTGGCATCTTTAGCTAAAGCGCCCTTTGTAAAAGTGGAAGCAAGTAAATTTACAGAAGTAGGTTATGTGGGGCGCGATGTAGAATCGATCATACGGGATTTGACTGATGTCTCAATGAGTATTGTTAAGCGAGAGAAACAAATTGAAGTAAAAGGATTAGCCGAAAGTCTCGCAGAAGAACGAATATTGGATTCTTTATTTCCAAATGATGGTGTGCATAAACCGACAAAAGAAGAGGTCGCCAGACATAAGAAAACCCGAAATCGTTTGCGCCAAAAATTACAAAATGGTGATTTTGAAAATCGTGAAATAGAAATAGAAGTAACAGAAGATACAGCTCCTGCAATGCAAATATTTGGACCAATTGGTGGCGGTGAAGATATTGGAATGAACATTAAAGATATGTTATCTAACGTTATGCCTAACCACACCAAGCGGCGTAAAATGCCCGTTTCGGATGCGCGTCATATATTGATTGAAATGGAAGCAGATAATCTCATGGATCAAGATGAACTGGTGCGCTCTGCGAAAGAAAGAGTTGAAAATAACGGTATTGTTTTTCTGGATGAAATTGATAAAATCGTCGATCGAGATGGGGGAGGATCGGGTCCCGACGTGAGCAGGGAAGGTGTTCAACGAGATTTGTTGCCAATTGTTGAGGGTAGTCGAGTCCCTACAAAATATGGTATGGTTAAAACTGATCATGTTTTATTTATTTCTGCTGGTGCATTTCATGTCTCCTCTCCATCAGATATGATTCCAGAACTCCAAGGACGTTTTCCTATTCGTGTGGAAATGAATAAGTTATCCATGAATGATTTTGTTAAAATCTTAAAGCATCCTGAATCTTCGTTAATTAAGCAATATATGGCCCTATTAGGTGCCGAAAATGTGACGTTAAAGTTTAATACGGATGCTATTCGTGCTATTGCCAAGATCGCCGTTGAGGTAAACCAAAAGATGGAAAATATTGGTGCCAGACGGCTTCATACAGTGATGACTACATTATTGGATGAATATATGTTTGAAGAATCAAGTGGTCGAAAGAAAACAATCACCATAACGAAAAAAATGGTTGAGAAAAAATTGCAAGATATTGTTGAGGATCAGGACTTAAGTAAATATATATTATAGGAATAATAGGTCAGGGAAGATGGAACAAGAAATCAAAAGTGGAAATGAATAATGAAGAAAGATTTTTTACATATAACCGATTTTACAACCGATGAAATTTGGGAAACACTTGAATTAGCCAAAGAGATTAAGGCAAAGCTAAAAAACAGAGAAGATTATAAACCGTTTAAGGATCATTCTCTCGCGATGATTTTTGCTAAGCCATCTGCTCGAACACGGGTATCTTTTGAAACAGGATTTTTCCGCTTGGGCGGGCACGCCCTATTTTTAGGACCCCACGATATTGGAATTGGAAAAAGAGAGGCAATCAAAGATATTTCTCGTGTATTTAGCGGTTACAATGATATGATTATGGCACGACTCTTTGATCATAAACATATGATAGAGTTGGCGGAATATGCGTCAATTCCAGTGGTAAACGGTCTGACGGACTATAACCATCCCTGCCAAATTATGGCTGATATATTGACCATTTATGAGCATAGAGGTAATTTGAATAATATGAAAATTGTTTATGTGGGAGATGGAAATAATATTGTGCATTCTTGGCTCCACTTGGCTACTCGAATTCCTTTTCATTTTACCTGCGTTTGTCCTGAAGGTTTTGAACCTGATGCTGAACCCATAAAACTGGTTGAATCGGCGGGTATTTCAACTGTAGAAATAACAAATGATCCAAAATCCGGGGTCGCTAGAGCGGATGTAATTTATACGGACGTGTGGGCATCCATGGGGCAGAAAGAAGAGGCGGAAGAGCGGGAGAAGGTTTTTTCTGACTTTCAGGTGAATTCTGCTATGATGAATTCAACAGGAAAAGAAACCCTGTTTATGCATTGCCTTCCAGCGGAGCGAGGTCGGGAAGTGACAGATGCTGTGATGGAATCAACGAATTCAATTGTATTTGATGAAGCTGAAAATAGAATGCATGCTCAAAATGCGATTATGGTTAAAATTGCCGGACTTCAATAATTAGCACATATGGTATGAGAAATTTTCCCAACAAATTATTTTATAAATAGATTTATTTATATGTTTCCCAACGGACTTCATAGGTTCGATAGGAAACTTTATCCTCATCGGACAAAGGGATGGTGAGTTTAAATTCGCTGGTTGATCCTGGTTCAAGTGCCGTATCTGTTCGTATTCCCGTTAAATATTTTTGTTGTTTCCCTGTAACAAAAATAGAATCTGTTTGAACCAGTTCTGTTGTCGCTGTCCACAAATGAGCAATCACTCGGACAAAGTCTGCCCGTTTTAAACCAACATTCTTAACGACGCCAGAGATTTCTTCCCGATCCGGGAACGCATTTACAAAAGGCTCTCCCATTATTTCAACCTTGGCATTGGGTGGCAAATCTTCTACGATGTTTACAACCCGATCCATTTCAATGGACAATTGGCCGATGGACGTCTGAACAATGATGCCTAAATCATCCTCTTGAATTATTTCACCATTAACGATTGTACCATTTTGAAGTTCAATCCGATGGCGCAATTGAGGAATTTTAATAAGGTTCAGTAATTCTTCATCGATAGTCGGCATTGCACCCTTCCCTTTTTCATAAACGGAAATAACCCGCTTGAGAGAATCCATTTGTTGGTGAAGTAAATCAATGCTCGATTTCAATTCAAAAAAAGGTTCGCCTAAAGGGAGTTTATTTGTCTTGTCACCCAGTTCACGAACATCTGGCAAGGGAACCAATGTATCATTAGCAGTCGGTTCCGTAGTTTTTGGAATTTCCTCCTGGATGATTGCCTGAACTGTATCCGGCTCAACAAGGTCAGTTGTATCAACAGGAGCGGTAACGGTGGTGTCGGCCTCATCTTGGCTAAAACAAACACCAACTACTATGATGGATAAAATAAATTTATTCATTTAAGGTCATCGCTTTTTGATGTGCCTCAAAAGTCCGCCGATGAATTTCTTGTTCATAAGCGTCATATTGACCAAGGTTCTTAACGGTCTGAATCACAGCGGCATGGAGCTTGTATTGTTCCGGGTCCGATAGGATGGGCATGATGGTTGGAATCACAGTGTTATCCCCTAAATCCGATAGTTTTTCGATTGCTTTCATCCGTATGTCCAAAGGATAGTCCTTATTCATGGCGATGGCTTTCACAGCGCTGCGAATTTCAGGATCATTGAATTCACCCAATGCTTCTAACAATGTGGTAAGCAAATTATAATACTGGTCTTTGCCGGATCGATAAGTTTGGAGCAGTGCAAGAATAAGATTTTCCTCTTTGACGCCTTTCATGGTGTTTAGGGCGAAATCCTGAACTTCCAAATTGGTTTGAGGATCTCCCAACAGTTCGGCGAAAGCACCGGCCACTTGAGACGGGTCTTTCTTTCCGAGAATTTCCAACGCGCGGTTACGAATACCCAAGTTTACATCGGGATCTCTTGAGATTTTTGTGAGGATCGGGACTACTTCATCCGTTCCCAAGGCACCCAATGTTTCTGTCAGCAATCTTTCGGTACGATTAAAATTGTTTCGGCTGACCTCATAAAGATCCAGCAAAGCCAACACCTGATCTTTGGTTCGAACCCGATTCAAATTTTGGACCAATGCCATTTGGAGAGAATTGGTTTTCACTTCAACTTTATTCATGGCGTTGACCATTGCATCTGCTGCACGTGGATCATCTTTAAATTCAGCTAACAATTCAATCGAAGCGATCATAAAAGTCACATCCAGCGCTGCCGCATCTCCTACGGTTTTTGAAATAGCATTTAAAGCGGTAGGGTGTTGGGTTTCTGCCAGAGCTTTTCCCGCGGCAATTCGAACATCGAATGGTTGGTTTGTGTCATCGTAAATGGCAATCATTTCCTCAAGTGCTTGGAGTTTTCCTTCACTAAAAGCGGTACTGAGGTTTTCAATTAACTCATATGAAATATCATCTTTGGGGCCCCGTTTCCCCGGCCAGAATTTTTTTATCATGGAACAGCCGTCTATAAAAACGAGCGAAACAAATAGTAGAATTATAATATTAAGGCGTTTCATGATTGTCCCAAAATTTTAATTTCAGATCATGACCATCGAATTTTACATAAGAAAAAAAACTAAGCCAGTCTCCGAGAATCATTAATTTACCACCATTCAGGGGTAAATCCTTCGCTTGGTGATAATGGCCTGTAATAAAATATTCAAACCCTTGATCCAACTTTTTTTGCGCATGAATCGCCATTTCGTCACATATTTTTTTATTATAGGCATCTGAATGTAAATAATTTTCACCTTTTTTAGAAATCCATCGGGCAAAAGCATATCCGATTCTTGGATGGATCATACGATAAAACCATATGAATAGTCTGGAATGAAGAAACCCTTTGAGTATTCGATATCCCAAGTCCCAGGATAAATAACCATCCCCATGGGTTACATAAAACTTCTTTTTATTTATTTCAAATGATGTATCCGAGAAGTACGTATAATCAAACAGAGTATCTGTGATGAAATCTCGAACCCAATAATCATGATTCCCTAGAATGAAATGTACCTTTATTCCCGCTTCCCGTAATTTTAATATTTCATGATAAAAAGGAACAAAGACCTTTGGAATAACATCTTTGTATTCAAAATAGAAATCGAAGAGGTCTCCATTGATCACAAGTGTTCCACCTGATTTCTTCACGTGACGAAAAAACTGGAACAACTTATTTTGTCGTTTCACCTCGGATGTTGACCTGTTCAGCATCAAATGGATGTCGGAAATAAAATAGATGGGCAAATCCATAGTGCTTAAAATACTGTTTCGCTTATGGGCTAGTCAATCTGGAAACTATAAAATTTTAACAAAAAATATTTTAACATTTTTCGTTGATAATCGTCGAAATTGAGGAACTAATAGATTAAATTCGACTATATAAAAGCATGCAACGAATAATTTTCATACTTCTTCTTATCTCATCCATGATGCTCAACGCCCAATCTTTTGGGCAAAATAAAGTGCAGTATCGTGATTATGATTGGCAATTTATATCATCACCTCAATTTGATGTTTACTATTATGGCGATGAAATGGAATTGGCACATTTTACGATGGAAGTTGCAGCAGATGCTTATGAACAAATAGCAAAGCACCTTCGCTGGAATTTAAAAAAACGCGTCTCAATAATTGTATACCATTCACATAATGAATTTCAACAAACGAATGTGATTGGTCAATACATGCAGGAAGGGATCGGTGGTGTAACTGAATTATTTAAAAATAGGGTGGTCCTTCCTTTTGAAGGTGACTATGCTGCATTTCGGCATGTGATTCATCATGAATTGGTCCATGCAATGATTAATGACTTGGTTTATGGTGGTAGAATGCAAAATGTGATTGCCGGAGGTATGAACCTTCGAATTCCGCTTTGGGCAAATGAAGGTTTGGCCGAATATCTATCTATGAATTGGGATACTCAGGCAGATATGACCATTCGTGATTTGGCCATCAATGAGAGAATTCCAACGATCCGTGAATTGGAATATTTTTTAGCCTATAAAGGTGGACAATCTGTTTGGCGGTTTATTGCAACAAAATATGGACGGGAAAAAATTGGTGAAATATTCCAAGCTATGAAACGTCATGGAAATGCAGAAAAGGGATTTAAAGAAGCATTGGGAATGGATTTTGAAGAATTGACTGAACAATGGCATAAATATATTAAAAAAGAATACTATCCCGATGTTGCAGGCCGGGATGAAGTAAAAGATATTGCAAAACCATTAACTGATCATAAAAAAGATAAAAACTTTTATAATGTTTCACCTACTGTATCTCCAGATGGAAGCAAAATTGCCGTTCTTTCTGATCGGTCAGGATATATGGATGTTTATATATTGGATGCGGTTACAGGCAAAAAAATTGACAGAGTTGTTAAGGGAAATCGGTCAATTAACTTCGAGGAATTAAAATTTCTTCAACCCGGAATCAGTTGGTCACCGGACAGTAAACAGATCGTGATTGCTGCAAAATCTGGGGCCCATGATGCGCTATATTTGATTGATGTCAATACAGGGAAGGAGAAAAAAATAAATTTTAATTTGGATGGTGTATTTACAGCATCTTGGAGTCCAGATGGTAAACAATTGGCATTTGTAGGTAACGAAGGCGGTGCCAGTGATATTTATCTTTATGATTTAGACAACAAAGAAAAAATAAACATTACGGCTGATGTTTTTTCTGATACAGAACCATCCTGGAGTCCGGATGGAAAAACTATTGTTTTTGTTTCTGATCGTGGCGGGCTTAGTAACAAAGGTGAAACAACAGCTAAAGACATGCTGAGCCATAATTACAACCATCAAGATATTTATACAATTGATGTTGATTCTCGAGATGTAACTCGAATTACAGATACGGATTATAATGAAAATTATCCAATTTTTGCGAATACAGATAACAGCTTATTTTATACAGGTGATTACCAAGGGACTTGGAATCTTTTTCGCCATGATTTGAATTCAGGTAGATCGCAAGTTGTTACTAACTTACTCACAGGTCTTTTTCAATTGAGTCTTACTCGCGATGATGGCACCTTGGTATTTGCTGGGTACGCTGGTCTTGGTTGGGATATTTACCGTATCAACAATCCGTTGGCTTTAGATTCAACTTCTGTTTCTGCAACCAATTTTATTGCAAATCGCAAAGAAAATGATCAGGAAGAGTTGGCTGATCTACGGAAACATAAGTTGAAAGGTACTGCCGCAAATACGACTGATTATTCCACATATATATTTGCTTGGGAATATGAGCAGTATAATAAAGAATCTATGAGAGACCAGCCCTTGGATTCTAAGCCAGATTCAATTTATAAAAAGGATGATGGTGATTACATTCCACAAGCTTATAAAACTCGATTTAGCCTCGATATTGCTCAGGGCGCTTATGGGTATAATAATGTGTTTGGCCATCAAGGATTATTCATGTTTTATTTCAGTGATATTATGGGAGATCACCAAATATCTGTTGCCATGGAATCGCAAATTTCATTGCAAAATAGCGATTATTATCTGAATTACGCCTATTTAAAAAATCGATTGAATTATTATTTTACTCTTTTTCATCAAGCCGATTTCTTTTATGCAGGATATGCGTTTAATGAAATGGGATTGCCGACTGATTTAACAGCTCGAATGCGTCATTACGGTTTGGCGGCTATGGCATCACGACCCTTCAACCGGTTTCATCGAATTGATGCGGGTTTAATTATTCATAATTTGGATTACAAATTATTTAATATTGATTCCTATCTAAACAAAAATGAAATTATACAGGATGATGGTTTTGTATCGGCCAATCCCACTCTGAGCTATATATATGACAATGCTGTTTTTGGCTACACGGGCCCTGTGGATGGATTTCGTCAAAATACGACATTTGAAATGAGTCCCGCCATGGGTGATAAGGGAATTTCTTATCAAAAACTAAAGATTGATATGCGAAAATATCAAATGATTACTCGAGATTATTCATTTGCTGGGCGATTATTTTTTGGGACAAGTACAGGGAAAAACCCACAAAAGTACTTTTTAGGCGGCATGCAGAACTGGATTTTTGGAACAGGATCTACTGATGGCGTTGATGATGAAACATCTGGAGAAACGCGCTGGCGGAATGTTATTTTAGATAGTAATAATAATACGTTGCTTCAGGATATTTATTTTTCTGAATTTGCCTATCCACTACGTGGGGCACGTTATTCAGAGCGATTTGGGACAAATGTACTTTTAGCCAATCTTGAATTTCGTTTTCCATTTATCCAATATTTTCAATTGGGTTTCCCCATGAAAATGGTTTTAGGGAATATCCGTGGGCATATCTTTATGGATATTGGTGCCGCTTGGGATGATCGCCGTGAATTTTCAGACTCCGCATTTTTACAAGCTAAATACGGAAATAATATACCAGAAAATTTTTCACCGTGGATTCGATCTATTGGCTATGGGATAAAAGTCCCCTTTATCTATTTATTACGGATTGAAGCGGCATATGATTGGACTGATAGCGGTTTCTCTAAGCCCCAATGGTTTTTATCTATTGGGTATGATTGGTAGAAAATCAATACCTTTCAGCTTGATTCTACCTTTTTCCTGATTCAATTTCTTCCGTCCAAATGCCTCAATTAAAATCTAAAACTGTATACCTTTGCTCAGCCTGTGGAAATGACCACCCCAAATGGCATGGTCAGTGTCCATCCTGCAAGGAATGGGGAACACTCGGCGAATATAAGGTTTCAAAAAACCGCAATAAAGATATGAGTAGTATTGTTCGTGATTCTCACAAATTGACGGATATTCTACAAGGAGAAGACTTAAACCGAATTCCAACAGGGATTGCAGAAATGGATCGAGTCTTGGGCGGCGGACTATTGCCGGGATCACTTATTTTATTAGGCGGGAACCCAGGAATTGGAAAATCCACATTGGCACTTCAAATATTACCTGCATTTTCAAAACCGGTTCTTTATGTTTCTGCGGAAGAAAGTGAAGAACAAATTGGATTGCGCGCCCGAAGGTTAAATGTTAGTTCGGATACCTTACACCTTTCATCTGAAAACCGATTAGAGGGTATACTAGATCAAGTCTCTTTAGTTCTACCTGAGCTATTGGTGATTGATTCCATTCAAACCGTTTTCAGTGATGCGTTGGATTCCCTACCCGGATCCGTTAGTCAGATTCGTGAATGCGGCCAACAACTTCTTCAATTGGCCAAGCAAAGAAATATAGCCGTAATAATTATTGGTCACGTAACAAAAGAAGGTGTCATAGCTGGGCCTAAAATGCTGGAGCATATGGTAGATATTGTTTTATACATTGAAGGAGATGATCGACATGACCACCGCATTCTCAGATCTTCAAAAAATAGGTTCGGGACATCTAATGAGGTGGGCATTTTTCAGATGGAATCGAATGGTCTCATTGAGGTGAAAAACCCATCGGAGCTCTTTTTAGCTGAAAGACGGGATGATATTTCTGGATCAACCATTTTTCCATCTTTGGAGGGGAGTCGCCCCATTTTGGTGGAAGTTCAAGCTTTGGTTTCTAACGCAAATTTTGGGACACTCCAGCGAAACGTAAATGGGTTTGATTTTAAACGATTGGCCATGCTGTTGGCTGTCCTCGAAAAAAGATTGGGAACCCACATGGGCACCAAAGATGTTTTTGTCAATTTAGTCGGTGGACTCAAAATAGATGATCCTGCTGCTGATTTGGCTGTTATAACGGCGGTGGCTTCAAGTGCTCGAGATAAACTTTTACCCAAATCTATTATTTTAATTGGTGAAGTTGGTTTGGGTGGCGAAGTACGGTCAGTCAGCAGATTAGATGCAAGGATCAATGAAGCAAAATCTTTAGGCTTTAAAACAGTAATTGCACCAACGGCCAATGTAAAACGCTTGAAAAAGCCACCAAAGGGTATAAAAATATCAGGCGTTTCAAATGTGGGTGAAGCGTTCCATCTTTTGTTTTGATGAAATATTCAATCGTTCAAAGCGACAAAGGAACGTCAGCTCGGCTGGGTATCCTCAAGACAAACCATAGTGAAATACAAACGCCCGTATTTATGCCAATTGGTACCCAAGGTGCGGTAAAAACAATTGACCCCGAAGTGCTTACACATTTAGATGCACAGATAATTCTTGGGAATACATATCATTTATATATTCGTCCCGGCCACGAATTAATTAAAAAAGCCGGAAGTCTTCATTCATTTATGAATTGGAATAAATCTTTATTGACGGACAGTGGCGGATTTCAAGTATTTTCATTAGCGCGGTTAAATAAAATTTCAGATGAAGGTGTGGAGTTTCAATCCCACTTAGATGGTAGTCGCCACTTATTTACCCCGGAAGTATCCATGAATATCCAACGTCATTTGGGGTCTGATATTATTATGGCGTTCGATGAATGTCCCCCGGGACAAGCTGAAAAATCAATTGTTGAAAAAGCAGTGGATCGCACTACCCTTTGGATGGGAAAATGCCATAAATATTTAAAGAATAATGGTCCATTATTTGATTGGCAACAAATACTATTCCCCATTGTTCAGGGGAGTATTTATGAATCTCTTAGAAAGAGAAGTGCTGAAGCGTTAATACCCTTTGCCAAGTGTGGAATGGCCATTGGCGGATTGGCTGTTGGAGAAGAAAAAAATGCCATGTTTGAAACGGTTGCGCAAATGGATGGTGTTCTCCCCAAAGATCAACCGAGATATCTTATGGGGGTAGGTCGCCCAACAGATTTGGTTAAATCTGTCCAATTGGGTGTGGATATGTTTGACTGTGTGTTGCCCACACGCAATGCGAGGAACGGACAATTATTTACCAGTCAAGGCATTATCAATATCGAAAATAACCGACATAAAGAATCATTTGAAACGATAGATCCTGAATGTACTTGTTATACCTGCCAAAACTTTACCCGTGCCTATTTACGTCATCTATTTAATATAAAGGAAGTGTTAGGGTTACGCTTGGCTTCCATCCACAATTTGACTTATTATATGACCCTCATGGAAAAAATGCGATCAACCATTACCTGCGGAGATTTTAAATCCTGGTCCAATAGATTTTTGAGCCAAATGTCCGACCACAAAGGGATGTAGTATGAAGGTTTTTTCAATATTACTGATGGTGTTTACGATCTTAAATGGACAGAATGGAGAGGTGAGCTTTATGAGGTTCTATGCAACCGATCACGATTATTTATCTGACAATCGTCTGCTGGCTACAGATCGATTTGAGAGACCGCACCTCCAAGTTTTTTATAATGATAGGAAATTAGCTGTAATGAAGGAATGGATTAATGCGGACGGTGAATCTATAAATCAGGAAGTATTACAATATTCTAAAGAAAACAAATTAATCAGGAGATATTTTCTTGATGCAGATCAAAAACCTGATAGCTTGATTCAATATGGGGTGGATGAACCGTGGTCAGAAGAATTTCGGAAGGAAACCCCTAAACAAATTCAGGGATACTATGAGGGGCAGGCATCCAAGTTTATACTGAATGAATCCGATCAAATTGAATCAATCCATTTTACAGATGTTCGAAGTGACCATTATGGGAAAATCGATTTTATTTATGATCACCTGGGCTTATTAAATGGTGAACTTTGGATATCATTACCAACGGAAAAAACCATTCGCCGATTTGCATATTCTATAGATATGTTGACGAACCGGAAAGAAATCTGGGAGTTTGACCATCGTGGGCAAGAAGTGAGCCATGTGGCATTGGTTAAACCACTGGCCGATCAATTATATAAAACACCACCGCCGCGTTATGGAAATCGACTGGATGAAATTTCAATTATATTAGAAGAAATTCGGGAAAAAGATTTAACCGTTCCATTTGACGTATTTATCCCTAAAACAGATTATGATTTAATGGTTCTGACCAATGGGGATAGTTTGTTGATTCACGTAGTAGAATTGGGTAAACAGCGCGTTACATTTATAATAATTGGGGAAAAAGGTGAATTAACGATGCCCAAATATCGAGTGCAATCAATAACGACAAAGTATGGTGAACAGATTTTTCCATGAACTTGCATTGGATTGAGTGCAATGGCTAAATTGATGTCTCATTAACCACATACTAATACTAGAGGATTGAATGAAGTTTTTTAAATCCATTTCAATACCATTTTTTATTTTACTTCCAATAATTGGGTGGGCTCAATCCTATCCGCCTCCAACAACATTGGTTACCGTTCCATCTGCTGGAACTTTAGTCCGGGGCAGTTATGCCATGGAAATGCGAGTGCAAAAGGGTGGTGGTCTAACGACATCTCTCAGCGTGGGCATCACGGATAGATTCCAATTTGGACTTTCTTTTGGATCAGCTAACTTGATAGGCGATGATAGCCTCGTTTGGTATCCAAGGCCAGAAGCAAATCTCAAATATCGTCTTATAGATGAAACGGAGTCCATGCCCGGTGTTTCTTTTGGGTTAAATACTCAGGGGCTGGGTCATTTTAATGAAGCGGATTCATTGATGCGTTATGACGTGAAAGCCATGGGATTATATTTTGCTGGTAGTAAAAACTGGAAAACCCCCTTAGGGAATCTTGGTGTGCACGCAGGTACCAATTATAATTTTGCAGAGGTGAATGACGGAGATAAGGATTTGAATTATTTCTTTGGGTTCGATATTGAATTCAATCCTGAATTATCATTATTATTGGAATATAATGCTGCTCTCAATGAAAATGACATGACGGCAAAGACCATGTCCATTAGTAGAGGTGGCTATTTAAATGCTGCCATCCGATGGACATTTGTTGAGCATCTCCATATTGAAATGGATTTTAATAATTTACTATTTGATGATGAAAAAGTGGACTATTTTCAACGTGAATTAAAAATTACCTACATTGAATACTTTTAATATTTAACGGAAACTGGGGGATGAAAATGAAAAATATCACTCAAATTCTCCTAGTTGTACTTACAGGTGCCGGGTTCAGCCAATCTGCCCTAGAATTGGGGGAATCCGCATTTAAAAATAGAGCAATAGGCAGCGTAGAGGATAAGGCAGCTCCTTCTCCAATTGAAAACGCAATATCTCATTTAGAAGAAGCATTAAAAAATCCTAAAGTGGAAAAAGAAGCCGCATTGGCATTAATGAAGTGCGTCTATTTTCATGGGAAATTTATTGGAGAAAATGAAAAGGCTCAAAAAAAGTCTTTTCAAAAAGGAAAGGATTTAGGCGAAAAATATATTGCGGAATATCCAAACTCAGCACCTTTTCGGTATTGGTACTTAGTAAACTTGGGAAGTTGGTCAGAAGTCTACGGAATTCTCACCGCTGCAAAGGAAGGGGTAGCTGACCTAATGAAGGATCATTCAGAAAAAATTATTGCTTTGGACCCACAATATGAAGATGGTGGAGGTTATTTTATGTTGGGTGCAGTACATTATAAATCCCCATACATTCCGTTCCTATTGTCTTGGCCAGATAATGATGATGCGATTATTTGGTTAGAGAAAGCTGTTGAGACTGGTGCGGCAACGCCTAACCAAAAAGTCTATTTAGGACAAGCTTATTACAAGGGAAAAAAGGTCGATAGTGCCATTTCTATATTAGAGGAAGTTGCAACCATGGCACCTTCTAACAATCGGCCTGTAGAAGATTGGGAGCAGATTAAAAAAGCCAAAAATCTTCTCAAAGAATACCGATAATCGATACAATAATATTGTCAGATCTAAAAGAGACTAAATTAACTTCAGAGAAAAAATTCTCTGGCCGTTACCTAGATTTATACTTTGACAAAGTTAGATTACCCAATGGCAAAACCAGTACCCGAGAATGGATTGACCACCCAGGTGCCGTTTGCATAATTCCAATTTTACCCGATGGAAATATCTGCCTTATTAGGCAGTTTCGATATGGGCCAGGTCAGGAATTTATTGAACTCCCAGCCGGTAAACTGGATAAAGGTGAAAAACCGATAGATTGTGCCCATCGTGAATTGGAAGAGGAAATTGGATATCAAGCAAGTAAAGTAACTTATTTAACCAATATTCACCCTGCGATTGGTTTTACCAATGAAAAAATGTGGATGTATCTCGCCGAAGATTTAACACAAACAGAACATAATTTAGATCAGGACGAATTTCTGGAGTTGCTTCCTACATCATTGAAAGTAGCATTATCATGGGTTTGGAGTGGAAAGATTACCGATGTAAAAACAATCATCGGAATATTATGGGCTGAAAAACTATTGAGGAGCAGGGTTTAATCCGCTCGATAAAAATTTAAAACACTTTCTATCCATTTTTCAGGATTATCCAATTGGCAAAAATGGCCAGTTTCTGACATACGTGTGAAATGCGAATTGGGACATGTACCATTATTAAGTTTTTCAGCAATGGCTATTGGGGCAACTGAATCCAACTCACCCCAACATAAATGAATTGGAATAGATGTTTCTTTGAGCGCCGGCAACCATCGGCTGTTTTGATATCTATATCGATCATTTATATATTGTATGAGCCGATGACCAATTATTTTACCATTCCCACTACGAAACGCTGACCACATTATTTCAATTTCGGATTCAACCAAAGATTTATTGCCATTGGCGCTATTAACTTGCTGTTTAAATGCTTTGTAGCTTGATAGTTTTGACAACACCGGACCTAAGATAGGGTTTAAGGTTAGTTTTTGTAAAATCCTAAGTTTTGAAAGTTCAATTATCATACCCCCATTGGTGAATGTCACCGATTGAAAACCATCTGAGAACCAATTGCCGATTCCGGTATTTGCTAAGAACATCAGCTCGTTGGTAACAGTGTCGCCCATATCATGGGCAATCAAATGTCCTCCTTTTATGCCATAAGATTGCCAAACATCCAAAGCAATTTGCGCTTGCTCAAAAATATTATAATGATGATTAATCGGTTTATCACTTAGGCCAAAGCCCAAAAAGTCAAAAAGAACAATGCGATCAAAAAAAGGTCTTAGACCATCAATAACGCGATGATAAGAATAGGACGATTCAGGGAAGCCATGAAGTAGGAGAACTGTTTTATTAGAATCAGCATTTGGATTTCCAATTTGCCGGCAAAATATTTCGAATGAACCGGACAATACAGTCTGCATCTCACCGCCAGTTTTCCACTCGATTAAATTTGGATGTAATTCACTCATAAGTTGCTAAAATTTACATCCCAATTTTGGTGTGATGTGGTAATTTGGGTTCTCTAAATTCTATGATGAAAATTTCTCTTTCAGAATCAATCAAATCAAAAGCGAAGGGATTTGGGTTCCAAAAAGTGGGTATTGCTAAAGCGAAACCCACACCGGACGCGAAGAGAAATCTGGATCAATGGCTAAATGTAGGTAACCACGCCACCATGGAATGGATTGCAAAGCGAAAGGATGAGCGGGGAGATATTCATACATATTTCCCGGAAGCGAAGTCTGTTATTAGCGTCGGGATGAACTATTTTGTCGGAAAAGATCAGTCAGATATAACGACTGATCTCAAATTCAGCAATTATGCCTGGGGGGATGATTATCATGATTTATTGAAGAAGAAACTGTTTCATTTATTGGCGTGGTTGAAAGAAGAAAATCCAGAAATGAAAGGAATTGTGTGCGTAGATACATCTCCGGTAATGGATAAAGTATGGGCTCAGAAAGCGGGATTAGGTTGGCAGGGAAAACATACCAATCTGATTACTCGAGATTATGGCAGCTGGATATTTTTGGGCGAACTTCTCTTGGATATTGAGTTGGAATATGACCAAAGTTTTCGAGAGGATTTGTGTGGTTCTTGTACTGCTTGTATTGATGCATGTCCTACCCAGGCATTGGATGAATATACCATTAATTCAAGAAAATGTATTTCATACCAATCCATTGAATATCGTGGTGACTTTAGTGAAAATGAAAATTTAAACGGTTGGATTTATGGATGTGATATTTGTCAGGAGGTGTGTCCATGGAATCAAAAATTTAGCCAAGTTTCTAATGAAGAAGCTTTCCAACCACGACAAGCTTTTTTAGAATGGTCCAACAAAGATTGGACTAAAATGAGTGAAGATGGGTTTCGTAAATTGTTTAAAGGATCTGCGGTCAAACGTACCAAATTTTCAGGTCTAAATAGAAATATTAATCAAAATACAAAGTAGAGACTCAACATGCTGAGTCTTTACAATTAATTAAACAAATAGGTAAATTATGAAAAAAGTAGGTGTTTTATTGTCTGGGTGTGGTGTGAATGATGGATCAGAAATTCATGAAACAGTGATTACAATGTTGGCCCTGGATCGTGCAGGTGTCGAAATGATTCTTATGGCGCCCAATATTGACCAAATGCATGTGGTTAATCATTATACAGGGCAAGAAATGGATGAATTTCGAAATGTACTTGTAGAGTCATCTCGCATTGCCCGGGGTGATATAAAAGATATGGCAGAAGTAACAGGTCATGATATTGATGCTTTAATAATTCCCGGGGGGTTCGGTGTCGCAAAAAATTTAAGTGATTATGCCATGTCTGGCGCTGATTGTTCTATTAATCCCGACGTAAATCGACTGGTTTCAGAAGTTCATCTATTACAAAAACCCATTGGCGCTATATGTATAGCACCGGCCATGATGGCCAAAATCTTAGGTAATTTGGATGAGTCTGCCAACTTGACTATTGGAACAGATAAAGCAACTGCAGGTGATATAAAAGCAATGGGCAGTGTACATGTATCATGCCCAGTAGATGAAATGGTAGTGGATAAGGAGAAAAGAATTGTGACAACACCTGCATATATGGAGGCAAAATCCATCAAGGACGCAGCGGAAGGAATAGAAAAACTGGTAGCCGAAGTATTAGCTATGGTTGAATGATAAAAGTCGCGAAATTTTCTGAAATTCCAGAAGGGGGGAGTAAACTGGTTATGGTAAATGATATTCCCATTGCTTTGTTTAATATAAAAGGGATTGTATTTGCATGGGATAATCGCTGTCCCCACAGAGGTGCATCATTGGCGGATGGCAATATTTCTGAAAAAATAATTCAATGCAAATTTCATTTATGGGATTTTAATGTTGAAACCGCATGTGCAGCTGCCAATCCGAATATTAAAATAAAATCATTTCCTGTAGAGATCCAGGACGGGTCTATTTTTATCGTAGATTAATATCGACAGATCCCAATCCAACACTGATATCGAGGTAAACTGTTGGCCGATCTGATACCCAATCATCGGTTAAATAATAATTCCCTTTTTTGATTAAATCATCCATATCAATACTGGATAAAAAATTGTGGTGAACTTTTGCCTTCACATTCACATTTTCTGGTAGTATCAGCTCAATCGATCCCATACCCACTTCAATATTAATTTCAACATCATGGTTAAAATGTCCCCGATAATCGATATCTGCAGAGCCCATGCCCACTTCTATATCCACTTCCCGAGCGTTAATATTCCCCAATCCTTCCGCTTCAAATGATCCTAAGCCTGTATCAATCTTTAGAAAATCACATACCATAGGATTGGGTTTATGCATTTCCACATTCATTTCACCCATTCCACCTTCTATTTGGATGCGAGATAATATTAAGTCGGTAAAATCAATATTTGATTCACCCATACCGATATCCAAATCCAATTCAATTGGCACCATTGATGGAAGGGAAAAATCAAGAGAATTATCTTCAAATTTATTGAAGCCATTTTTAAATATTTTATAGTCACTCATAACAAAATTGTCCTCTTGATCTGTCCGGATTGAAAGAATCCCTCGATTAGACCTTTCTTCATATTCAATCTCAGGTGCAAACCAGAGAGGGTAATAAAAGATATTTCCGCTGATTAATTTTGGTTTCATGTTTGCATCTAGATTGAATTCCCCCATACCATATTCAATATCCACTTCTAATTGGTCAATATTACCCACTGTATATTTATAATGATCCTGGATCCACTTTCCTTTGTCGTCACGCCCTTTATCTTGTTGAAATAGGGAAGCGGATGGACCTTGGCCCATGCCAAACGATAGGAGAAAGATTACTATAATATATTGTGTCTTTTTCATGTTAAAAAGAGTAGTTAATACGAAAGGTGATTTCGTAAGGGCCATCGTGGTCTATGGGTTTGGCTATATTAATCATTGAATCAAAATCATCATCAAAATCACCATGACCAATACCGATGCCTGCAGATGAAATACCTAACTTTGAGTTTTCGGAAACCCAGTCTGTTTCAAATGTATTTCCATCCCAAGCCCGCCCACCGTCAACAAAAAATGAAATTAGCCAATCGCCATCGGTAAACGCGGGGGTTAATAACAATGCCAGATTTAACTGTGCCATTTGATTCCCTTGTTGATATTTATAGGGCTGTGCTGCCACAGAGCCAAGGCCACCCACAGTAAACAATCGATGGATAGGTAGCGTTTCTCCAGCAGAGCCCATCATGAGTCTGGAACGAAATACAAGACCTTCAGAAAATTCCCAATTGAATACAATTAATGCAAGATTACGCCGGATTGCTTTCCCATAGTCCATTTTAAATACGGTGGTAGAATCGCCGGATGCTTGAATGTATTCAGATTGTAAAAACACGGCTAACCCCGTGCTCAACGGAGAATAATGGGTGGATCGACCCATTATTGAAATTTCCGAATAGTTAATAGATGTTGGGTCCAAAACAGGATTTGGTCTTAAGGCCCGCTGTTTTTCGAAAAGACTATACATACTCGAAATTGGGAGTGTATCCTGCTCAGCAGATACAACCCGACCCTTGATTCTAATATTATTAAAAAGGTTTAACCCAATACCGGCTTCCCATCCTTGTTCTTCCCAACGATCATAAAAATCTTGCCGGGCTAAAAAACTGGCCAATCCATTTTCTTTTTGGGGTAGTCTGTATCCATCATCGGTTCGCGCTTCTTTAAATAAACTCGTATAAAGGACCAAATTTTGATTCTCAAAAAAGTTTTTTTCAAAAGTAGCACGTCCGACATAATCGGGAGCAAGTCCTTTTCTCCAGCGAACCCCTGCTGACCAATTGAGTCTAAAATTTGATTTTGAATGACGATCCCATCGTTCATTAAAAGGCATAAGCAAGAGGCCTTCATTTCTATTATACTGAACGACCGGGCGTTCGGGATGTATCCAACTTTGGCGGGATCGTTCTGATTTTTGATCCAAACCAAATTCAGTTGTTCCCTGAATGGCATCTTCCTTGTCCGTTTCTCGGTAAATCAATCCTTCCGACAGATTATTCTCGATAATTTTTCCATTTACCATACTTTTGGGTTCACGGTAAACGTTCCCGCCGATGGTAATGATTTCGCCATTCAGCACACTGCCATTTTTTAGGGTAGCATCACCACCAAATAAGGTTATCTTGCCATTCACGGTACCAAAAACAGTCAAATCTCCACCGATGATACGCATATTGGTTTCAGATACCTCACTAGAGGCAATGGTTACATCCTCACGGAATGTGAATTCATCTGTGGCTAAGTTTTCTTTTTTCTCATCTTGGGTGGATTCTGGAGAAATGGCTGGATCAACAACGATTTTTACCTCAGTTGTGTCCTGGGCAATTCCCATATTCAGAATAATAAATGATAATAATATTTTCATGGCCTTAATCTTTTTCTATAGTGATTGAGCCGCGGCTCGATTTTAATTTCACAATAAACGTTCCCCCGTTTATATCACCAGAACCAATCACATCACCATCATCAAGACGGATTTGTAATGGAAATTCAGAATCAATGACGCTGGTAGATCGACGATTTTCAACGAATGCATCAAAAGAAGCAGGAAAATTATCTGGTAGGATTAATCCAATACTACCATCGCTGGTTCTCAAATTAATGTCATGATTCTTCAACGACTGATCCCAGATCTTTTCAATATTAACGGATCCACCGCTGGTTCGGGCATATATTTTTCCATGAATGCGATCCCCCTTGATGGTTCCGCCGCTGGTTTTCACATCAACATTCCCTTGAATTCGAACAAGATCTATATGACCTCCAGATGTTTCACCTTCTAAATGGCCGTATAGGTTTTCCACTTCTATATTCCCACCAGATGTATAAACTTCTAAATCACCTTTAATATCTTCAACTTCGATGTCCCCTCCGGAAGTCCTACCGTAAATATTTTTGCCTGTAATTTCTCTAAAGTCAATATTTCCCCCACTGGTATGCATATCCACTTCGGCCTGACAGAAAGAAACATCTATATCGCCACCAGATGTAGTCCCCTCCAATTTGCCTACACAATCAGTAAGTTCAATATCACCGCCTGATGTACGGATATTGGCCACGCCTTTCACTTTTTTCAGAGTTAAATCACCACCGGAAGTCTTGGCGGTGAGACGACCGGTTAAGGCAGTCACATCCACGTCACCGCCGCTAGTTTTGAGATAAGCTTCTCCAGTAAGATATAACACTTCTACATCACCGCCAGAAGTATACATTCTCAGGTTATAATGATTTGGGACGATGACATCATAATCATAGTGAACCTTATGGGAACGGGACTTTTTGTTACCCTTAAATTGGATATGTCCCATCCCGGATTTGGACACCTCAGCCTTGCTGGATTGAAATATTTCTTCTGCAGATGACTTGATTTTTGATCGTATTTTTATTTTTTCAATAATCGTAACAGTCGTTGTTGGTTTTCCTTCAACAGAAATGTCACCGATGACATTTCTGAATTCTACCACTCGGTTATTTACTTCTGCTTTACGCACATCAAATTCGTATGTCGTTTTGGCTACATACCAATTTTTTGAATCTTTATCAAACGTTTCGAATGACTCATACAAGTTTTGAGTATGAGCTGAGACGATGAACATTAATGGAATAAGATATTTCATTGAATTACCTCTAATGCTTGGTCTTCGGCTAAGTAACTTATATCGGTCATTACTTCTACTGCCCGTTCACGAATATATTCATTTTGATCCATAAGACTCACGACCCGGAGAGCAGGAACGATATCTGCTGATGGACTATTGGCCAAGATAGATAGGGCCCCCATTCGAACGGCTTCATTTTGGTCTTCCAGTAAAATCTTTAAGCAGGCATCCCGAATCGTTTTGTCCGTTTCAAATTGGGATAATAAATCAAGAGCTCTTAGTCGTATACCTGTATTGGTTTCAGATAATACAGATGAAATGAGCACGAGTTTTTTACTATCTTGCGCTGGAACAGCTTCTATGAGTCTCACAGCTTGGAGTCTTTTCCCTGGATTCGCATCGTTGAGTAATAAATAATACAATATTTGCTGAATAATCTCATCATTAGTTCCACCAGCTATGTCTACATTCTGTTTTGTTTCCAATGCCAGACGGATATTATCATTGTCTGATTTTTCAAACTGAATATTAGAGAATGCGTCTTCTTGGATGAGATTTAAAATTCCGGTAGAAGAAAAATTTTGATTTGTAGAGTCGCCTTGTTGAGGAGGAATAGATAAAAATCGTCCCGCAATAAAAGCAATCACCACATATGTTACCACCGCCCAAACAGGTTGGCGGGGTGAAAGAACTGAGTCAAAAGCATGACTAATTTTTTCAAACAAAGGGTCATTAGATTGACTATTGTCTAATTGAAGCGTCCGCGCCCTTAACAAATTTCGTTGACCTTGTAATTCTTCTTCTGATGGTTTGTATTCAAAAGAATCTAATGTAAGTGCCAAAGTGTTCTTTAATTCCAAAACGTATTGTTTTAAATGGTCATCATGATCAATTAAAGTTTTGAATGATTGCCGTGTTTTGATATCCATGGCATCCAGGACATAAAGCGATGCCTTTTCTTTCAATTTATTGGAAATATCATTCATAACGGTAATCTTTCAGTTCAATTCTAAGTTTTTCTATGGCCCGGAATAGATATTTTTTTACGGTACCTTCACCGATACCCATAATTACGGAAATTTCACGGATTTTTAAGTTTTGTATATGCTTGAGTAAAAATGCCGTTCGTTGTTTGTCTGGAAGTTTTTCCGCAGCTGTTTTTACTGCAATCATAATTTCATTTTGGGCATAAGGCGATTTTGGCTCTTCAGAAATATTTAAAAGAGGATCTGGCCCATCTTCTAATGTCTCTTGAATAAGCATTTTATTTTGTGACCGTTTCAAATTATAAAAGGTATTCACCGTAATTCTATATAACCATGTATAAAATGCACTTTGAAAGCGAAATTTTGATAAACTTTTATATGCCTTGATAAAGACCTCTTGATATAGGTCCTCTGCATCTGTTTTATTTTGAGTAAGTTGAAAAGCCAATGTCATTATTTTTTCATCGTGTAAAGCCACAAGTTGGTGAAATGCTTCCGAATCTCCAGCTTGGGCTAATTGAATTAATTGTCTGATTTCGTTTTTCAAGATTTAGTTTGTTCACACGATGTATGACACGGCCTTATCAATAAGGTTGTCATAAAATTAAAATATATAGAAAAGATAGAAAAAGTCCGCCGGTATATTACCGACGGACTTTTTCTATTATTCAATATATGATCCACCTAATATTGGTGGAGAATGAAGTTTATAAACCGGTCTCTGAGACGGTTTTCTTCACTGCATCCAATGTATTTTTTAATTCGGCCTTTTCATCGTCTGTTAGTGTGAATTCCAGAATTTTTTCAACACCGCCAGCACCAATCACAGATGGTACACCAATGAAATAGCCATCTACGTCAAATTCGCCCTCGCAAAGGGATGCGCAGGGTATGACTCGTTTTTTATCTCGCAAATATGATTCTGCCATTTCAATTGCAGATTGGGCAGGTGCATAAAATGCAGACCCATTTCCGAATAGTTTGACAATTTCCCCACCAGCAACACGCGTACGATCTTCAATTTCCTTCAATCGTTCTGATGAAATTAGATCCGTTACAGGAACACCACCGACTGTAGCTAAACGGGTTATAGGAACCATTGTATCGCCATGACCACCAAGAACCATACAGGTAACATCTTGCACAGATAAACCTGTCTCCATGGCAATGAATGTTCGAAATCGACCACTATCTAAAGCGCCAGCCATTCCAACGACCATGTTTTTCTTGAATCCCGAAACCTTGTGAAATGCATAGACCATTGCGTCTAAAGGGTTAGAGATCACAATGACAAATGCATTGGGTGCCTGTTCTTTAATTTGAGTAGCAACGTCTTTCATTATACCAAGGTTTATACCCAACAGATCTTCACGATCCATGCCTGGTTTTCTAGGAATCCCGGCTGTGATTATAAAGACGTCGGTATTTTTTAAATCATTCCAATCTGAAGTTCCAGATATATTGGAATCATATCCATCGTGAGGGCGGAGTTGCATAAGATCTAATGCTTTGCCTTTTACCATTCCTTCTGCTTTAGGTATATCAAAGATGACGATATCACCTAATTCTTTTTGAGCGGCCAACAGAGCAAGATTTCCCCCAATTTGACCCCCGCCAATTAGTGAAATTTTAGGTTTTAACATATTGAATCCTTCTTATTGTTTATTCAGGTTTTAAATCAATAGAAATTAAGTCATTTATCTGTTTTTAGGCAAAAAAAACCCCCGTGTTATATCCATAATACGGGGGTTTAAATAGAGTAGATTTTAAATGTTTTTAGCTATTATTTAAAACGCTAACAAATTTACGATCACGACCTTTTCTAATAAATTTAACCACACCATCAGAAGTTGCGAATAGAGTATCGTCTCCACCGCGCCGTACATTAACGCCGGGATGGAATTTGGTACCACGTTGTTTTAAAATAATGCCACCAGAGAGAATGCTTTGTCCATCCGCTACTTTGACACCCAGTCTTTTTGAATTGGAATCGCGCCCATTTCTGGAACTTCCAACACCTTTTTTATGTGCCATGTTTAGTCTTTCTTCTTTTCAGCTTTAGGTTTCGCTGTTTTTTTCTTAGGGGCTGACGCAGAAATTGCATCAATTTGTAACAAAGAAAAATCCTGACGATGTCCATTTTTACGACGATAGCCTTTTCGCCGTTTTTTCTTGAAAACAATTACTTTTTTGTCTCGGCCATGGCTCATGACTGTGCCCGAAACAGTGGCTCCACTTACAGTTGGATTGCCAACTGTAACTTTTTTCCCGTCATCCGTTAAAAGGACATTCTCAAATTTGACCTTTTTTCCAGCTTCCGTCTCAAGAAGTGCCACTTTAATCTTGTCACCCTTTTCGACGCGGTATTGTTTTCCTGATATATTAACGATTGCAAACATTTTTTCTCCAAAAAAGCCAGGTAATTTAAGCTGAATCTTCCTTGTGTTCAACCCCTACATGCTCTATTTCTTTTAATTGTCCATTTTTTGTATTTAAAAAGCGAAATTCATCCCGAGCAATATCTCGATTACCCTCAATAGTGATGTAAGTAAAATTCTGCCACATCAGTCCACGAAGAGCTTTTTTATTATCTTTCATGAATTGAGCAATCTCAGGATGAAGCTCCAATTTCAGCTTTAAACTGCGATGTTTCGTTTTATATCGACGAAGCCAGTGATCAATTCGCGTAATCAACGTTTCACGAGACATAATGCGCCCTGAACCATGGCAAGTAGGGCATTCTTCGCTCATTGAATCCAACAAACTTAATCGGATTCTTTGGCGAGTCATTTCCAATAACCCAAATTCTGAAATTGGAGAAACGGCGACCTTTGCCCGGTCCTTTTTTAACTCTTTACGAAGTTCATAATAGATTTTTCGACGATTTGATTCTTCGCGCATATCGATAAAATCGATAACAACTAACCCAGATAAATCTCGTAACCGTAGTTGTCGAGCCACCTCTTTACACGTTTCCAAATTTATTTTGAGAGAATTTTCTTCATGTTTTTTCTTCCCCACAAAACGACCGCTATTCACATCAACCACCACCATGGCTTCCGTTTTTTCTATAATGAGATAAGCACCGCTTTTCAACCATACTTTTGGCCGAAGCAATTTGTCTAGTTCATTCTCAATTCCCATACTTTCAAAAAGCGGCTGTTTCAATTTATAGTGCTCCAACCGATTGGCCATGTTGGGTGAAACTTCCTCCAGATACCCCTGGAGTTTTCGATAGAGTTTTTTAGAATCAATGACAATTTTATTGATATCCGGTGTAAATAAATCACGTATGATACTGGACGCAGTTTCTAAATCTTCATAAACCAATGAGGGGCCTTTTGACCGGTCACTTTTATTCTGTAATTTTTTCCAGTTTTCCACCAATATGGAAAAATCGTTTTTAAGAAGTTCTTCACTCTTGCCTTCGGCCACCGTACGGACAATGACGCCCATGTCTTTTTCTTTCATTGACGAAACAATTTTCTTTAATCGGCGTCGTTCATATTTATCCCATATTTTTTTGGATATACCAATATATTTTGCATTGGGGACTAAGACCAAAAGTCGCCCGGGTAGAGCGATCTCGGTTGTGACCCTAGGCCCTTTTCCAGCAAATGCTTCTTTAATCACCTGGACATAAATATCTTGACCAGATTTCAAATCAACATCAATGTTATCCTGATACTTTCGACGTGGTTTTCCTTGACCGTTTTTATTTTTACGGCTTTTGGATGACGTATTGTCTTCATCATCTACATCCGCCAAATAGGCGGAATTTTCTATTTCAGAGAAAGGGAGGAATGCATTGATATCATATCCGATATCAACAAAGGCAGCCTGCATGCCGGGGAGGACATTTTCAACTTGTCCTTTATAAATATTCCCGACCATGCGTTGCTGGTCCTGTTTCTCGACATACACCTCTACAAGCGTACTATCCTCAACGATAGCTATTCGAGATTCCCCCATGCTTTCGCTGATAAAAATCTCTTTTTTCATATTATGACTCCAAAGATTTACCAACTAAGGGTTATTGTTATTTTGGGCGGGAGACGAAGGGAAGGTAGCAGTCGGCCCTTCAGCCGAGGAAGAATTCTACAGAATGAATCAATTTAATCTTCTGAAGGATGAAAATTTTTTATAACTTTTTGTATGGGTCTAAAATCAGACCGAAAAAACTTTTTGGATTTGCACCTTCAATTCATCACCAACCAAGGGTCAAATTACAAATTGCAGTTAACTTGACCAAGAAGTATAAATGAACATTTTTGAGGTTGATGTGAACTTAATTTTACCCCTAACTTTGACTTGTCGTCATTTATGCCCTATTGCCGCGACATAAAAGAATGGTGCTAAAAAGGTAGATAACCCTGGTTTAGCATCGGGGTTTTTTATTAGGAAAAAGATGAAAAGAATACTCAATAATAACATTTTAGTTTTTGATGGTGCCATGGGAACCATGGTTCAATCATATAAATTAACTGAGGCTGATTTTTGTGGGAATCGATTCATAAATCATTCTTGCGATTTAAAAGGGAATAATGATTTATTGTGTTTGAGTCGACCTGATATTGTCGGTGAAATCCATAAAGCCTATTATGATGTTGGTGCGGATATTGTTGAAACGAACACCTTTAATGCGAATGCCATTTCTCAAGCGGATTATGGCATTGAAGATCTGGCTTATGAGATCAATTTTGAAGCAGCCAAAATTGCTAAATCTATCGCAAAAACATATTTAGATAAACCGCGGTATGTGGCCGGTGCATTGGGCCCAACTAACCGTACAGCCTCCATGAGTCCTGATGTGAATGACCCGGGATTTCGTAATGTTTCCTTCGATGAATTAAAAATCGCATATTATGACCAAGCAAAAGGCCTTTTAGACGGTGGCGTTGATCTATTTTTAATTGAAACTGTTTTTGACACGCTCAATTGTAAGGCGGCACTTTTTGCCGTTCAAACTTTGTTGGAAGAACGTGGGATTGAAATTCCTATCATGGTTTCAGGAACAATTACGGACGCAAGTGGCCGAACTTTATCCGGCCAAACAGTCGAAGCTTTTTGGCATTCTATTCGTCATGCAAATTTAACAGCCGTGGGGCTTAACTGTGCGTTAGGTGCTGAACAAATTCGCCCCTGGCTAGATGAATTATCTACAATTGCGGATATTCCTGTTTTTGTTTATCCGAATGCGGGTTTGCCGAATGAATTTGGTGAGTATGATGAATCTCCTGAAGCAATGGCGGCCATCATTAAAGAATTTGCTGAAAGTGGATTGGTAAATTTGGTCGGTGGTTGCTGTGGTACAACGCCACCGCACATTAAAGCGATTTCTAAAGCAGTTGCAGGATTGACACCACGTAAGATTCCAGATATAGACCCGTTAACCAAACTAAGCGGACTTGAACCGGTTACGATTCGTCCTGAGAGTAATTTTGTAAATATTGGTGAACGAACCAACGTGACTGGTTCGGCTAAATTTCGCCGTTTGATAAAAGAAGATAATTATGAGGAAGCCTTATCTGTAGCACGCCAGCAAATTGAAAATGGCGCCCAAATTATTGATGTGAATATGGATGAAGGGTTGCTTGACTCCGAAGAGGCAATGGTAACATTCCTTCGCTTGATTGCGGCTGAACCGGATATAGCCAAAGTGCCGGTCATGGTGGATTCATCAAAATGGACTGTTTTGGAAGAAGGCCTAAAAAACCTTCAGGGTAAAGGGATTGTAAATTCAATTTCTATGAAAGAGGGCGAAGCAGAATTCATCCGCCAGGCAAAAATTATCAAGAAGTATGGCGCTGCCGTCATCGTCATGGCCTTCGACGAAAAAGGGCAGGCAGAATCTTATGATCGAAAAGTAGAAATTTGCTCTCAAGCCTATAAAATATTAACGGAAGAGGTCGGCTTCCCGCCCGAAGATATTATTTTTGATCCCAATATTTTTGCAGTAGCCACCGGAATTGAAGAGCACAATGGGTATGGATTGGATTTTATTAAAGCGGTAAAAACGATTAAAGAAACATTGCCAAGTGTTCATATTAGCGGTGGTATCTCAAACCTTTCATTTTCTTTTCGTGGGAATAACGGTGTTCGTGAAGCGATGCATTCATCATTTTTATATCATGCCGTTCAAGCGGGAATGGATATGGGAATTGTAAATGCAGGTCAACTTACTCTTTATGATGATATCCCACCTGATTTAAAAGAACGGGTGGAGGATGTGTTATTTAATCGTGGCAAAGATGCAACAGACCGGCTGGTAAAAATCGCTGATGAATATCAAGGGGTAAAAAAAGTAGCAAAAAAAGATTTATCATGGCGAGAAAAAACCGTTGAGGAACGGCTAAGTCATGCATTGGTAGATGGCATTACGGATTTTGTTGTGGAAGATACAGAAGAAGCACGCCAAAAGTATGAACGTCCAATTCATGTGATCGAAGGCCCTCTAATGGATGGGATGAATGTTGTTGGGGATCTGTTTGGCGCCGGGAAAATGTTTCTACCCCAAGTTGTGAAGTCAGCGAGAGTAATGAAAAAAGCAGTCGCGCACTTATTGCCATTTATTGAAAAAGAAAAAGACGAGTTGGGATTGACTGGTAAGTCCAACGGTAGAATTATTATGGCCACGGTGAAAGGCGATGTTCATGATATTGGGAAAAATATCGTTGGGGTCGTGCTCGGATGTAATGGATACGATATTATTGATCTTGGCGTCATGGTGCCATCGGACAAGATCCTTTCAACTGCAAAAGAAAAAGGTGCCGATATTATAGGCCTTTCAGGGTTGATAACGCCTAGTCTGGATGAAATGGTTCATGTAGCCAGCGAAATGGAACGGCTAAAATTGGATATTCCACTTATGATTGGCGGCGCAACAACGAGCCAAAAACATACAGCAGTAAAAATTGAAGAAAATTATTCTGGGCCAACCATCCATGTGATTGATGCCTCTCGAGCGGTGGGTGTTGTGAGTAAACTATTAAATGCAGACGAAAAAGATTCATTTATTTCCGATACAAAAGCCAATTTTTTAAAAATACGGGAGGCGCGCGCCAAAGGATCAAAACTGAAACGACTCGATATTGCTACAGCAAGATCAAGAAAACTTCAAATTGATTGGGACCAATACCAAGTGCCAACGCCAAAATTCCAAGGGGTAAAAGTTTTTGAAGATTACCCTTTGGACGAATTGGTGGATTATATTGATTGGTCTCCCTTTTTCCATGCTTGGGAATTAAAGGGTGTATATCCAAAGATGTTGACTGATGGAAAGTATGGAGATGAAGCCCAGAAACTTTTTGATGACGGTCAAACACTTTTAAATCGTATCATATCTGAAAAATTAGTGACGACCAAAGGAGTGATTGGGATTCATCCTGCACACGCAGAGAATGAATCAGTGATTACAGATGAGGTTACATTTAACTTTCCGCGACAAACTGTAGATAAAGGTACCAATGGCATCAATTATTCTTTGGCTGATTTTATTGGGCCAAACGATGATTTTATTGGCACATTTGCAGTGACCGCGGGCCATGGAATCGAAACCATCGTAAAAGAGTTCGAGAACCAGCATGATGATTATAATGCCATCATGGTTAAAGTATTAGCGGATCGACTGGCGGAAGCTTTTGCAGAACGGCTTCACCAAAGGATGCGGAAAGAATTCTGGGGATATGCCACTGATGAATCAATGAATAATGATTCACTAATAAATGAAAAATATCAGGGTATTCGTCCCGCACCGGGATACCCAGCATGTCCGGATCATGCAGAAAAAGATAAGATTTGGAAAATGCTTAATGTTGAGGAAAACACAGGAATTACGTTGACAGAAAGTCGCGCCATGTATCCCGCCGCTTCCGTCAGTGGATGGTACTTTTCTCATTCTGAATCCCGATACTTTAGCGTAAGAGATTATTAACAAAATGTAAATTATACTTTACATATAGTAATATATATCATACATTCAGTCCTAATTATTGATAAAGGAATTATAATTATGGAAAAACTGATGAACGAATCGAGTGATTTAACCACTCGAACTAAAATAAATACAGTTCAACTTGGACTTTGGACCGGCGTATGGGTTTTGACAACAGCATTGGCTGCGTTTGGCCCCAAATTCTTTTGGGAGTTCAATACCCCACTTACAATTCTCGGAGTACTCATTAATCTGGGGATTGGATTTGGAATGATATTGGCAAACAAACGGTATCTGAATGGGCTTGATGAACTGATGCGGAAAATTCAACTTGAAGCCATGGCCATTTCGTTGGGTGTTGGGTTAGTGTGCGGTCTTAGCTATGAACTGCTGGAAGACATAAAACTTATTACTTTTGAACCTGAAGTTTCGCACCTTATCATGTTGATGGCCCTTACTTACATGGTTGGTGTAATCGCCGGAAATAGGAGATACAAATGAAAATTTTATCTAATTATTCAAATAGAGAACTCAACATTTGGGGTGAACTGATTCTGAATTTTGTGGTTTGTTTTTACTTTTTTAATGGTGTTTTTCAATTAGTGCCGGGATCGGACGAATATGCTGCTGACTTGGCGGGGATCATCATAGGTGCGGTTTTGATTGCTGTAGTCTATTCAATTGTGGTTTTCGGTCTTATCAATATCATCACTAAAGCAGAAGTAAAGGATGAAATGGATCGCATTATTGATATTCGTAGTTATAAGATGGGATATATTGCCATGGATATATTCGTAACCCTAATCATGTGCTTTATTATTTTAAATGAAAGTATGGGGAATATTGTGTCGATTGGGATTTCTGAAATGACCCCAATTCTCATTGCTCAACTTTTACTCATGACTTTGGTGGCTTCTTCAACAGTTAAATCTCTTTCAAGATTGTACAATTATAAAAAGGGCATTTAAGAATGGGAAAGCCAGCAATCACCAATAATGTCCGCCGTCTTCGTTTTGATGCAGATGAAATGACACAGGCGGATCTGGCTGCGAAAGCAGATGTTACCCGCCAAACCATCATCGCAATTGAAGGGGGCAAATATTCACCTTCCTTGGAATTGGCCTTCAAAATTGCCCATGCATTTGGCGTTCCTTTGGAATCCGTATTCCAATATCAGGATGGTGAATGACGAATTATCGTGAAAACAATTCCCAATTTTGGGAGGATAAATATTTGGCAGATAGTTTAGGTTGGGATTTAGGCGGTCCGACTCCAATATTTCGTCAAATGGCATCAGAGTTAGATCCCGGAAGAATCTGTATCGTGGGATGTGGGCGAGGTCATGATGCAATTCTATTTGCGCAAAAAGGATTCAAGGTGACTGCAGTAGATTTTGCGCCATCGAGTATAATCGCACTAAAATCATTAGCGGAATCAGCCCAAGTTAAATTGAATGCAGTCGAAGCTGATATTTTTTCTCTACCACTCGAATATGGAAACACTTTCGACTATATGATTGAACAAACCTGTTTTTGTGCCATTGACCCAACCAGAAGAAAAGAATATGAAACTATGGCAAAATCTATATTAAAACCAGGTGGACAATTAATAGGATTGTGGTTTCCGTTGGATAAAACAATAGAAGAAGGAGGCCCTCCCTTTGCCACAAGTATTGCTGAAGTTAAATTTATTTTTGATATAGGATGGGAAATTGAAAAGGAAGAATTCTCGAACTTGTCCATTAAACCGCGTAAGGGTCGTGAAAAATTGATTATTTTTCAAAAAGTATGATTGACCAATCTACATTCAAATTTTTGGCGGATATTAAGAAGAATAATCAACGAGAATGGTATCATACCAATAAAGATCGATTTAAGGATGCGAATCAAAATTTTATCGATTTTATTGCAATGCTTCTATTCCGTATTTCCGAATTCGATCCGGATATGATAGGAACAGAACCCAAGGATTGCCTGTTTCGAATTTATAGAGATATACGATTTTCTAAGGATAAAACACCCTACAAAACCTGGTTTGGTGCCGGTATGAATCCCGGAGGCAGAAAACGAATGGGCGCTGGATATTATATTCATATAGAACCAAATGATTGCTATATCGCAGGTGGAGTATGGCATCCAGATAAAGAGACGTTATCAGATATTCGAGAATATATTGTTGGTTGGCCAAACCAATTTAAATCCATTGTGAACGCGGTTGGATTCAAGTCAACATTTGGTGAATTAAGAGGCGATCGGTTAAAAGTTGCACCGAAGGGCTACCCCAAGGATCATCCTCAAATTGAATGGCTAAGATATAAAGACTTTATTGTAAAAAAGACCATTCCAACTGAATTATTTCAATCAGAGAAGTGTTTAGACGTGGCATTTGATATTTACAGCCAAATGGTAGAATTTATTATTTTTCTGCGGAAAGCAATTAACCAATCATAATTGTTTAATGCGTTGCTGGCCGCCCAAAATAAATAATGGGGCTAGAGATACCAAGAAGACAATGTGATACCAGACAGGGAATGTATCTCAGTAAGTTATTTAAATCCCAATTGCAAAAACCAAATTTACTGTCGCTGCGATTTGAACAATTCTCTCATGGTTGTTTGATGCCACAATCGCCGCAATAAATCCTGCAGACAATGAACGAATAAATGTCAAAAAGAGATTCGAAATTAACATTCCCGTCGTTTGAAGAATCATATTCTCAAATTGGTTTGAAAATATGCTAATGAATATAGACCCCATGAGATCCATCCAACGACTACGGCTAAAAGATTTCTAATCATAAACTCGCCATTTTGGTAATTTTTATTTAATACATAATAATTTGATGTGACCTTGATGTCTTTATCCTAATTTTTGCCCTATGATTTCTGAATTAAATATCGCCAAAGACGCCGCATTTGAAGCGGGCAGTATTATAATGAGTTATTATAATACTGATTATGAAATCAAGGATAAAGGTTATCATAACCCTGTAACCACTGCAGACCATGCAGCAGATACCTTATTAAAAAAGACATTAATGGCTGCTCGGCCGGATTATGGCTGGCTTTCAGAAGAGACGGTAGATTCTCCTGCTCGTCTTTCCAAAGAGCGTGTATGGGTTGTAGATCCATTGGATGGGACGAAAGAATTTATTGAGGGCGTTCCGAATTTTGTAGTGAGTGTGGCCCTCGTGGAGAATGGATATCCGGTTGTGGGTGTTCTTTATAATCCAGTGACAAAAGAAATGTTTACAGCCGAAAAAAGTAAGGGAGCATTTTTAAATGATGCCCCCATTTTGTGTTCCACCAAGGAAAGTGTAAGTGAAATGGTAATTTTAAACAGCCGTTCAGAAACGCGCCGTGGACTCTGGAAGTCTTATGATGGTATATTTGGGAAACTGAAAGCTATCGGTTCTGTGGCATATAAATTGGGATTAACGGCAGCAGGGAAAGCAGACATTTTTGCTTCACTTCGTCCTAAAAACGAATGGGACATTTGTGCAGGAAATTGTATTATTAATGAGGCCGGCGGAAAACTTATTGATTTAAATGGTCATCAACGACTGTATAATCAGAAAAATACCTTAATTTCTCCCGGTTTAGTAGCCGGCGAAATAATCGCTGTAGATAAGACTTATAATGTTTTAGCAGGAAATAACTAGAAATGACAAAAATACCAGAAGATGCAATTAAATGTTTAGATAAAGGCTTTGTTCGGCTTGTGGATTCCATGGGAGGAGATGATGCCATTGTTCAAGCCGCTCGCGTAAGTTATGGACAAGGAACCAGTAAGGTTTCTCAAGATCGAGGGCTGATTCGGTACTTAATGCGCCATAGACATACGACACCTTTCGAAATGGTAGAATTCAAATTCCATTGTAAAATGCCAATCTTTGTTGCCCGGCAATGGGTACGTCATCGGACAGCCAATATTAATGAATATTCATTAAGATATTCGGAAGCACGAGATGAATTTTATTATCCAGAACCAGAGAATATTCAATTCCAAAGTGCTTTAAATAAGCAAGGTCGATCGGGTGAGGTTCCTCCTGAGCTAAAGCAAAAAGTATTGGAGTACTTTAAAGAGAACTCAGAAAGAAGTTTTGCCCTATACCAAGAATTGAATGAAGCAGGTGTGGCACGAGAATTGGCACGATCATTACTGCCTGTAAATATTTATACCGAATGGTATTGGAAAAATGATTTACATAATCTACTTCATTTTATTGGCCTGCGTTCTGATGGACACGCCCAGTATGAAATTCGAGTTTTCTCTGATGCCATGGCGCATTATGTAAAAGAAAAAGCACCCTTTGCTTGGGAAGCATACCAAGATTATGTGGTACATGGCATGCGATTTTCTAAAATTGAGAAAGGATTGCTGGAAAAACAACTTTCAGATAGAGTAATTGATGACATTGTTGAGGATATAGCCTATCAGCTTACCGCGACGCTCCATAAGGGTAAGCCAAGAGAAGAAGCGGATCTTTATCCATTATATCAAAAGCAGGGTGGATCGGATTCAAAAGAGGATTTCAATCTTAAATGGGATTCAGGTGAAGTAAAAATAGGCAATATTAGGGAACTTCGTGAATTCAAAGAAAAATTGGAGAGTTTAAAAAACTAATCAAGGCAGCAAAAATTGCAGAGCAAATGAACCAATATGTAATAAATAAACTCTGTGATCTAAATGGCTAAATCAAATGAAGGCCATCGGCAGCGTCTCCGGGAAAAATTTCTGAATAGCGGGTTAGACGGATTTCATGATTACGAAATAATCGAATTATTACTTACGTTAGGTACACCCCGTACCGATTGTAAACAACCGGCGAAAGATGCACTCAAAAAATGGGGTTCTTTAAAGGCTGTTTTAGAAGCGCCCCCCAAAGAACTGAAAAAAATAAAAGGTATTGGCGACCATAATGTGTTTGGCCTCAAGTTGACCCAAGATGTGGCCCGGCGCTACTTAGCTGACCGCATTGTTGACATGGATTATATTCAATCATCTGAAGATGTATTAGATTATTTGCGCCATAATCTTCGAGATAAAAGTCAGGAATTATTTATGGTGATTTACCTTAATGGCCGCAATCAGATTCTAAAAATGGAAACACTTTTTGAAGGCACATTGAATACATCTGCAGTGTACCCCCGTGAGGTAGTGAAGAAAGCTTTGGAAAATGATGCCTCTGCCTTGGTCCTTGTTCATAATCATCCCAGTGGAAACCCAAGTCCAAGCCAAGATGATTTAACCATCACTAAAAAATTAAAGGAAGCGGCAAGAACCATTGATATCTATATACATGACCATTTAATAATAGCAGGCAATGATGTGTATTCTTTTGCAGATCATGGATTGATTTGAAAAAAATTAAAATAATGGATTATTCAAAGTGGGCAAACACACCCAAATTTATTTCTGCAATTTTGGGTTTTTGAATTTGACGCGCGGCTTCTTTTAAAGCTTCAAAAGGAAACATATTTAATTCCTTTGCAAGAAAGGCTGCCGTCAAAGCAGAAATATTTTTTCTCAAATCCCGTTTTGCACTTTCTGGAAAAAGCAATGGCAGAATATTCGCTTCAGAATCTATTTCACCCAATCCGTCAGAATAATATATTGTTCCAGTAGATTTCATGGCATGGGTTAATCTTGATATTTTAGCTTTTCCCTCTGGGGCGATAATGGCCGCAATGTCTGGTTTTACAATCCCAGAATAATCGACGGGTTCTGGACTGATTACAATTTCAGCCACTGAAAATCCTGTTTGAATTGTAATTGGAAAATCAGCTCGACGGCTTGTCCATAATCCGGAAAGAGTTGCAGCAGATGCAAGTAAGTTACCCGCTGAAACAACTTTTTGTCCTGCAGCCCCTGCCAAAACGATTCGAATTGGTTTCTCTAAATTAGAAGAAAATTTCGTATCTAGAATAAGCCCACTCATTGGACTTTGTTGACTGGCTTGTTTTTGAATATTTTTATAACTGGTTTGAAAACTGGGTCTATTTGTTTCTTGAAGGATACCCGACGCCATTTGCATACCATCCATATAGCTCATCATTTCTTTTTTCCCAAAATCATTTCTGGGGACAAAATATGCTGTACATAATTCCCAAATATCAATGAGTGAAAACCCATCGTGTTTCATTGCTTTTTCAATGATATCAGGAAGGTCTTTATCAAAAGCCGTTGCCCTGGCAATAAAACCACCCCCATTTACTTGAGCAGTTCCAGCAATATCCATGGGCGCATCCGTGCTACCGAGAGCCGTAGTTGCGGTTATACTATCCAGGGGCGTTGTTACAGAGTGTTGTCCGCCCGTCATACCAAAATTAAAATTATTGAACACCAAAACATTCACATCTGTATTTAATCGAGCGGCATTGAGTAAATGGTGTCCACCAATTCCACAACCGCCATCACCAATCAAGACAACTACCTTTAAATCAGGATTTTGCATTTTTATTCCTGAAGCATACGTTATGGCGCGACCATGTAATCCATGAAATGCGTGCGTAACAAAATATTTATCTGAAAGCCCAACGCATCCAATATCAGTAACAATAACAACTTCAGAAGGACCAAGTCCTTGTTGTTTTAAACTATTGCTTAAAGCTTCGAGAATTTTCCCATGGCTACACCCCGGGCAAAACGCATAGGGCAAATTTCCCTCAGCAATATAGGTATCTAATTTTTTATCGCCCATAATATGCACCTGTAATCTCTTCGGGCGTAATTAATATAGTATCCACACGATTAATACCAACCAGTTCAACGTTTCGATCGACTAATCTTTCGATTTCTCGTAGATATTGGCCGTGATTCATTTCAGGTACAATGACTCGTTTTATACCTTTTAAATTATTTTTGATGGCTTTCTCAGGAATGGGCCACAGTGAATAGATTGTCATTGAAGATACTTTGTTTCCGACATTTCGAATTTCATTAACCGCTGCTTCCATGGATCGGGCAGAAACACCATAGCTCACCATGAGCGTATCTGCACCCGCCTCTAAATCTGATTTAACCAAAGAAAGTTCATCAAGATTTGATTCAATTTTCATTCTTAATCGTTCATTAAGTGTCGCAATTATATCTGGATCTTTGGTGATATGTCCTTCATCATTATGGCTTGACCCCGTATAATGGTGGATGGGGCCATCTACACGATATGGATCTAATTTTTTTCCTATGACCCCATTTGGGATTTCTGGCCAATCCGGTGTATGCTCCATATCATGGACCGAAACGGATTCTGTCGTCATGACCGTATCTTTATCCGACGCCAAAAATACGGGCGTTCGGAACCGTTCCGCCAATTTAAAAGCACGCTTTGTTAAATGGTAGCTTTCAGAAATATTGGTTGGAGATAGAACAATCATGGGATAACCACCTGTGGTTCCCCAACGCATAAATTGGATATCACCTTGTGCCGAGGCCGTGGCTGCACCCGTTGATGGCCCTAATCTTTGTGAAATGGCAATGACAATGGGTACTTCCATCATGATTGCCAAACCAAGGTTTTCGGAATACAGAGATAGGCCTGGTCCACTTGTTGCCGTAAAAACAGTTGCCCCAGCCATGGCAGCACCAATACAGTGTCCAAGAGAAGAAATTTCATCTTCACCCTGAAAACCAATACCGCCTATTTTGGGAAGCTCACGAAGCATATGGGATAAAATGCCTGAAGCGGGCGTAATGGGATATCCAGCATAATAATTACATCCCGCATTCAATGCGCCACGCGCAATAGCCGCAGCGCCATCCACCATTTCTCTTTGTTGATTATTCATTAAAAAATTATCTCAATTTTAATAAGCACTAAAATTACGTTATCATCATTATCTAATGAATCTAATTTGTTCTGTTAAAATAGATTTTTTAAGTTCACCAAATGATCTTTCCTAAACAAATCGAAATTCTGGACTCAACATTGCGTGAAGGCGAACAAACGCCGGGCGTCTCTTTTTCGGTGGATCAAAAGATTGCATTGGCTAAACGATTGGATACGTTCGGAGTTGATTTTATAGAGTTGGGTCATCCTGCAGTTTCCCCTGATGTGTACGAATCTGTAGAGGCTTTGAATTCACTAAGTTTAAATGCCTTCAAAGTAGCTCATGGGCGCGCAGCAATTTCCGATATAGATGATGTTGTTGCGATTGGTGTGCCATGGATGGGAATATTCTTTGGCACATCTGCTTTAAGCTTGAAACATAAATTTAACGTTACAAAAACTGAAGCATTAAATCGCATCGAAACTGCGGTGAAATATGGAAAAGACAATGGACTTAAACTTCGGTTCACAGCTGAAGATGCCAGTCGAACAGATATTGATTTCCTGATTCAAGTGGGACAATTGGCACAAAATTCAGGCGCAAACCGGTTTAGTCTTGCTGATACGGTAGGTTGTTTAACACCTACGCAAACAAAAGTAATAGTGAGTCGAATGGTTTCAGAATTGGATATCCCTGTGAATATTCATTGTCATAATGATTTTGGGATGGCCACAGCAAATGCGTTGTCTGCATTGGAAGCCGGTGCCCGATGTGTTGATGTATCTGTAAATGGATTGGGAGAACGGGTAGGGCTACCTCCTTTAGCAGAAGTGGTTGTTGCACTGGTTAATATTTATGATGTAAACAATAATTGGAATTTGAGTATGATCCCAGAATTAACTGAAATGGTTCAATCCTTTTCGAAATTGGATTCAAATGCTAATCAACCTATTGTAGGAAAAAATGCATTTACCCATAAAGCAGGGCTTCATGTAAAAGCTGTGGTTAAGGAACCAAAATCCTACGAAGCTATTTCACCTGTATCTGTTAAGAGAAAGCGACATTTCATTATAGATAAATATACGGGGAAAGTAGCTCTTATTAACAAATTTGAGGATTTAGAGCTAAATGTACATCCAGAGGAAATAAATATTATTTTGGAAGAAATAAAATCCCATCCGGAAAAAGTGGACTGGAAAGATAAAGAACTTATTTCTCTTATTAAATCAATGGGAATAAAGGTGTAATTTTTATGTCAAACTATACAGGAATATCATGAAAAAGTTAGGACCAGATTTTTATAATATTACAGATCTGTTATCAGAAGAAGAATTACTTATACAACAAACGGCATACGATTTTGTCCAATCAGAATTTATGCCACTCATTAATGAGCATTATGAAAAGGCAACCTTCCCCATGGAACTCGTTCCCAAATTAGGGGAATTAGGATTTATGGGCTCTGCATTGCCAGAAGAATCAGGTGGTGCCGGTGTAAGCAATGTTGCCTACGGGCTTATTCTTCATGAATTAGAACGGGGCGATTCTGGCCTTCGATCTTTTGCCAGTGTGCAGGGGGCTTTGGTTATGTATCCGATTCACGCTTATGGTTCAGATGAACAAAAGCAAAAGTGGCTTCCAGGGTTAGGCGCTGGAACCCTAATTGGATGTTTTGGACTAACCGAACCAAATTTTGGTTCAAATCCTGGCGGTATGGCAACTCGATGTAAACGGGACGGTGATGGCTGGACTATCAATGGGAATAAAATGTGGATCACCAATGGATCTTTGGCTGATGTAGCCGTGGTTTGGGCGAGAGATGAAGATGGTCTCGTTCGTGGATTTTTATTAGAAAAAGGAATGGATGGATTTACATCTAGCGATATCCATGGAAAATTAAGTTTAAGAGCATCCGTTACATCTGAACTTTCAATGGTGAATGTAAAAGTGCCTGATTCAGCACGACTCCCTAATATTGAAGGACTAAAAGGCCCATTAGGTTGTTTGACTCAAGCGCGTTATGGCATTTCTTGGGGAATGGTTGGCTGTGCGGTGGATTGCTACAATACAGCTCTGGAATATTCTAAAGAGCGGAAGCAATTTTCCAAGTCTATCGGTGGATATCAACTTACACAGAAAAAATTAGCGGATATGGTTACTCGCATCACAGAAGCACAACTTTTGGTCTATCGCTTAGGACGGCTCAAAGATGAAGGCAAAATGACCTTTCAGCAAGTATCCATGGCGAAACGGAATAATTGTGAATTGGCTAGAGATATTGCCAAGATTTCTCGTGGAATGTTAGGGGCCAACGGAGTGACAGAAGATTATCCTATTATGCGGCACATGGCCAATATTGAATCGGTCTATACTTACGAAGGCACCCACGAGATGCATACTTTGATTATTGGCCAGCAAGAAACAGGGATGGCTGCCTACGATTCGTAAATATTAGTAGGGGATAGGCATACCTATCCCCTACATCATTAATGTTCTAAAACCATTATGAAATCAAGGGAGACCAACGGGTTTTCCTCCAATTGCCCATTCTCCAGGATTTGTTTCTTCGATAAGAACCCAATTGCCGTCACGTTTTTCTTCGCCGGTTACTTTGACCATAGCTTCAGTAACCTCTTGTATCATTGCAGATTTCTGCTCCTCGGTAAAAACGCCTCGGACAATTTTAATAGTAGTAATTGGCATTTTATTCTCCTTTACTTATTTTGATTATTCACCTTTTGATATTGAATCCAGGGCAGCCTGCAGGCTCATAACGGGATGAATATTTGCATCGCCCAATTCCAGGTGTCGTTGCTGATAATAGGAAACAATGCACTATACACATTGTTCTCTGTAGGCTTCCAAAATTAAAACTAAAAACCTGTAGTAAAATATTATTTTCAAAAATGTACTCTTTCATTTTATTAGTTACATTTATTAAGTATTTACTCATATTATATGATAAAAGTGATTTATCAATTATATTTTATACTCACATTGACAATCAATAGTCCAATTTAGTCCGTAATAGCCAATAACTCTTCCGTATGTTATCTATCCTCCAATCATGGCATTTACGCCATGCTCTTCAAAAATCTCTAGAACTCGTTTTTGTCTTTCGATGCTCGGTTCGTCCATAATTCCTTTTTCATAATGAACGCCCAATTTCTCATATTTCTTTGCAGCAATATTGTGGAAAGGTAGAATGTTAACCAATGGCTTTTTGCCTTCTAAAGTAGCAATAAATTTAGCTGATTCGTAAATGTTCTCATCGTCGTCATTAACCCCTTTGATTAATGGAATGCGAATGTTCATATTCATTCCACTTGCCGCTAAAAGTTTTAAATTTTCCAAGATCTTCTCGTTAGGAACACCAGTCCACTCTTTGTGCTTGGCCGAATCCATCAATTTTAAATCATATAAAAAATGTTCAGCTTTACCAGCAACTTCCATTAGAATGTTGGAATTCGCCAACCCTGTAGTGTCTATACAGCGATGTATACCTTCCTTACCACATGCGTCTAACATTTCTATTAAAAATTTGTGATGGAGTAGAGGTTCTCCGCCAGAGAAAGTTACACCACCTTCTGATGTATCCATTAAAATAGTTTCCTTTTTTATTTGAGTCATTACCTCATCTGTGGTCATTAATTGCCCCGTCATTTCCATTGCCTTTGTAGGGCATACGTCCGCGCACTTACCACACATAGCACACAAATCAGCGTTAGTCACGATTCCGTCAGGAGTTAGGGTTAATGCATCGTTAGGGCAGTTTTTTACACATTCTCCACTGCTAATGCACTTGTCGTTGGAGTACATTTTTTGCTGCTTCCTAGGTATGCTTTCCGGGTTGTGACACCACTTGCAATCTAGCGAGCACCCTTTAAGAAATATTGTTATACGGATTCCTGGGCCATCATTGATTGCATATCTTTTAACATCAAATATTAGTGTAGGCTGTTCCATTCTTATAAATATAAGTAAATGTAAATTCTGATTCTACCCATTACTATGAGTAGAATCAGAATATAAATATAAAATGTAAGATAGGTACTTAGAACGAATCGTTCTCGGTACGGTCAATTACTTCCTGTTGAAGATCAGGATTCATGTCGTTAAAGTAATCGCTGTAACCAGCCATTCTAACTAATAAGTCTTTATAATCTTCCGGATTTTCTTGAGCAGCTTTTAGAGTTGCAGTATCAACAATGTTAAATTGAATATGATGACCACCTAACGTAAAGTAACTTCTAATCAACTTACCCAACTTGGCAATGTCTTCATCTCTTTTTAACAAGCTAGGAAGAAAACGTTGATTCAATAACGTACCACCAGATCTAGTGTGATCTAATTTCGTTAAAGAACGAATTACTGCAGAAGGACCATTTGTATCGCAACCATGTGAAGGTGACGTTCCGTCAGAAATCGACTTCGCAGCTAATCTACCGTTTGGAGTTGCACCCATTACTTTACCAAAATAAACATGGCAAGTAGTGGAAAGCATGTTAAGGTGGAATTCACCGCCTTTAATGTTTGGCTTCCCGTCAATGGCTTTAACTAAATCATCGTACACTTGTAAAGCGATATCGTCAGCGTAATCGTCGTCATTTCCGAAGAACGGAGTTCTGTTAACAATAGTTTGACGTAAAATCTCATCGTCTTTAAAGTTGTTTGCAACAGCAGTTAAAATTCTGTCCATATCAAATGTTTTTTCTTCAAAAACGTGATACTTAAGAGTAGATAAGCTATCTGTAACAGTTCCTAAACCAGTACACTGAATGTAGTTAGTGTTGTATCTTGGTCCACCATTGTAATAATCTTTTCCGGTAGAGATACAATCCTCAATTACAACAGAAAGGAATGGGGCAGGAGCATACTTTGCAAACATTGTGTCTATGTAGTTACTTACAGTAATTTTAAGATCAACAATATATTTCACTTGTTTATGGAATGCATCGTACAGTTCTTGATACGTTTTAAACGTTCTTGGATCACCAGATTCAGTACCTACAAAAATACCTGTAACCGGGTCAACACCATTGTTTAAAGTGATTTCAACAATCTTAGGAACATTTAAGTAACCAGTTAAAACAAACGCTTCTTTACCAAAAGCACCTACTTCAATGCAACCACTACAGCCACCTTCACGAGCGTCGGTAAGAGACTTACCCATTGCAATCATTTCAGTAATGTATGTTTCTGGGCTAAATACTGATGGATACCCGTGTCCTTGACGAATAACTTTACAAGCTGCCTTTAAAAATTTGTCTGGTGTTTTCGGGCTAATGTGAACCGATGAACCTGGTTGTAAAAGGTGAAGTTCTTCAACTGCTTCTAATAAGATGAATGAAACTTCGCTAACACCATTTGAACCGTCAGACTTTAAGCCACCAATGTTGATGTTTGTAAAATCGTTGTAAGTTCCACTTTCTTTAGCAGTAATACCAACTTTAGGAGGAGCCGTGTGGTTATTTACCTTTACCCACATGCAGCAAATAATCTCTTTTGCTTCTTCTCTTGTTAAGGTTCCTTCTGCGATTTCTTTTTCATAGAAAGGAGTTAAGTGTTGATCGAAATGGCCTGGGTTCATTGCGTCCCAACCGTTCAATTCTGTAATGGTTCCTAAATGAACGAACCAATACATTTGAACCGCTTCGTGGAATGTTCTTGGCGCATTTGCTGGCACCCATCTACAAACTTCTGCAATTTTTAACAACTCCGCTTTTTTCGCTGGGTCGCTTTCAGTTTGAGCCCTTTCCTCTGCTAAATCAGCATGACGTTCTGCAAATACAATTGAAGCATCGCAAGAAATCGCCATTGCTTTAAGTTGTTCTGCTTTGTCGTTTGCCTCAGCATCCATCATGTAATCTAAAGAATCAATGTGGTCTTGGATTTCTTTCTTGAAATCCAACATTCCTTTCTTATAGATTTTTCCGTCTAATACTGTATGACCAGGAGCACGTTGTTCCATAAACTCGGTAAACAAACCAGCTTCATAAGCTCTTTTCCAAGTATCTGGAACGTGGTTGAAAATTCTTTCACGTTGAGTTCTGCCTTCCCAGTAAGGGATTACTTCTTTTGCATACGTGTTGATGTCTTCTTGACTAGTTGTATAACGTTGTTGATCTCTTGAATTTAATACATGAAAATCTTCAACACTATGACAAGTTAATTCAGGAAATGTAGGAACTGCTTTTGGAACAGGACCTCTTTCTCCAACAATTAGTTCATCTTCTCCGAAATACAAAGTTTTCTTTTCACAATGATCTAAAAATGTTAAAGCCCTAAGAACAGGTATGGAGTGTTTCCCATAATGCTCTTTATAAAAAGCAGTTTGATGTAATGCTCTTTCTATTGAAATGCTTGGCTCAGCTTCAAAACTTAATTTTCTTAATCGTTGAACTCTAGAGTTCATTCCTGGCCCTATTTTATCTCCTAAAGGTTCATAAAAATTACCTTCAGAAGCAGCATTTCTTTCTGCTGTTTGGATAGAATCAGTTTTTCCTAAGAGTTCTTTTATTGACGGGAGGTTAGCTCCATTTGGATCTATTCCTACTTTTATATGGTTAATGTTCTCCATTGTAATCCTCCGATTTTACCCAATTGGGTGAGTTGTACAAATGCATTGTGCCTACTAAATGCATTGTGCCTACATTGTGCCTAAGTGCACAAATGAATTTAAAAGTTAAAATTTAGTGATTGAAACAAAAAAGAGAGGAGGCTTAATTGTAATATATTAAGCATTCGAACGCCATGCTAAAGTATCGTGGCGGTCATGTCAAACGGACTGATCTGAGAGATACTGTGTAAACGTTTTGTTGAATTTAGTAATAATGTAGCTATGTACTTTAGCAAATGTTGGAGTATGTTTATTTTATTAATAAATCATTAAGAGCATCCTCTAGTTTTGGGAATAAGAATTTGTAGCCAGCTGTTCTGATTTTATTAGAAGACACTCGACTTCCTTCTAATAGTATTTTGGATAATTCACCAAAGATCAATTTCATAGTGAAGGCAGGTACATTAGGAAACCAGAAAGGTTTCTTAAGAACTCTAGCCAAAACATGAGTGAATTCTTTATTTGTTTTGTGGTCCGGGGCAACTGCGTTATATGGGCCTGTCATTTTAATATCTTCAATTGCCTTAATGTAGATGTTACATAGGTCGTCAATGTGTATCCATGGAAGAAATTGTTTGCCATCTCCAAGGGCAGAAGCTATTCCCAAGTCAACTGGTGTTTTGATTTTTGCCAAGGCACCTCCATTACTTGTTAGCACAACACCTGTTCTAATTAAGACGGTTCTAATTTCTTTTTCCTTAAAAAGTTTAGTAGAGTTTTCCCATTTCTCACATGTAGATCCTAAAAAGTCTTTTGTTGGAGAATCATCTTCGCTAAATATTTTTTCAGAGGATTCTGATCCATAGTACCCGATAGCAGAGGCGGATATAAATGCTTTTATGCTTTTGTTTGATTCATTAATTTTTGAGTAAATCAAATGAGCAGGTTTTTGTCGACTGTCAAGAATTGTTTTTTTTCTGTTTTTAGTCCATCTCTTATCTGCAATGTTAGCACCTGCCAAATGAATAATATAATCAGCTGTTGTGATTGCCTCTTGATCGATTAGACCTTGCTCTATGTTCCATTGGTGAATTGGAAACCCAGAATCATCATTTTGTGTTCTACTTAATATAGAGACTGAATACCCTTTTTCTTTTAACCTTTTGCAAAGGTGCCTTCCAATGAGTCCAGTTCCGCCTGTAACCAAAATATTAGCCATTGTGTTTTAATATGCCCCAAAGTTTAGTATTTGAAGCGTAGCCTGCCGATAGGCCGCTATGATTTCATATACATTGTTGTGTGTTCGGCTCTTTTTTACCTTCACGAACTTTTTTTCTTGCCAGAAGCAATATATAAAAGTCCTCCGTGTAAATGTCGTTTCTTTGATATATTATTAAGCGAAAAACTAGTGGTATTCTTTTCTAATAATTCCCACGATTTGCGTTTTAAATCTGCTCTTGCTACAAGCTCTGTCCACCAGGATTGAGGAACAAATTTATCAGCATAGATATCTATGATTACATAGTTCCCAACTGGTTTCAATAAGGCGTAGGTTTTTTCAAAAACCTCTTCATGTTTAGGGATAACGGATAATCCCAAAACACAAATGACATTGTCAAATTGGATTTCACGCCCACAAATTTTATTTAATTGTTCCTTGCTAATTTGTTTTGCATCTACTTGGATTAGTATAATATTTCCCCAATTATTTTTGGTTACTTTTTTTTTCGCCTTGCTTATCATTCCTTTGGAATAATCTAAACCAATTACTAAGCCAGTTTTCCCAACCAAAGGACTTAGATACTTGAAATTTGATCCCGTGCCACAAGCTAAATCCAAAACAACATCTCCTTCTTTCAAATTCAATGCAGCTACGCCTATTTTTCTTGCTTTTTTATAATGAGGTTCTACAGTTAAATCGTAAAAACTAGAAAATGTATCGTACCAACTCATAAAAGTATTTTAATTATTATCTATAAATAGCAATTGTAATAAACCATCTCTCTTTTCTTTTCTCCTTTGGTGTCTGCTGACATACAACGTTTTAGCTAAACTGCGTTTTAATGCATTTTTACATGGTGTTAGCACTTGTTTTTTTTCTTTCATTGTCTTAATTCCAAGCATTAGCAGGGCAATAATCAACGCGACAAAAAAGACTGTTGTTGTCATGCTTTTTACTACTGAAAACATATTTGTTGCAACCATTGAAGTTTGCGACAAGTTTGGATAACTGTTCAACATTATGATAATTCCAAAATTCTCCAAATAATCGGCTAAACCGGCAATCAATGGTAGAAAGCATAGGTAGAAAAATACGGATCTTGATTTGTTTAGTTTTTTCAAAAAGTAACCAATTAATAAGCAATAACTGATTCCAAAGAGAAATGGATAAATCATATCAATAGGAAGTTGGTTATACAAATAAACTTGTCGTCCATTTTTTCCTAAAGCCTCGAAAAGAGAGTTAATATATTCTGAATTGTATCCCATTGGCATCATATCCAGTAATTTCATCCCATTTGAAAATGTCATTGTTTTTGGAATTGTTACTATCAACATAATCGCATAAACAAGATTTGTCAGGACAAAAAGTAATAGCACCTTTTTGCCAATCAAATTCTTATCAATAATATTCCTTATTCTCTCCATTTATTTTCAATAAGTGCTATGGTCTCGTATAACCGTCAGTTATGGGTTTATATGCATTGTTGTTGTGCGTTTTTCATTCAGTTTTCTTTCTGTTTTTTAAGATTATTAGTGTGATTACGTAAATCAAAACGATTCCAAATGGAATTGCTATGAATCTATATTCAGGCAAAAGATACCAAAGAGTCAAAACCAAAATTGTCCTTGCCAGTGCGTGAAAAATTCCAATCCAATGTTTTACAATCCAAGAGAATGGCAACCACATTGATCCAGTCAGAATTCCAACGGTCAGTGGAAGTGAAGAATAGTTAACGAGGAAAAAAGGTATTGCTATTGAATAAACAAGAATGGCTTGTCCTACAGTAAAAAGGAAAAGAGTATCAAATTCATTTTTCGGTTTACTTTTATCAAGGAAATTTTCACCTGTGAATTTTGAGAGGAAGAGACCTAGGTACACAATACTACCTGTTCCAATAAAAATGGACCAAACAGCTATAAAATCAGAGAAAAAAATTCCGACAAACCCAATTATAGTCCAAACAATTAATCCTGCTAATGGTGTTGCAAGAAATTTCCCATTAGCAAACTCAATTCTTTGTTCTTCGAGTGTTCTCTTAACTTCTTTCATTAATTTTTATTCAATCATCAAGGAATATATATTTTCAACTAATTTAATGGTAGACCCTTCTCCATTATTCTGAAAGAGAATGATTCCTATTTTTGTATCAGGATTAAAATACATATGCGTCCTTACTCCAGGGTCACGTCCACTATGCCCCCAGAAAGAAAAAGTTCCATAATTAATTTTTTTCCACCCTAATCCTTGGATATCGTAATCTTTCACTTGCAGAGTAAGCATCTCAGATACAGTGGAAGGTTTTAGTATTTGATGATTATTATATTTTCCTTCATTCATCATTGCAATCATGAAGTGAGACAATTCTGTAATAGTGGTCTTAAAAAGGCCATCAGGATAATTGTAAAAACTGTAATTACATAATTCAAAATAATCTTCTATTTGACTTTTAATCAACTTAGATACCCATTCACTATTTCGATTATCTTCAGAGGCTTTTGCATACTGTTTTACTAATTCGGATGTATCTAGATCATTTATAAACCAAGAAGAATTATCCATTTTTAATGGAAGCATAATATTTTTTTTGCAATACTCATTAAAAGGCTGTTTGCTCACTTCTTCAACAATTAGACCAAGTAGGCCAAATGCAATATTAGAGTACTTATAGTTCTCACCCGGCTTCCAAGGATGAAAATTGTTTTTTTCATTATAAAATTTCCCATTAATATCGAAGTAATTTTTAAGCCAATCAGAAAGTGGCATTACAGGGTCTCCGCATAAATAACTGTTTCCGTATTCAACACTTTCTGTTATAGAAGAGCTATGTGTTAAGAGTTGTTTTATAGTTATTATTTTTTTGGGATGATTTGGATTAGCAACTTTAAAATTCAGATACTTATTTATATCATCATCTAAATTTACTGCACCTCTTTCCCATAATTGCAAAATAGCAGTTGTAGTTATAGTTTTAGAAACTGAGGCTATATTCATTATAAGATCAGAATTCATTGCAGTCTTTTTTTCAATGTCTGAATAACCATATTTGTAAGACCAAAATACTTTGTTGTCTTTTATTACTGTGATTGCTAAACCAGGTGGTTTTTTCCTGTTTGTATATTCATTAGAAATTTTATCTAAAGAGTTTTTAATCTCATAATTCTGAGAAAAACTTTCATTAACCAAGAATAATAATACGAACATCAAAAGTATATGGTGTTTTGTGAATATTGTTATTGTTTTACGCATCGTTTTGTGATATTAAATTTACACTTCATTTTATATGTGCTATAACGGTCTAGTATAAGAGTAGTAACGGATAAAATGCTACTAATCTTCGGGAAGCAATATACTTAATTAAGCGCAAAAACGGCTTGAGTAAAACCCAAACCGCTATTACTTTTATACATTGTTGTAGCTAGTTTTATTATCTATTAATGTAATAGAGAAAAAGAAAACTATAGATATACACTCATATTTCAAAAATTACTTTTGATAGAATTAAAAGTCCACTGGATAACTTAAATGTTTGAAAAAATAACAAACTATTACGTTCCGAACACAAAAGAGTCAGCTCATGTTTACAGATCCAAAATCGGCGTATTTCAGGGCTGGGTTTCTGTACTTGTTAATGGGATTCTTTTTGTTTTGAAATTAACGATTGGTATTATGGTAGGAGCGGTAAGTGTCATCGCGGATGCTGTCCATACCTTGTCTGATGTAGTTTCGTCCATGGTTGTGATCTGGGGATTCAAGCAAGCAGAAAAGCCCGCAGATGTTGAACACCCCTATGGACATGGCCGTGCAGAATATATTGCCACGTTAATTATTGCCATTTTATTAGTTGTAGCTGGCATTGAATTCATTCAAGTGGCTATAAACCGAATTCAACATCCTGAACTGGTTGAAGCAAGTTGGTGGATGATTATCTTATTATCCGTTACAATATTATTGAAAGAAATGACAGCACGATATGCAGAGTTTCTTTCTGCCAGAATTGCTTCCGGCACGCTTCATGCGGATGCTTGGCATCATAGAACCGATGCGATTTCGAGTCTATTGGTCGTTGCGGCACTTATTGCAGGGAGATTTGGATATCCAACTATTGATGGCTGGGCCGGGTTGGGGGTAGCATTATTTTTGATCTACACAGGATTTGAAATTGCTCGAGATGCCGTAGATGACCTTATCGGAAAGCCGCCCACATCAGAAGAAGTGGAAACTATTCGGCAGATTGTGATGAGCATAGATGGTGTTTTAGGCGCCCACGATATTACAGTTCACAGCTATGGCCATGATAAGTTTGTGAGTATTCATGTGGAAATTGATGCAGATGAAACCACTGAAATAGCACATGATATTTCTGAAAAAGTGGAAAATTGTTTGGAACAAGCATTGGGTGTAGAGCCAACAGTTCATATGGATCCGGTTCATCCCAACGATCCTGTGGTGAATGAGATAAAAAATTATTTAAATGACAAGTGGCGCAATAATGACCGTATCATTGATTTTCATGATATTCGTGTTGTTAAGACTGAGAATCATCATGTAATCTTATTTGGAATAAATATGATTATTGGGTTGGGTCAAGATAAAATTGTGGAATGCTGCAAATCTTTAGAAGAAGATTTAGCACAAAAATATCCTGGCTATGAAATCAAAACAAACGTATCACCCTTATATCGGTATTGATTCGAAAATTTCCCCTGAATAATATTCAGACTCTTTCCCATTGTGATTTATAATGGCTGACCCTGCATTCCCCAATGATTTAAATACGCCATTTACTAATCCGGCACCATGATGGAATTCTACTGGTTCATTCATATGGCCACAAGCAGATTCCCATTCAGATCGAATCAAATCACAATTATTTGGCATTCCTTTAATAAGGGATTCTAACGCATTCAATATTTCTGCAAGTATCCTTTCCCGCTGATAAAATTTATTCATTGCGATATGGAGTGAGGTTGCTGTGGATTGAATTGAGTCATCAAAATCGTCCATAGTTTCATTAACATTGAGTCCAATACCAATAACAATTTGCTTTAATTCATTTCCTTTTACTTTGGACTCACAGAGAATGCCACCCACCTTTTTCCTATTAAAAATAAGGTCGTTTGGCCATTTAAGTTGAATGGGCATATTAAATTTCATCAATGCCATTTTGACAGCTACCCCAGATAGAATGGGAAGCCAACCGGTTAGACTTGCATCTAAATCTGAAAAAAGAAGGAGAGAAAAGGTTAGGCTTTTATCCGGAGAGGCTATCCATTGACGATTCCCCCGGCCTTTGCCACTAACTTGATTATCTGTAATAACGACTGTGCCCGATTTAGCGCCATCCTTTATAATCTTCCAGGCTTCCTTATTGGTGGACTCCAGCCGTGTGTAATATTCTATTCGTTGACCAAGAACTCTGGTTTTCAGGTTGGCCTGGACCAGATTGGTAAACAGCATTGCGTTTTAAGCGTTGGGGTCCAACTTCTCCCGCAGTTTCAAAACCATACCAGGATTAAGAATACCGGCATTTGCTTTGATTATATCTTCATTATCCCAAAGAAGGATGATCCATGATTTGGCATCACCATATTTGTTTCCGGCGATATTCCAAAGATTGTCACCAGCCTGAACGGTGTACTCTGTATAAGTGGGTTCATCGGTTTTTGCAGAAAGTCGTTCTTTTTGAATATTTAGAAAATGATATGGATAAATGATGTTTGGGTTCTCGCCAATTTCATCTCTATTCCAAGCATAAATTTGTCGCCACAAACGAAAATCACCATATTCTTTTTTAGCAATTTTTATTAAATAATCACCTGGTTCTACCATATACTTTTCCCAGGCGAAATCAGAAAATAGAATTTCAGGTTCAACTTTAAATTTACTTTTTGGTATTTCTGCCACAATTTTTTTATCGGCTTCTAAATCAGGTGCTGGGCCATGTTCTGGTTGATCGGCGATACTATTTTCTTTCGTATCCTCCGCTGTGACAGAGAGCGTTTCCGGTTCTGAAGAACCAAAGGTGGCTTCTTGCGGTTTTGGAAGGTTGGCCCGACTGACCTCATTGGAGGCTTGGACCTTATCTTTATCTTGAAGTTCCAACGGTGGCGCCGTCTGTTTTCCGCAAGATATTATGAATAATGATAACGTAAGCAGGATTAATTTTTTCATACCAAGTTCCTTTAAATCAAAAATCAAAAAACAATGTGAAGAGTTAAATTACTATACAAATGAATCAAAATCATGTTCCAATTTTATTAATTGAAAAATTAAAATTCACCAAATACGGTACGCAAAGTGTTTGCCACCTCTCCCAATGTACTTTCAGCTCGAACACAATCAATGATGGACGGCATCAAATTATCGGTGGATTTCGCAGTTTTATTGAGTATATCCAACTTTATTTTTACCTTTTCATTATCACGTTCAGTTTTCAACGTTTTTACACTTTTAACTTGACGTTGGATTGCCATTTTATCAATAGCTTGCAAATTCGGTTCCGAATCATCATGGTCAATTTGGGTATTTACGCCAATAATTTTTTGTGTTTTATTATCCACGGATTGTTGATGTTCATAGGCGCTTTTGGCAATTTCATTTTGAATCCATTCATTTTCAATGGCTTTAATAGATCCTCCCATATGATCAATCTCTTCGAGTATTGCCATAACTTCTTCCTCAAGTTCATCTGTCATTGTTTCGATCACTTTGCTACCTCCGAAAGGATCAACATATTTAGTGACACCTGATTCATGGGCAATGATTTGTTGCGTACGAAGCGCCAATTTTACGGATTGGTCCGTTGGGAGTGCCAATGCTTCATCAAAGGCATTGGTATGAAGGGATTGTGTGCCACCCAACACAGCAGATAAGGCTTGAATGGTCGTTCGTACAATGTTGTTATCCACTTGTTGTGCCGTGAGAGTTGAACCACCAGTCTGGACGTGAAACCGACAACGCATCGCTTTTTCATTTGTCGCACCAAATCGTTCCTTCATTATTATTGCCCATATTCGTCGCGCAGCTCGAAATTTTGCTATCTCCTTTAAAAAATCATTATGTGCATTAAAAAAGAAGGAAAGCCGTTTTCCAAACTCATCCACTTTCAACCCGGTGTCGATAGCAGCTTGGACATATGAAATACCATTCGCAAAAGTGAATGCAAGTTCTTGCGCCGCAGTAGAGCCGGCCTCACGAATATGATATCCAGAAATTGAAATGGTATTCCACTGAGGAACATGATTCTCACAAAAGGCGATTACATCTGTGACCAACCGCATAGATGGTTCTGGTGGATAAATATATGTGCCCCGGGCAATGTATTCTTTTAAAATGTCATTCTGAATTGTGCCTTTTAAATGATGAGCAGAAATATCCATTTTTTCTGCAGTGACTATATATAATGCTAACATGGTAGCGGCAGTGGCATTAATGGTCATAGATGTGGATACCTGATCTAAGGGTATTCCATTGAACAATCGATCCATATCTCTAATGGATGAAATTGGTACACCCACTTTTCCAACTTCACCATCGGCCATAGAGTCATCAGAATCATAACCAATTTGAGTTGGAAGGTCAAACGCAACCGATAATCCAGAACCACCCTGATCTAATAAATAACGATATCGCTTGTTGGATTCTTCTGCAGAAGTAAATCCGGCATATTGGCGCATGGTCCAAGATTTATCCTTATACATCGTTGAGTAAATCCCTCGGGTGAAAGGAAATTGACCTGCTTTCTCAGCCATGATTACTTTAGGTACCTCTTTCTTTTTTAATGTTTTGATAGGCATCACTTACCGCTTTGAATTTTTCTTCTGCTAAACTGATAAGGTCTTTTCCCAAATGGGCTACTTTATCCGGATGATATTTATTTGCCATTTTACGGTATGCTTTTTTTATTTCAATATCTGACGCAGATGGATCGACTTCAAGTATTGTATAATCTGAAAGGGTGTTCCGGAAAAACATAGCTCGGATAGAATCAAAATCGTTTGGATTAATATTCAAATAACGGGCAATGGTATGAATTACTTTTACTTCATCAGGGTGAACATGTCCATCCGCTTTTGATAATCCAAATAAAACATGGATCAGTTCTAAACGACTGGGATGGTCCATGGATCGGACAATCTGTCGGCAAACGTCACGCAAAGGATAATCCTGTTTCACAATATCTTTGAATAAGGTCATGAAATCCCGGACTTGTTTTTGGTTGAATTGCTTAGAGAGGAATTGCTTCACATAATCCAGCTCTGATTTCAGCATTTGGTTGTCCGCTTTCATGACGGCACTGAACAACACTAATAGAGAAACAATAAAGTCTCCAGGCTGTGTTTGGGGGTAACGCCCGGATTGATATGCACCCCCGTATGTGCCACTCGCTTGACCTGACATCCCTGCCAGTGAATAACCAATGATGGCTCCAATGGGGCCTGCCAAGGCCCAGCCAAGGCCTCCCCATAACATTTTTTTTCCGACACTCACGTCATTTTATCCTTTTAAGAGTTGGCAAAGTTAATACTATTTTCCCATCCATTATAACGGGGAAGAAATCGACATAAGCAAAGTTTGGAAGTTTCAAAGAAAACAAAAGTAGCGATGTGGTGGGAAAACATCCGCGCAAAAAACAGATTTAAAACAGAGGCCATGTCTCTATCCAGCAATGGGAGAAGTCCGCTACGGTTTTTAATTATTCTGCCAGAACATACGACAGAGTCAGAATTGGCGAAACGATTTGTATTTGCCATGCGGAATGCCTTGGGCCCCATGGGTGGAAATCAAATTAGAATTCTAGGTCCAGCAAACGTAGGTAACTTAATTAACATGGAAGGATTCCATGATTTTATATTATATACAGAGACAGATTTAAATCGTTGGGGTCTACCAGGAAAAGAATTGAATTGGGCCTGTCAACGAATTAAAGTTGATGCAGTATTAGATTTAAACCAAGATTTTGCACCCGTTTCGGCCATGATTTGCTCTCGGATAGCTGCACCATTAAAGGTTGGGTTCTTTAGTAAAGAAGGAGAGCGTTATTTTAATGTCATGATTCGCCGCCACGGGTCGGAATTGAAGGAAAGTGGGTTTAAGGAAATATTTCAAATATTGGGAATAAGATGAATATTTATCTATATGAAAACCACCAGGCTGTGAATTTTGATCCCATTGCTAAAACAAGGGCAGCATTTGATATTCGTTTTGGATCGGAAACATTTATAGAGCGCGTTCAATCCATTTTTCCCAATTCAAATATATCGCTCATTGTTCGCCCAGATCTGGAAGAGATCACCAAAGAAAAACACCGAAACAAAGAAGTCAATCCTAAAACAATTAAAGAAGGGTTGTGGTTATTGGGGAATGTGATTTGGGATATAGATGACTTAACCCTATTTGTGAATCAAGAAAGTACATTCTATTCTGGAGGGAATCTTGTGGGTGTGCATTTATCCAAATTAATGGGAGAAAACTGGATGAAAAATGGTGGCCCATTACAATGTGATCCGCCAACGCAAAAAAGAGTAGATGTGAATTCAATTTTCTGTCAATATCTATGGAATATTTTGGATCAGCTGCCCCAATCCATTTTGACTGAATTTAATCAACGGGCAAACCCTATAGATCCAAATAATTATCCAGAAGTATTTTTTATGAATTCAGATAATGTATTTATTGGCGAATCAACCATACAACCCACAACCTTAATTAATGCAGAAAACGGGCCCGTGATCATTGAAGATGGTGTTTTAATCCAGGGACAATCTTATTTAGAAGGCCCGCTTTATATTGGCACAAAATCTGTTATTAAATCCCATTCACACATAAAACATTCTGTTATTGGACCCAAGTGTAAGATTGGCGGAGAAGTGAATACAGTCATTATACAAGGGTTTACGAATAAAGTACATGATGGGTATTTAGGGAACGCTTTTTTGGGAGAATGGATCAATCTTGGGGCAGGAACAATCAATAGTAATTTGAAAAATAATTATACACAAGTGACCGTTCAAATTAATGGAAAAAACGTAAATACGAAAAGTTTACATATCGGATGCTTTTTGGGTGATTATGTTAAAACAGCTATTGGAACAACCATCAATACAGGGACAGTCATTGGGCCTGCGGCTATGATTGTGACTGATGGTTTCCCACCCAAGACAATTCGGCCTTTTACTTGGTATGTAAATGGAAAGCACCGAATAGTATTATTTGATAAATTTCTTGAAACAACACAACATGTAAAAGAAAGACGGGGGCAAAACTTGACCAAAATTGAAATATCACTGTTAAAAAATATTCGAAATAGTCGATGAAAAAATGTTGTTGAGTGAAAGGGCTTCTGCTATATTCGTGTCCTATTTTAGAGGAAAATATTCATGTTAGAAGGTATTATTTGTCCAGTATGCGAAGCCACTTTAGATGAAGTGGATATAAAAGAGTCGCTTACATGCAGAAGCTGTAAAACGGATCTTAAGGATAGAAGATTCCTAGATTTTCTGGAATTCCTAATGGCCAATGGTATGGTAGAAGATCTAGATTTCTTTGATGAAAAGGTTTATAGTGAAGATGTAGAACGATTAGAGCCGGATGATGAGGAAGATATCGATCCCGCAGAGTTTGAAAAGAAAAAAGATATCTTTAGTTTATACGAGGGAGAAATGGAAATGTATAAGCAAAAAGCGGAAGCGGAAGAAATCAAGGGATATGAAGATTTTGAAGGTATTGAAGAAGAGTGGGAAGACTTTAATCAAAGAGATTTCAAAAAAACAAACCAAAATTCCTAATCATGAAAAAAAACAAAAACGTACAGCAAATAAATATTGAACTCACACAAGAAGTGAGTGAAGGTGAATACGCGAATTTTGTCGTGGTCACCCATTCACCAGCAGAATTTGTAATGGATTTCACAAAGATATTACCCGGCGTAACAAAAGCCCGAGTTCACTCTAGAGTAATAATGGCACCTCAGCATGCGAAGGCTTTTTTAGCCGCATTGGGAGATAATATTCAGAAATATGAGCAAAAACATGGTGAAATAACGGCGCCAGCTCAAGATGGCTTTGGCGACTATCCGGCTGCACCGCCAGAAGGATCACTGCCAAATTAATAAACGACCCATTGGGCACCCCGTTTTAATTCTCTCATTTTAATTATTACCCAGAGGCTAAGTACAGCCCAAGCTAAACCATATCCCAATAATCCTCCAAAGATGATATCAGCAGGATAATGAACACCAACATAAACACGGCTGAATGCGACCAAAGATGCTGCAATAAAATATTTTGATTTATGTTGGGGATAAAAATATCTGAACACGACTGCGGCAGCAAATACATTGGCCGAGTGGGAAGAAACAAATCCATATAGCCCTCCTTTTCCCATTAGGATTCGAATTCCTTCAGTTAATTCATGACTGGGTCTAAGTCGCGCAAAAAATGGCTTTAAAATCCGGGCAGAGGCTAAATCAGCTAAGGCGACGCTAATAATAATAATAACTATTGCAATTTGGCCGCGGCGTCCTCCTTTTATTAAAAGGAATAAAATCACCAATACAATAGGGCCGGCCCAAATAGTTTGGTTTGTTATAATGGGCATCACCCAGTCAAAGAGGGGGTTGGCAATGGTTGTATTAAAAAACCGAAAAATGGCTTTATCCATAGTTATTAGGGATTCTATCATACCCAAAATATAGTCTACATTTATTTAAAAAAATACTTGATCAAAGGGAAATGCAGGGATAACTTTTTGCGTACTTTTAGGCAGGGCCGTTATATAAGAAGACTGGTTGTTCCCCCGCTCCCAGGATTCCTGCGGTCCTGCTTTTGTTTTAGGGAATAAAAAAAGCCCCTGCAAGGCATGCGGGGGCTTTTTAAATATTAGAGTAGTTTTGGAGCTAAAAGCGGGCGTTGAGTTTCAGGGTGATATGTCGACCCAATTTAGGTCCACCAATGATTTCTCGATGAACATCGCCATTCAAATTATTAATATTTAATAAGAGGTTATATCTTTCGCCAAAGCGGTATCCAATCATTGTATCTAACACAAGATATTTGTCTATTGTACCATAATGCACTCCAGCTGCCCAGTCAAATTCAGGAATATATCGAAAGCCAATATTTCCATGGAAACCATGATCCGCATTATAGGCAACTTTTGCATTTACTTTAAATTTCGGTGCGTTAATCGGATCGTAATCGCGAGTGAGAAAATTCCAAAATCTGGTTTTGCCTAAAAACGAAAAATTGATATCTGCGGTAATTTGTGGCGTAATAAATGTATAGAGGCTCGCATCGAGTCCCCATAAACTGACAGCACCATAATTGATATTTGATAACATCAAATTAACCGGATTGTCAAAATCCACACTATCATCAGACCACCATGCACCCAAGGTATCGCCATCGGAAATGATGAGTTCAGTCCCTGGTCGTGCTTCTCGTGGTTTTGACCACCATCCCGTTGGGATAAGTCCCCAATTTGCAGATCCATATTCTATATAGTAAGCGCCCGGTATTCCATCACCACCGTCTTTAATGCCACTATGTTGGGTCGTGGGAATAAAGCCAAGAATATCAACATCAGGTGTTTTAACTGAATAGTATCCCCTTGAGGTATCCAATACCACCGGAGTGATCCAAGTTAAATCACTCACAAAATCACTATATGTACTATAATAAAGATCAAAAGTGCCGCGTGTTTTTTTACCTATAAAACCAGCATAACCAAACTCATATGTCCACACTTCTTCAGACTGAACGGGTTCTAATTTTGTATAGTCTTCAGAGTTGACCCATTGTTCCGGTCTACCCAGAACAGCAGGGATATACAATACAGATCCTTCGGGCATGTCTACCCAACGAAATTCAGACCGCGACCCATCCCGGACATCATACATCATGAGATCCCCATTGGCATTGCGGGTATAAGAATATCCATCCAAGTTTCCCCGTGCTTTTACGGGAAAGATCGAGTATTGGGCCGCCAGAATATCCAAATACAATCCTTGGGAAGATGGTGTATTAAATGCTCGTGCAGCAGTTAGTCGAAATGTTTGATTATCTTTTGGTTTCCATAATAGCCCTACTTTAGGGGAAAACTGGGGAGAGAAATTGGCTGTTTCACCTGAAAGAGGATCCAATATAAATCCAATACCGTTTTCATCTAATTGTCCACTATGGAGGTCTAAGCGACCGGAAAGGATCAGTTCAAAATGATCTGATAGTTTAGATTGAGATTGACCATAAAGGCCATATTCATTGGTGATAATGAGTTCATCCCATTCATCGATTTCACCATCGCCGTCGTTGTCTTTTCCATCTTCATCAAAACTAATTGGGTTATTTCCTCCAGACCCATCAGGTAGAATGGTTCCAAATGTTTTGGGCATGGTGCGTTGATAGTCCCCACCCCAGATTAATTTTGTATCCAGAAAACTAAAATCCAAGTTATGTTGAAACTGGAGGTGTAAAAATTTGGAATGGTCTTTTACAATACCGCCGGTTCTCATATTTCGGGTAGATCCCGATTGACTTGTATTAAGGTAGGCTTGGGCAAACCAATTTTTATATACCCAACGCGCCTGAAAAAACTGATATACCCAATCATCTGCTAAATATCTGCCAATACCAGTAATATTAATATTGGACGCTTGGGCAAAACCATAATTTAAACTGATAAAATGCTCTGGAGAAAAATCGTAATCGGTGCGAATATCAAAACGTGTATTTTTAATATCAAAGTTTGGCATATCATCAATGTCATCCTCGTTACGATCGCGAATTATATTATCCGCCCCTAGATAAGTTGTATCAACCGTCCCATCCCCATCACGGTCTACCTCAATATCCCATCCGTTCCACCATGCTCTTCCATCATTAAAGTAGTCATCTAAGTCTTCTCCGTGCCCAAAATCATCATTTTGCCATTGATAATAGTGGGCCGTTTTTTCATCATGTTCAATGTATTCCCAGTCATGTGCAGAAAAATTAACCAATGATAATTTATACCCAAAATTCCCAGTTTGTCCCGCATGGCGGACTTGCGCTTTAGTAAAATTTCTTGATCCACCTGTAAGGCCAATAACCGTGCCCAGTGATTCTTTAGGTCGTTTTGAAATAATATTGACGACACCTGCATGTGCGTTAGGTCCGTAAAGGGCAGAAGATGGCCCTAAAACGACTTCAATTTGTTTTACATCATCTGAGGTAAGTGGAATAACATTATAAGCGATAAGACGCAGAGAAGGTACATTGGCCATTCGCCCATCGGTTAAGGTGAGTAAACGGCTGCTAAAACTTGAATTGAATCCACGGGCGCTGAGATTATAACTGTCTAACCCAGATGCCGTAAAGTCCACACCCTTAATGTTTTTGAAATAATCCCCAAGGTTAGGATTACTGGCATTACGAATTTTTAACTCTGATATAATGGAAATTGCCGCTGGCGCGTCTGTAATCTTTTCCCGCTTCCCACGACTGGCTGTGACCACATATTCTTGCAGCTGGATCGCTGAGATAGAAAGTTGCACATCAAATGATTGGGTGGATTCATCTCCTGTGATTTGAATCTTTCCTGTAAAATCACTGTACCCAATATATGTTACTTTTATGTTATAAGATCCTTCAGGGATATTTTGAACCTTATAATTCCCATCAAAGTCCGTTGCAGCCCCTGTATTTAATCCTGAACCAGAAATGACCACATTTGCACCAATGAGGGGGTCCCCAGAGGATTTATCCGTGATTATACCCGTTAAGGTGGTTTGTTGGGAAAATGCAAATGTAAAGATGAAAAAAAGAAGGGGAAATAATTTATTCATTTTTGGATATTTCTTCTCCTATAAAAAATGGGGGCAGTCCGAAAACCACCCCCACCTGTATGAACGATACACTTGCGAGGTATCAGAAAGTTCGGTTTTTATTCGGCAGATGTCCAACCAGATTTGAAATCAATCGTTTCATCAACGGGCATACAAAGGCCACTTAAGATGGTGAATTTCATTTTACCACCTGCGCCTGTTGCTAACCCACTTAGTGCGAAGTCAGTTGCACTATCATTCACCGGAGCAGGTGCTGCTGGATTTGAACTATCAACTAAGAGAGCGTAAGGAATGCCCACATAAGATGTGCCACCACCGCCAGCCAAGTTATCAGCATGCATATAGATAATCATATCCGTAGGTGTGAGTTCGCCATCGCCATCTAAATCGGTCAAAGGGCTTTTAACATCAGCTGCTTTTACTTCTATTTCTAAAATAATGTTAAATGCATACCAGGTTAAATATCCAAAGCCTGCGCCTTCGGGTCCCCAAGGGGCCAAGGCTGCGTCAGCGACATATCCTGAAGCAGAGGTTTCTTCACTCGCATTTGGATCATCAGGTGTTGTGAAAAACCCACCCAATGTATTTACAGGCAATTGAGAAAGGCCTGAAATAACACGGTCATCCGCTTCACTCCAGCCAGCCATAACTTCGCTATAACGAGAACCATGTGAATCCCGATCTAAGAAATCAATGTTCAGTGTCCCTGCATCACCATTCACGGCAAATTTACCATCGGGGAATGGAGGAAGTACCTGTTCCAGATCTGTTGCAGGAGAAAGAGCGATTGTACCTGCTGCATCTGTTGCATCAAAAGTTAGTGTATAGTTACCCTGGTCGTTTATTTGGGGAACCGTTAAATAAGGCGTGCATGTTTCTGTATTGAGGCGAACGGATGGGTATGTACCAGTGATTTTATACGTTCCAGGCTTATCTTTGCTCGGGGCATCATCAAATACACCTTGCATTACAATACCTAACGCAGCCAGCGCTGCGGCATCAAAAACATTAGTCGTTGGAAAACCAGGTGCGTTGTCCCCGGCTTCCCATGAGGCCAATTCGAAATCTGTGATTGATTTAACCAATGCGGCATCTACGCCGGCAGCTGCGGCAAAACCTGCTGCATCATCCCAGGAAGCAACCAAATCATACGAGTCAGCAGAATATTCTGCACCTTCTTTTGTGACTACCTTACGGTCATAGGTTCCTGTAAGTGCTGACAAGTTCCATGTGCCAACTACATCTCCGTAGATAACAGGATCATCTTTTTCACAAGCGGAAAAAACAATAACGCCCGCAAGTAAAATTGAAAATGTTTTAAAGAGTTTTGAGTTCATAATCTCTCCTTTTTGTGTTTCGTTCATATTTAATATATACTCAGCCCCAGTTAATCTCTCGCAAGAGGAACTGAATTATCTGCTCCAAAGCTACACCAACTCTGTATTGGGGGTCAAATCTTTTTTTCGGGTGTATTAAATCAATAATTTCGTCGTTCTATGATTCGCTTAACGGCCCAAAAAAGTAAAAATGTTCCAATAATAAAAAGACCATTGCCAAGAATAAATCTGGTAATATTTTCCATATTTCAATTTAAATATAACTGTTAAAAATTGTATATAAAAGTTTTATAGACCGACCAGTCGGTTTATCTATTGATTTTACCTCGTCTATCACCCTAAATTTTAATTAAAATAAAGTATGGATTTAACAGTATTATCTAACAAATAGGGGTTTTATACTATGAAGATTGCCGTTTTAGTTAAACAAGTGCCCGGCACCGAATCTCCGCTTCCAATTCAATCAAATCAAAATTGGGTTGATGAAGGCGCCGTTGCATATGTGATGAATGAAAGTGATAATTATGCGTTAGAAGAAGCGCTACAAATTCGAGAAGCCAATGACGAAGGTGAGGTGGTAGCAGTGAGCCTTGGGCCGGATCGAAGCCAAAAAGTAATTCGAGAAGCATTGGCGAAAGGTGCTGATCGGGGGATTCATATTCAATTGGATACGGCAGGCATGATCGATCCTTTGGTAACGGCCTCTTATTTTGCGGATACTTTTAAAGATGAAAATTTTGATTTAATCTTTACAGGTTTGCAATCCGATGACTTGGGGATGGGACAGACAGGGATTATCCTAGGTGAATTGTTGGGTATGTCCACTGCATCTATGGCCATGGCTACCGAAGTGGGCGGTGGAAAAATAAAAGTAAAAAGAGAGCTCGAGGCAGGATGGTTTCAATGGGTGTCTTTATCACTCCCAGCCAGTGTAAGTATTCAATCGGGATTAAATGTACCAAGATACCCTTCGTTGAAAGGAATCATGGGCGCTAAGAAAAAGGAAATAAAAGTCGTTACACCAAGTGTGGCAAACCAAAGCCAATCAGTAGAAAAGGTATATGTACCTCAAAGCGACAAACAAACGGTCATGATTGAAGGATCTGTGGAGCAGATAGTCGGGAAATTAGTCGAAACATTTCGCAATGAAATTAAGGTTTTATAAGGGGGAATTATGGATATTTTAATTGTACTTGAAGATAGTAATGGAAAAATACACCGTATGGGACTGGAATCCATTGTTGGGGCACAAAAGATGGCGGAAGAATTGGGTCTATCTATAGGCGCACTTGTTATGGGTGCCAATGTGGACTTATTGGCTGAAGAAGCATCTGGATTAAATGTTGGTGAAGTACTAAAAGTTGAGAATGAACTGCTATCCACATATTCTGCAGATGGATATGCTGAAACTGTAAAGCAAGTGATTGAACAGGAAAATCCAACCTATGTCATTTTTGGTCATACATATCAAGTTCGGGATTACGCACCCAAAGTCAGTGCCAAGCTCATGAAACCATTTATAGTAGATAATGTGAGTGTCACTACGAACGGGGGCAATTCTGTGTTTACAAAACTGATGTTTAACGGGAAGTTGTTTTCTGATGTAACCCCCACTGGCGACGGTCCCTATTTAATCAGTTTTCAATCGGCTGCTTTTTCTTCAGAAAAGGCTGACGTAGGATCTGCGCCTGTTAGGGATTGTACCGTAAATCTGGATGTATCAATGATACGAACAGAATCTGAAGAACCATTCCAGGAAGAAGCAGGCGGTATTGATTTAACTTCGGCGGATATTATTGTTTCTGTAGGGAGAGGAATCGGGAAGGAAGGGAACATTCCCTTGGCAAAAGAATTAGCGCAGGCCCTCGGGGGAGAACTGGCTTCTTCCCGACCTGTCGTGGATGCAGGTTGGCTGCCTGCGGCTCACCAAATTGGAAGTTCTGGCCAATCCGTATCACCCAAAATGTATCTGGCTTTGGGAATTTCCGGTGCGATTCAGCATGTGGTTGGAATGAAGGGATCCAAAAATATTGTAGCAATTAATAAAGATCCAGAAGCACCCATATTTGAAATTGCGGATTATGGTGTGGTGGGAGATGTGTTAGAAATTATTCCAAAACTAACCGAAGGAATTCAATAATCTATGCCCGATTTTCAATTTTCAAATATTGAAAAAATAATCTTAACGCTGGGTACAATTGGGTGCTTGGGGTCATTTGGTTATGAAGTTTGGCGACGATTTAAGATCGTTTTAAAAGGACGTGAATCTTTGCCATTTGACCGCTTAGGAGTACGATGTTGGCGCGTCATTAGAGAAGTATTATTTCATGAGAAAGTGATGGGTGGTCGGTTTTGGCCTGGACTCATGCATGGGCTGGTATTTTGGGGGTTTCTTGTATTTGGCTTGATTACCATTGACCATTTTGCAACTGGATTTGGCGTTCCTTTATTAAGTGAATCCTTGCATCACGCATATTCATATTTCGGTATTCCCTTTGCCATTCTGGTGTTGATAGGGATTATTGCATTGGCTTACCGCCGATTTATGATTAGACCAGCTCCTTTGGGAAAAACATCACCTACCTCTGGATTTGTTGCATTGTTCATTGCCGTACTGATGTTGACCTATATATATGGTGAATTTGATTTATCCCCTATGGTGTGGAAAATAAATTGGTGGCTGCATACCAGTGTTATCCTGGCTTTTCTCTGGCTGGTACCCCGATCGAAGCATCTTCATCTTGTATTAGCACCTGTGAATATTTTCTTTAGACCATTTGAACAACCGTACCATACGGCAGTTAACATCGATTTAGAAGGATCAGAAGACGAGTTGGATTCCACGTTAGTAGATCTTACCCGTATGACAAAGAATCAAGTCTTGGATGTATTTTCCTGCGTAGAGTGTGGTCGGTGCATTGATGTTTGTCCGGCGAACCGCGGGGGGGGTATTTTGGATCCTAAAAACCATTTTATTCTGGATTTACGGCAACCGCTTTTAGATCAGGGAAATGTGGATGTACTGGGGACTATTAATGTGGAAGCGGGCTGGGAGTGTACCACCTGCCAGGCATGTACAGAAGTATGTCCCGTTGGAAACTATGTAGAAAAATCCGATGAAATACGCCGTTTAGAGGTTCTAGTCGAAGGGAAAGTGCCCCAGGAATACCAAAAGTTATTCATGAATTTGCAGGAATCCGGCAATACGGAAGGACACGCCAGTAGCCCTTTGGCAGATCGGTTGCCTTCTTATACACCGGATATGGAATATGTACTTTGGCTGGGCTGTTTTGCCCGTTATGGGCTTGATCCAAATTTCACAAAATCAGTTGAAAACTTTACAAAAATTTTAGAGGTCGCCGGTGTGTCTTATGGTGTTTTGGAAAATGAACACTGCTCTGGCGATCCGGCCAACCGATTGGGTGATAAACTCACCTACACCATGCTGCGGGAACATAATATGGAACAATTGGCACATGCCAAAAAGGTCGTAACACTCTGCCCCCATTGTGCCTTGAATCTGGAAAAGGAATATGGGAAATACGCAGAGGTAACCTATCGTGTATTCCATCATACGCAAGTGATTGAACAGTTAATAACAGAGGGCCGCATAAAAGTGAAAAAAGGATCGGAAGGAAAAGTGACTTACCACGATCCCTGCAACTTATCCAGAATGCTCGATGAGGTAGATGCACCGAGAACAGCCATCCAAGCTTCAGTTGATGACTTCTTTGAATTAGAAGAGTCAGGTCGAAATACATTATGCTGTGGCGCGGGCGGTGGACTTTGGTGGAAAAAGGAAACCAAGGGGCGCACGCATTTGGTTCGGGCAGAACAGGTGGTTGCGTCCGGAGCGGATACGGTTGTTACCGGTTGCAATTTTTGCTTTGGCATGATGAATCAAGGTCTGAAGCCTCTCACGCCAGAAGGGCAAACCGAAATTCAAGTCAAAGATGTGGCTGATATTGTTGCTGAAAATCTGGTTAAGATTCCGTCAGTTTAAATAACCATCTCTCATTCAAAACATTTCTATTTTCCTTTTGAAAAACTCATTGATCAGTATGATGCGGATACGATTCAACACTTATCGGAATATGAGAAATACCAACTTTCATTTCATCCGGAACGACCCAAATATTTAGACTATCTATCCATTTTTTCTGAAGTAGGTGAATGCCTTCAACGTGAGGAATTCGGTGCAAATCTAATTCAAACGCACCGTGCATCTATCCAAATAAAAGACAAAGAAACGCCTGTGATGTTAATTGGCCAGCAAAGTGGTCCCACTTCGGATTATAAATTATTTCAACAATTGGCGACTGATCCGGCTTTAATTAAAAGTTGGAACCACGGCATGCCCACCCCCGCCAGTTACGAAAAAGCTGTCGAAGCTGTAGATATTGCCAATACAGAGAATCGGATAATAATTATTTTTGTTGATACACCTGGTGCTGACCCCACAGAAGAATCAGAAGCAGGTGGAATAGCTTGGAAAATTGGCGGAACAATCAAAGCTTTGGTGAATTCCCAAATGCCTACGATTTCTGTCATTATTAATAGAGGATGCAGTGGGGGCGCGATTGCACTGACCGGAACAGACATTACATTAGCTATGGAAAATTCAACATACCTGGTGATTTCGCCGGAAGCATGCTCTTCCATTTTATTTCATGATAGACACCATGCGAATGAGGCCGCAGAGATTAGTCAGATCACTTCTAAAGAAGGGCTTACCCATGGGATTGTTGATGAATTGATTGATGAACCCAGTGGCCCGGCCCACCGTTATCCACAGGAGTCCATCATGTCTTTGGAAAAAGCATTGGTGAAAAATATACAAGAATTAAATACATTAACTCCACCAGAGGTGTATGAAAATCGAGTAAATCGCTGGGCTAAAATGGGACAATGGGAAGAAGTTGAACATAAGGAAAGAAACCATAAATCCCGTTTACCTATACCAAATTCAAACGGGTATATAAAACGCCATAAAGGATGCCAAGATCAACATGGCAACCGCGTTTTTGACCCAGTCTCTTTTAACCAATTATCCGATGATGATTTTGTTTGCAATATTTGCAATCACCGCTATATCCGCCTCTCCGCCTGGGATTATATTGACCTCATCCTAGATAAGGGATCATTTACCGAACATCCAGAAACTGCATCAGTTTTAGATAAAGATATATTGAATTTTCCCGGTTATAGAGAAAAATTGGTTTCGGAGCGGGCAAAAACAGGGTTGCCCGCTGCAATGATTACAGGAGATGGCAAGATTGATGGAAACAATGTGGTATTTTGCGCAAATGATTTTGGATTTCTTGGCGGTTCATTTTGCATGAGTACGGGCGAAAAGATCTGGCGTGTGGCTGAAATTGCTATTGAAAAAAAAGTGCCAATGATTCTGCAAGCTGCCGGTGGTGGTGCTCGCATGCATGCGGGGTGTTCATCCATGGTAAGTATCCCAAAGGCCCAATTGGCCATAACACGGGTGGAACGAGCCGGATTAAAAGTTGTTACGATTATTACCGATCCAACTCTTGGCGGAGTGGCCATTGGATATGGTTCCCGGGGAATTAGACTGTTTGAATCCGGTGCGGGAAATATCGGATTTTCCGGTAAACGGGTGATTGAACAATATACGGGACATTCTATATCAAAGGATTTTCAAACCACCTCCTGGCTGACAAAAAATGGTCATGCAGACCGTGGGGTGCCATTGGGCGAATTGAAACATTCAATAAAAAATATTATTAGCTGAATTTTTTCAGAATAAACATAAGTTGGCTAAAGATATTGGCTATAAGTTTGCGAACTCTTTTCCTGCCATAATTAAACGTTTTAATGAAAAAAATATTCACTTTCTTTTTTCTATCTACTGCCTGGTTAATCAGCAATGATAACCCTAATACACGTGGTTCAGTGGATGATTATACCCAGTTAAAATATAAGGTGGCCATGGTAACCAGAACCTCTGTACCACCAGTGATTGATGGAATTATTGATGACTTATCATGGGATGATGCGTTTATAATTGATGAATTTCTTCAATTTGAACCATTCAATTTAGAAGTACCAACTGTTCGTACTGAAACACGGGTACTGTATGATGATAAATACCTTTATATTGCTTTCAATAATTTTGATCCGAATCCAGAAAGTATTATGGAGCGATTAGCACGGAGAGATGATTGGGAGTCTGGCTTTGATTCCAACTCTGATTGGGTAGGGCTTGGTATCGATTCAAGGAATGATGATAAAACAGGATACTGGTTTGCAGTGAATGCGGCCGAAGTTCAGGTGGATGTAGTGATTGCCGGCGAAGGTCGTGACGCTTTTGACAACACATGGAACGTGGTGTGGGAAAGTAAGGTTTCCCATAATGATAAGGGGTGGTCTGCTGAAATTCGAATACCATTTAATGTATTTCAATATAGTAAAGATGATATTCAGGAATGGGGCGCTTCTTTTCAACGGCACTATTATGGTCAACAGGAAGAAATGCAATGGCCAGGCCGTGCAAAAGGTGTAAGAGGAATGGTACCCCACTATGGTATTCTCAAAGGCATTAAAGATATTCCCCAGCCTCGCAATTTTGAACTGATGCCTTATCTCTTGGCAGGCCAAGTAGATCAAGACAAGATTGATAACACGCAAAATATTGGCTTAGATACTCGATATAGTCTTAGTTCCAATACGACTATTAATATGACTTTCAATCCTGATTTTGGCCAAGTGCAAGCTGACCCTTCCGTTCTTAATCTATCGGCATTTGAGACACGTCTCCAAGAGCGAAGGCCGTTTTTTGTTCAGGGCTCAAGTTTTTTTAAAAGCCATTTAAACCTTTTTAATTCTAGAAGAATAGGAAAAACACCTGGATTTTTTTCCCCAGAATCAGGCACAATTATAGATCGACCAAATGAGACAACTATCCTTGGTGCAGCTAAAATTTTAGGAGAAACTTCTTCCGGTCTTCGCTATGGAGTGATTAACGCAGTAACAAATGAAGAATATGGAACACGTGAGTACGATGAAAATGGAACCTTAAAAAAAGAAAAGTTCTTAGTAGAACCATACTCTAATTATTTCGTTGGTAGGTTTGAAAAACCAATAATAAATGACCTCTCAACAGTTGGATTTATGGCAACAGATTTAAGACGTCAAAAAGTTTCAAATTTGGCCAGCAGTTATAGTCTTGATTGGCTAGTCAACTTAATGGACAACAAATTTGAGTTTCAAGGACAAGTTGCCAGTACGATGAACGATAAAAATGGGTATGCGGGACGATTCCGAGTTAGCTATCGTGACCCAGTCTGGTGGGACGTGACGGCTGCCGCTGGATTCAGAGATAAGAATTGGGATGTTAGTGATATGGGATTCCAGGAGAAAAATAATAATTGGTATTCATTTACACGTATCTCTATTCGTAGAGATGAACCTAAAGGTATTTTCTTATCACAAAACTTGGAAGCTAGATTATGGGTAATGGGTTTATCAGGTACTGGATTAATTACACGTAATAACCTTGAAATTAAACAACGTAATAATTTTAAAAATTATTGGAATATAGGCTTGGAAGTAGAATACAATCCCGAGGTTTATGAAGATGATGATACTTATCGAGATAGTCGCGCAGTGATTATAAAAGACGAAGCCTGGAAATCGTTTAACATATATTTTACTACTGATAAGCGAAAAAAAGTAATCGTAAGACCTTGGTACAAAATTAACCAAGGAGAAATAAGAGGGATTGGTAGAAAGTATGGGAGCAAAATCACACTAAAACCCACAGATTTTATAAATCTGTCGATCAATACTTCTAAAGAAATTAAACCTGGCTCAATGCAGTGGGTTGGAATAGTGGAAGATGAAAATGGTACAAATATTATCTATTCCAATACCAAAAGAAAACAAACAGAAACCGAGATACGCCTTAATGTAGCATTTTCTTCTAGAATGACTTTTGAGGCTTACTACCAGCCGTTTGAGGTTGATATGGATTATGTTGACTATAACCGATTGGTAGAGGAAAAATCATCGAATCTTTCACCTTATGCATACAGTGAGAATAAAGATTTTGAAATCCATAATAAAGTAGGCACATTTGTATTCAGATGGGAATACTTACCTGGAAGTCTTATTTATGCAGTTTATAACTTAAATGATAATAATTATTACTCTGCTGAGGTCTCAGAATGGAGTAACTCTAAATCAAATTCCCTATTTTTAAAATTGGATTATTTTTTCCAGATATAGCTTATTGAGAGAACTCCAAATTTTCCCAAAAAATAAATGAAAATTATATAAAGATTTAAGCATCATAATATCTTAATGTATCGACATCTATATAATGGATTAATAGATTTTGGTTCAACGAAAAATAATTTTATACAATGATCATAAAAAATAATTATTGGCAAAGGGCTCAGTTGTTGACTTTAATAGCTTGTTTGCTAGTCGTTATTTTGATGTTGAACGATTCATTTCAATTTATTTCAACTTTGCCTGTAGGTATCGGTCAAAAGATTTTTTGGGATATCATTATTTTTTCTGCACCAATGATATTTTTAATTATTCCGGGAATATGGCGAAATATTTGTCCAGTGGGATTTTTATCGTTGCTCCCAACCAATCTTAAAGTCAATTTAGATCATAACCCATATAATCAATCGGCAAAATTATTATACTGGGGTTTTATTATATTGGTAATATTAATTCCATTAAGGCATATTTATAATACGAGTGTAATTGAAGTTTCTGTATTACTGATTACTGGATTAATAGCTATATCAAGTGGTTTTATCTATAATAAAAAATCAGGGTGGTGTAACGGGTTATGCCCATTAATTCATGTAGAAAAATTATATGGAATAAAACCACTCAAATCTTTTGATAGCATTTACTGTAAACCATGCAAGCAATGTGTTTCACCTTGCCTCGATTTAACAAAAAATGATTCATTATCAAATCTGAAGGAGAAATCCATGCTTGATCGTGTCTTATTTGGGGGTTTCCCAGGATTGATTTGGGGGTGGTTTCAAGTTGAGGATCATTCAGGATTGATTAATTATAAATCAATCCTTCAATCATATCAAGTCCCTTTGACTAGTATGTTCGTCACTTTCGTATTGTTTGAATTATTCCGTATTATATTGAATAATAAAACCAGCTTTTATTTAAAACCATTTTTTAGTTTTTCTGCAATTTCACTTTATTATTGGTATAGGCTTCCACAGGTAGTTGAAGCTATTTATCCATATTCAATGGAAGTTCAAATTTTACGATTGATTATTATAGGATTTTTTATTTGGTGGTATTTTATTAGAGGAAACAAACAAATCGCTTGGCTATCGCTAGATAGAAAGATCAATTAGTTGAATATTTAATTCCTTAGCATGGTCTAATATTCTTTGCTCCCGATAGAATTCACCAAAATATATTTTATTGATGCCGGCGTTAGCAATCAGTTTAAAGCAGTCATAGCAGGGGGAAGCAGTGATGAAAATTTCGCTATCTTCCAAACGAACACCATGGCGGGCCGATTGAACAATGGCATTGGCTTCTGCATGGATGGTGCGAATGCAATGGGTATTTTCCATTTCATGTCCCGCTTCATCACAATGGGCCAATCCACGGATAGAACCATTATAACCTGTAGCTAAAATTGTTTTTCCCCGAACGATAACGGCACCCACATGTTTTCGATCGCAGGTCGATCGGGTGGCCACCTCACGGGCAATGTTCATAAAATATTCTTCCCAACTAACCCGTTCGCTCATATTTTATATATTCTCCATAATTTTATGCATATGTCATTTACTTCGTGTAAATATTTTAACCGCAGAACGGAGTTCCCCGAAATAAATCCGTTCAACGTATTGCGCCAATTGTGCTGTCAAAATTAAAAAAGCCCAGGTAGGGATTGGCACTTCTGAACATCCTTTAATAAGCACCCGCTTATCGGCATATTGGGACCAATCTATGGTAGCTACTTTTTCCCGAAATACTTTTTCCTTCAAAATGCCGCCATCCAAAAAATCATTTAGAAAAATGGTTTCCATTTAATCTTTGATTTGCTCTGTTGACATATATACCGGTTTTTTATCACCCATAAAATGATGGTAGTCCAGAATGCCATAGCCTTCATGGTTTCTCGTTGGGCAGGTACTGCAGCTTTTGGCGCCATCTTTCCGATGGCGAACCAGATCTAATAGTTTTTCGTCTGTTTCCGCTGCACCGGCCACCAGGGCTTCATCAGTCTCCACATACCAACGCATGGTGACGAGATATTTGTACTTTTTTGATTCATTTCCATTTTCACTCATGGTCAAACTCCTTTATAAACTTTCTGTCGTCGGGTGAAAAGTAAGCAAAAATCAGGCGAAAATGCGGGCGGTTTTTTCAATACTTTCGGCCAACACATCAATATCACTTTTTGTATTATATAGATAAAAACTGACACGCGCTGTTGCCGTTACACCTAGGTGATTCATTATGGGTTGGGCGCAATGGTGGCCTGCCCGAATACAAATGCCGTCTGTATCCAAAAATTTTGCTAAATCGTGGGGGTGAATATTCTTTACGTTAAAGGGAATAACAGCGCCTCTATTTTGGGTATTTCCAAAAAGAGTAATGTCTTTATTTTGAGATAAAATATCCAATCCATAATTCAACAAATCTACATCATGGTTATGTATCTTATCTATCCCTACTGACTGTATATAATCTAAGGCGGCACCGAGGCCTATTACCTGGGCAATATTAGGCGTTCCCGCTTCAAATTTCCATGGGACTTTATTCCATGTGGATTTTTCTAAAGTCACCTTGTCGATCATTTCTCCACCACCCATAAAAGGATCCATTTCTTCTAATAGATCTGTTCGACCAATTAAAACACCCACACCCGTGGGCCCAAGCATTTTATGGCCTGAAAAAGCATAAAAATCGCAGTCCAGTTTGGCAATATCAACTTTCATATGGGGTACGGCTTGGGCGCCATCAATCACCGAAATTGCGCCCCATTCTTTGGCTGTGGCGATGACTGAATCTATGGGATTCACGGTACCGAAAACGTTGGACTGGTGGCACACCGATATCAGTTTTGTCCGTTTAGAATAGAGGGAATCGTTTGGTTCAAGATCAAGGGTACCATCATCTGTAAGGGGGATAAATTGTAATGAGGATTGTGTTTTTTCAGCGACCAATTGCCATGGAACTATGTTACTGTGATGTTCCATTTCTGAGAGTAAAATTTCACTGTCAGCGTTTAGATTTTTTTGTCCCCATGCATAAGCAATTAGGTTTAAGGACTCCGTCGTGCTTCCGGTAAAAATGACTGTGTGGGTATCTGGAACATTTAGAAAAATTTTCACTTTTTTTCGTACACCTTCATATTTATCTGTGGCTTTTTCGCCAATGGTATACAAGGCACGATGAATATTGGCTGCATAGGAATTATAATATGTAGAAACCGCATCAATTACTGATTGAGGCTTTTGAGAGGTAGAGGCCGAGTCCAGATAGACAAATGGGTTTTTACCTCGGTTAAAAATCGGAAAATTCTTACGGATGGATTGAACATCCAGCATTAAAGCATACCCAATTGCAGTCTGGCTGATTCAGTAATCATATCTCGATCCCATGGCGGATCCCAGACCAACTCTACTCGGACATCCGAAGTCCCAGGAACACCAGCAACCTTTTGTTTGACTTCAGAGGCAATCATATCACCCATGCCACATCCTGGTGCTGTCAAAGTCATTTTTATATCTACAAAGGAGCCACCACTTTCTTCGTCAGAAATATCACAAGAATAAATAAGACCAAGATCAACCACATTAACTGGGATTTCTGGATCATAACAGGTTTTCATCGCGTCCCAAACGGATTGTTCATTGACGCGTCCATCTGGTTTTATCTCTTTCATCCAAGGTTCGACTTCTGGCGTTTTCCCAATAACATCCGCATCTTTACCTTCAATTCGAACGAGGTTTCCCCGAATCATAACAGTATAACTTCCACCCAACGCTTGGGTGATATGACCTTCTTCACCTTTTTTAAGCGTGATCTTATTTCCAAAAGGAATTAATGTTGCTTCACAATCCCTATCGATAATTACTTTTTCGTCAATATCTTTGTACATAATTAATCTATTAGTTCTGCTTGAATTTTTTGAATAGCACTGGCAAATCCATTGGTCCGTTGACTGCTAATGGCTGTATCCAACCCAACTGATGTTAAAAATTGATTGCCATTAATCGTTAAAATTTCCTCTTTAGAATGGCCGTTAAATACAGTTTCAATGAGAAACAATAATCCTTTTACAATCATGGCATCAGAATCAGTACGAAATGAATATTGGTCACCCAATTTTTCTTTAACAACCCAGGCTTGTGATGTGCACCCACTGATTTTATTGCGATCGATACGTTCTTCCGGTTTTAAGCCTGTAGATTCTTTGGCCAAATCGACCAAATAAACATATTTATCCCGTGGATCGTTAAATAACGAAAAATCTTCTCCAATCGCATGGAGCTTATCCATTATTTCACCCATCTTTTTGTACCCCCATTAACCATTGATGAATTTTTTGATTCATGGTTTTGGATATATTTTCATCCAGTATCGGTTCAAGAATTTCTTTTGCAAAACCACCAATAATTAATTCAGTGGCTTTTTGTTGACTTAGTCCTCGGGAGCGCATATAAAAAAGTGCCTCCGGGTCAATTTGGCCAGTGGTGGAACCATGAGAACATTTCACATCTTCTGAATATATTTCCAGCTGTGGGTTGGCATTCATGAGCGCGGCAGGGCTTAATAATAAATTTTTGTTGGATTGATCAGCATCGGTTAGTTTCGTTTTTCCCCGAACAATCACTTTTCCATTAAATACACCGGAAGATTTATCACCTAAAATATATTTAAAAAGTTGGTGACTATGACAAGAATCGTTTTGATGATCCACTGTTACATTTTGGTCATGATGTTGTTGGTTTTCTGTCAAACATAAACCATTAAGCATGGCTTCGCCACCATTCCCATTAAACGATAGTTTAATATCATGGCGAAATAGTTCAGCGCCCATAGAAAAATGGGTTGATTTCAATCGGGCATCGGTGTCCAATTGATAGTGGGTCGATGCAATATGATTGGCAGATTTTGTTTCTTCCTGAATGCGAATATGATTGAACGAAGCGTTGACACCTATGGTGGCATGGCTTACAGAATTCACAAAATAAGGCTGATCAGATATTCCGATATAATGTTCTATAATTGTCGCTTGAGAATTTTCTCCTAAATGATAGTGGAATCGGGGATGATTCATTAATGGCTCAGATAATTCAGTCATTAAATAAATAACTTGTATTGGCTTTTCAATAATTTGATTCGGATCAATATGAATGGACACGCCTGAATTCATCATGGCAACATTGAGCGACTGAAATGGATTTTGTTTTGATTCCAAAGTGTAAATATTTTGATCAGTATTATAATCTTCTAGGTGGGTAGAGACCCTTACGCCGGAGGGTGATGATGATAATTGTGATTGGTAATGTCCATTAATTATAAAGATAAAATCCAAGTTTGGAATTAACCCCGGAATTGATTTTGGAATAGAAGGAAGGTCATCAGCCGATGAAAGTCTAAATTGATTATTTTTAAATTTGGAAAAATTAGTAAACTGCCATTCTTCCCATTTTTTAGTTGGGAATCCCGATTCATTAAATTGATTGAACGCATTCGATCTGAGTGACCGAATATTTTTATCTTCATCCGGCCAATAGTTTAGGAGGGAATTGAACTGTTGGTTTAAATAATTCATTTTTCCAACCAGGAATAACCTTTTTCTTCTAATTCAAGGGCTAAGGATTTATCGCCAGATTTGACGATTTGGCCATCAATTAGTACATGAATAAAATCTGGTTTCATGTATTCTAGAAGTCTTTGGTAATGGGTGATGGCTAAGAATGATCGTTTATTGGTCCGAAAATTATTTACACCGTCAGCCACAATTTTTAACGCATCAATATCCAACCCTGAATCTGTTTCATCTAGAATTGAGAATGTGGGCTCGAGCGTGAGCATTTGTAGGATCTCATTTCGTTTTTTTTCACCGCCTGAAAAACCATCGTTTACTGCACGAGATAAATATTTTTCATCCATTTTCACCAATTTTAATTTTTCTCGAATAAGGCGCATAAAATCCACCGCATTCAATTCATTTAAATTGTTGTGTTTTAGTTTGGCATTTAAAGCTGCGCGCAAAAAATAAGTATTATTTACACCCGGAATGACCACAGGGTATTGAAAGGACATAAAGATGCCTGATAAGGCACGTTCTTCAGGTGACATATCCAGAAGGTTTATACCATTAAACGACACCGATCCTTCCATGACTTCATAAGAATCCCGGCCGGTTATTATATTGGCCAATGTACTTTTCCCGGACCCATTTCGTCCCATAATAGCATGGAGTTCACCAGGGTTTACCGACAGGTTTATGCCCTTTAAGATTTTTTTGCCGTTAATGCCAGCGTGCAAATTTTGTATGTTTAACATTTATATATTTTATTTATTATTTATGTGAATGAGAATCAACCAACTGCACCTTCCAAACTTACTTCCATGAGTTTTTGCGCTTCTACGGCAAACTCCATTGGCAGTTCGTTAAAGACTGTTTTACAGAAGCCATTAACGATCATGGACACGGCATCTTCAGTAGAAATACCCCGCTGATTACAATAGAAAAGTTGATCTTCTCCAATCCGGGATGTGGATGCTTCATGCTCCATTTGTGCGGTAGGATTACGGACATCTATATATGGGAATGTATGGGCACCGCATTCATCTCCAATTAATATGGAATCACATTGGGAATAGTTACGGGCGTTGGTAGCATCTTTCATGATTTTGACACCGCCGCGATAGGTGTTTTGACCTTTGCCTGCTGATATGCCTTTTGAAATAATAGTGCTCCGGGTATTTTTGCCAATATGGATCATTTTAGTACCCGTATCCGCCTGTTGAAAATTATTGGATAAGGCGACGGAATAAAATTCCCCCACAGAATTATCTCCTTTTAATATACAACTGGGATATTTCCAGGTTAACGCTGATCCCGTTTCAACTTGCGTCCAGGAAATTTTAGAATTTTCTTCCAAACAAGACCCACGCTTGGTTACAAAATTATAAATACCACCTTTGCCTGTTTTTGGATCTCCTGGATACCAATTTTGAACGGTAGAATATTTTATTTCCGCATTTTTATGTGCAACCAATTCCACCACAGCAGCGTGGAGTTGGTTTTCATCTCGCATGGGCGCAGTACATCCTTCTAAATAGCTAACATGACTATCTTCATCGGCAATGATTAAGGTACGTTCAAACTGACCGGTATTGGCAGCGTTAATTCGAAAATATGTTGAGAGTTCCATAGGGCAACGAACCCCTTTTGGTATATATACAAAACTACCGTCGCTAAAAACGGCTGCATTAAGTGCGGCAAAATAATTATCCGTCACAGGAACAACACGGCCTAAATACTTTCGTATCAGTTCTGGATAGTTATTGACTGCTTCAGAAAAAGAACAGAAAATCACACCCACTTTACTTAATTCTTCCTTGAAAGTTGTTGTAACAGAAACACTATCAAATACCGCATCTACTGCTACATTGGCTAGCATTTTTTGTTCTTCCAGTGGAATTCCCAGTTTGGTATATGTGTCTAATAATTCAGGATCCACTTCGTCTAAACTTTTGAGTTTCTCTTTCTCTTTGGGTGCAGAATAATATGAAATTGCCTGAAAATCAATTTTAGAATACTGGAGTTTAGCCCAATTGGGTTCTTCCATTTTTAACCATTGGCCATAAGCTTTCAACCGCCAATCGAGTAACCAATCCGGTTCATTTTTTTTAGAAGAAATTAAACGGATAACACCTTCGTTTAATCCGGGTGGGATGATTTCTTGATCTATATCGGTTACAAATCCGTATTCATATTCTCGGCTGATTGCCGAATCGATAACTTGATTACTTTTTGCCATCGGGTTACATAGAAAAGCTGGTGCCGCAGCCACAGGTCCGTTCTGCATTTGGATTGTTAATTCTGAATCCACCATTGAGAATATCATTGGAAAAATCCACTTCAATTCCTTTGAGATATAAATAGCTTTTTAGATCACAAAATACTTTCATTCCATTACTCTCAAACACTTTATCAAATTCCTTTTGTTCTTTTTCAAATGACATATTGTAATTCATTCCTGAACATCCACCACTGGTGACTTCCATTCGCAGTCCGAATCCTTTTTTGCCCTCTGCTTCCATAACGGCAGACAATCGTTGTACCGCTTTTTTTGTTACGGAAATGCCTGCGTCAAAGATTTCTTGTGTGTTTGTTTCCATTATTCCCACTCTGTATTAACGTTGGATTCTTGTCTTTCTTGAGGGTCAGATACACCCACGCCCAGTTTTTCTCTTGCTTCTTCAGAAATCATTGTTGGGTTCCAGGGCGGATCAAAGGTGACTTCCACAAAAGCTTGGTTTACGTCATCCCTGGATTCCACTTTCGTTTTAATATCCTGAGCCATGTGTTGTCCCATGGAACACCCCGGCGTTGTGAGAGACATGGTAATATTCACATCAGATTTATTTTCATCATATGATTCTTGAATTTGAATATCATATATTAATCCGAGGTTCCATAGATCCACCGGCAATTCTGGATCGTAACATTGTTTTAATATTTCGATAATTTGTTCTTTTTGTACTTGTTTCATTATTGGGTTGCCTCTCGTAATGTCATTTTTGAAAACATATTTCTCATATTATCGTTTATTCGCTGTATAGGGGTACGGATATTGCATGCCCCCAATTGGATGCATTCTGAATCGAAATAACAATCCATCATTCCCAACGGTCCCTCCAGTTTTTCAAAAAAATCTTTTAAAGATATTTTATCTGAATTGGACGAAATACGATATCCGCCGGACGGCCCTTGAACAGCTTCTATAATATTTTCTTTCGCCATTTTCTGAAGCGTTTTGGCTAATAATTGTTGTGGAAGACCATGGGATAGAGCGATTTCTTTGGCACTGGTTAATTTTCCAGATTCCATGGCTTGCATATGCCGTACGGCAATTAAAGCATATTCGACTTTGCGTGTAAGTTTTAACATGATTAACTCCAGCCTATAAATTTACCATTATCATAAAATGCATTCCAATAAATAAATACGACTATAATTATCGTATATAATTGCTATTATGACATGAATGACATAATAATCGAAGATTATAAAACAGAAATAATATTTTCAGATAGTGGGGTAAAGGATCCGATTTGTTTTGCAGGAAGATCTGTTAGTTCAGAGCATTTTTTTACATATTCGTCAACTTGGGATTGAGGAAGTGCCACCAGCAAGCCGCCTGAAGTTTGTGCATCAGCAACCATGATCTTTTGTGCATGCGTGTAGGTATTTGAAAAAGAAACAAATTTGGATACGAAATCAAGGTTTCGTTTGCTACCGCCGGGGAAGATATCATCATTGATTAAACCTGTGACACCCTCTAAAAAAATAATTTGATCGAAATTAATTTCAGCTGAAACATTGCTTGCTTTGCACATTTCGGAAAGATGTCCTAACAATCCGAATCCAGTGACATCCGTTGCAGCGTGCACATCAAAGCTATGCATTAACTTTGATGCCTTTTCATTTAGGGTGGCCATACATTTTACTGCATTTTTCACTATTTCATCAGATACCAAATCACGTTTTATCGCTGTCGAAATAATACCGGTTCCCAGTGGTTTCGTCAGTACCAATGCATCTCCCGTTTGGGCACCATTGTTTTTGACCAATTTGTTTTCAGCTATCTCTCCTGTGACAACCAATCCATATTTCGGTTCTATATCATCGATAGAATGGCCGCCAACAATTGGGATACCTGCCTCTTTGGCTTTATCCGTTCCGCCGCGAAGAATTTCTATCAGGACTTCTTTTGGCAAATCTTTAATTGGAAACCCGACAATATTGAGCGCAAACTTTGGGATGGCTCCCATTGCATAAATATCGGATAAGGAATTGGCAGCGGCTATTTGACCAAATTGATATGGGTCATTGACAATCGGTGTGAAAAAATCGACTGTTTGCACAATCAATTTACCATCGTTAAGACGCACCACAGCCGCGTCGTCGGATCCATTAAATCCAACGATTACATTTTCACTGGTCATTGTCTCAAGATTACCCAGTACCTGGGCAAGGTCCTCTGGACCGATCTTACAGGCTCAACCGGAGCCGTGTGAGTACTGAGTCAGTTTAATTTGATCAATCTTTTTCATAGTTAGAATTTAGGTAAAGAAAGTGAGGCGGATAAAGGGCTTCTAATTTTTATATTAAATTTTGTTTACAATCGATTGTTTTCAGTTAAATCAGGTCTGTAAATTCAGACTTGGCAAATAGCCGAATAATATGTTATTCAATGATTTTAAATCAGAAAAACCCAATTCGCGGGAAATATATTCAATCCTACCGAAATAATATTATAATTAAAAATATCAAGGAAAATTCATGAGTAAAACCACGCTACAGGTGGATGAAGTTGTTATTCGATTTGCCGGAGATTCAGGAGATGGAATGCAGCTCACAGGTACTCGTTTTACAGAAGCGACAGCTATCGTTGGGAACGACCTAAGTACCCTACCAGATTATCCTGCAGAAATACGTGCGCCTGCCGGTTCGGTTGCAGGAGTCAGTGCTTTTCAAATAAAATTTAGTTCTAAAGATATTCATACACCGGGAGATAAACCCGATGTGCTGGTAGCAATGAACCCTGCAGCATTAAAAGTGCATCAAAAAGAATTGGCACCCGGTGGCACGATTATCTGTAATGCCAACGCATTTTCATCAAAAAATTTGAAATTGGCCGGATATGATTCCAATCCTCTTGAGGATAATTCTTTGGAAGATTACTATACTGTTTATTCTGTAGAAATGGGGAAAATGGTTTCCCTGGCATGTAAAGATATGGGGTTACCAGCAAAAACGGTGGATCGCTCTAAAAACTTTTTTGCGTTGGGATTGTTATTTTGGATTTATGACCGTCCGATGAAACCGACGAAAGATTGGTTAGGCATCAAATTTGGTAAACGGCCTGAATTGGTAGAATCCAATATTCGTGCGTTGGATGCAGGATATAATTATGGTGAAACCACCGAAATATTTATGACTCGGTATACAATTGATAAAGCCAGTTTGCCTGCAGGTACATATCGAAATGTCGTGGGAAACTATGCCATCTCATTGGGGTTGGCTGCAGCTGCGGAAAAATCCAAGCTTAATTTATTCTACGGTGGTTATCCGATTACGCCAGCCAGTGATATATTACATACATTGTCTGCATGGAAACATTTAGGTATTAAAACATTCCAGGCTGAAGATGAAATCGCTGGAATGGGATCCGTTATTGGTGCAGCCTTCGCAGGGGATCTTGGTATTACAGCCACCTCGGGCCCTGGAATTGCTTTAAAAAGTGAAGCAATGGGATTGGCTGTTATTGCGGAATTACCCATGGTTATTGTGAACGTCCAGCGCGGTGGCCCAAGTACAGGTTTACCCACTAAAACTGAACAATCGGATTTATTTCAGGCTATGTATGGTCGGAATGGAGAAGCACCTATCCCAATTATTGCACCCGGAACACCGGGAGATTGTTTTTTCGCAGCCTATGAAGCATGTCGAATTGCCGTAAAATATATGACGCCAGTTATCGTTTTAACCGATGGATATTTGGCAAATGGCTCTGAACCATGGCAGGTACCCGAGTTGGATGATTTAATTCCATTTGATGTAAAGTTTGCAGACAAATCTGATCTTTTGGATGGTCAGTTTATGGCTTATTTAAGGGATAAAGATACATTAGCACGGCCTTGGGCAATTCCTGGGACGGAAGCATTGGAACATCGAATTGGCGGTCTCGAAAAAGAAGATGTGACTGGTAATGTAAGTTATGATCCAGAAAATCATCACTATATGGTTGAAACCCGGGCGAAAAAAGTTGAATCAATTACACAAGAATTTGATCCTACTGAAATTTATGGAGATAAGAGTGGAGACGTGTTAATTCTCAGTTGGGGGGGCATCATGGGCTCCTGTCGGGCTGCGGCAGAATCACTACAGAAAGACAGGCAGAAAGTCAGCCATGTGCATTTACGATGGGTCAACCCATTGCCAAAGGATTTAGGTGAAATTTTAATGGGATTTAAACATGTATTAATACCAGAAATAAATTTTGGTCAACTTATTCAAATTATTCGTGCAGAATATCTGGTTGACGCAAAAGGCTTAAATCAAGTTCGAGGGAAACCAATCAGTTCTTCAGACATAGAAAAAACAGTAAAGGAATTAATAGGTTAAGTCCATGGCAGATTCAGCAGTACAAACATATAGTCGGGCGGATTTTTCTTCAGATCAATCGGTACGTTGGTGTCCAGGTTGTGGTGATTATGCTATCCTGGCTCAAACGCAAAAAGTGTTCCCGGAATTGGGCATTAAGAAAGAAAATTTTGTTTTTATTTCTGGGATTGGTTGCTCCAGTCGGTTCCCATATTACATGAACACCTATGGGTTTCATACGATCCATGGACGGGCCACAGCCATTGCTTCTGGTGTAAAATTAGCCAACCCAAATCTATCGGTATGGGTGGTTACTGGTGATGGTGATGGACTTTCGATTGGCGGAAATCACACCATCCATTTAATGAGAAGAAATTTGGACATCAATGTTATGTTGTTTAATAACCGAATTTATGGATTAACCAAAGGACAGTATTCTCCCACATCCGAAAGAGGGAAGATAACCAAATCAAGCCCAATGGGATCTCTGGACTGTCCATTTAACCCCCTAACTTTGGTTCTGGGTGCTGGCGCTACATTTGTAGCGAGAACAATTGATAGAGAAACCAAACATATGCAAGAAATGATTACACGTTCTTATGGGCATAAAGGCACATCATTTCTCGAAACATATCAAAATTGCAATATTTTTAATAATGGTGCATACACGTCTCTCACAGATAAAGGAACAAAAGCAGACAGTGTTCTATGGTTAGAAGATGGGAAGCCAATGGTGTTTGGGTCTGAAAAGAATAAAGGCATTCGATTGGATGGAAACAAACCGATTATCGTGGAAATTGGAGATAAATGGGGATTGGATGATGTGTTGGTACATGATGAATCTGATTATGTAATTGCATCACTATTATCAAACTTGACTTATCAATCAGACTTTCCAGATCCCATTGGCGTGCTATATGCGATAGAATCTGTAACGTATGAAGATTTAATGATGGCACAGATTAATGAGGCTATAAAAAAATCAGATAAAAAATCTGTTCAGGATATCCTGAATTCAGGAGATACCTGGATCGTCGAATAAGGAATAAATATTATGGGATACCGCAAAGAAAATGATAGTATGGGTGTTTTGGAAGTACCGGCTGATAAATACTATGGTGCCCAAACCCAAAGATCTTTGAATAATTTTAAAATTGGCGGAGAACGATTTCAACGTGAATTGATTCGAGCCTATGGTATTCTGAAGAAAGCAGCGGCAACGGTCAACGAAAAAGCAGGTAAATTAGATTCAAATCTTGCCACGGCTATTCGAAGTGCTTCCGATGAAGTGATTGACGGAAAGTTGGATGACCACTTTCCACTGGTGGTTTGGCAAACCGGATCCGGAACCCAATCCAATATGAATTTTAATGAAGTGATTGCCAATCGTGCGATTGAAATGTTGGGTGGAGCATTGGGAAGTAAGAATCCTGTCCATCCCAATGATCATGTAAATATGGGACAGTCTACAAATGATACGTTTCCAACAGCAATTAACATTGCAGCCGTTGAAGCATCGGTCAATCAATTATTACCTGAACTCACAAAATTAAGAGATAGTCTTTCTCAGAAAGCGAACGAATTCGATTCGATTATCAAATTGGGTCGCACACACCTTCAGGATGCAACTCCCTTGAGTTTGGGACAGGAGTTTTCTGGGTATGCTTCAGCGCTGAGCCATGGCATCACCAGAGTGGAAAGGGCGATGGATCATTGTTATGAACTCGCCATGGGTGGTACAGCAGTGGGAACAGGAATAAATTCTTTTGAAGAATTCGGGTCCATGGTTGCGGAAGAAATTTCATCTATAACGGAACTGCCCTTTAAAACAGCGGAAAATAAATTTGAAGCATTGGGTGGGCAAGACAGTATTGTTGAATTATCAGGTGCGTTAAAAACAGTTGCCGGGTCTTTGTTTAAAATTGCCAATGATGTGAGATGGCTGGCCAGTGGACCCCGCTCCGGAATTGGTGAAATTTTGATACCTGCCAACGAGCCAGGTTCATCCATTATGCCGGGGAAAGTGAACCCAACGCAATGTGAAGCCATGACCATGGTGTGTACCCAGGTAATGGGGAATGATATGACCATTTCTATTGCTGGTGCCAGTGGAAATTTCGAATTGAATGTGTACAGACCTGTGATTGCGTATAACATTATTCAATCCATTCGACTCTTGTCGGATGCATGTGATTCATTTCGAGTCCACACAGTGGATGGGATTGAAGCCAATGAAGAAAGAATTCATTCTAACTTATACAATTCACTCATGTTAGTCACTGCTTTGAATCCTCATATTGGATATGACAAAGCAGCAGAAGTGGCCAAAAAAGCGTACAAGGATAAGTCATCTTTGCGTGAGGCTATTATTGCGTTGGGTTATTTGAGTGGAGAAGATTTTGATCGGTTGGTTCAACCAGAAAAAATGATTAAACCGGGAAAACTTAAATCCTGATTGCTTTGGAACCGAAACCGGTTCTTTGAGTTAACTTTATCAAGTTCATACCGATTCTATTTCGGGCATTGACTTAAATTTCATTATGGCATTCAAACTTTCCATTTCAAACTGGATGAAGTATATAAAAAATGCAACCATACTTGCTGTAACGGGTATGTTGGTCATTTTTGTCTATATTTTTTATTTAGCCCAAGACCTGCCTTCATTAGATCAATTAGAAAACTATGATCCAGATCTGGTGACGCGCATTTATTCCGCCGATGGAGAAATTCTGGACGAATTATACCTGGAAAAACGCATTTTTATCAGTATCGATAAAATCCCAAATAATATGAAAAATGCGCTAATTGCATCAGAAGATCGTCGGTTTTATGATCATTGGGGTATTTCAATGCGGGATGTATTTCGGGCGGTGGTTATTAATCTCATTAGTTTCAGTTATGAACAGGGTTTTAGTTCTCTGACCCAACAGGTGGCTCGAACCCTATATGATACGATTGGTTTCAAGAAAACAATCGTGCGAAAAATTAAAGAAATCATTACCGCCATTCAAATTGAACGTACCTATACCAAAAACGAAATTATGGAGATGTATTTAAATAATGTTCATTTTGGTCACGGTACGTATGGTGTACAGGCCGCAGCCAAAAGGTATTTTGGTAAAAGCGCTTCTGCATTAACCCTAGGCGAATCTGCCATGTTAGTGGGCATCCTTCCGGCCCCGGCGAGATATTCACCCGTCCGGCACACTGAGCGTGCCCATTATAAACGGAACGTAGTGCTGAGAGTCATGCGTGATCAACGTTTTATTACAAAAGATATTTATTCTGAAGCCCGTGCGATTGAAGTGGAAAAGGTGATAGAATTCCAAGCGAAGGGTACCGCACCTTATTTTACCGAATATATTCGCCGGTTAATGGAAAAGGAAGACGATCACCTTGGGGTGAATATTTATCGCGACGGGCTCAAGATTTACACGACGTTGGATACGCGCCTTCAGGATATTGCTGAAGCATCGTTAATGAAATCCATCAAAAGTAACCAGGATAAATTAAATAAACGATTGTTTAACGATGATGAAGAGTTTTCTCAGTTGGCTTATTTAGGTATTTATCCTGAGGATACGGTGAAAATGATGATGAGAGGTGATTCTATTTTATATGAAGACCTTCGAAATAAATTATTGGTCCAGGGTGCATTTGTTGTGTTGGATCCCACAACGGGTGCCATTTTGGCCATGGTTGGTGGCCGGCCTGATTATCATGATCAATACAATCGCGCCGTGCAGGCTAAGCGTCAGCCCGGCTCTGTTTTTAAACCATTTGTATATACAACTGCCATTGATAATGGATATCCGGTGACAAAACAGCTTTTGAATCAACCATTGGTCTTACGTGTATTGAATTCGGAAGGAGAATGGGAAAAGTGGATGCCTCGAAATTATGATGGAACGACCAGTGGGTTAACCACCCTTCGAGAGGGCATCAGGAAGTCAGTAAATTTAGTAGCGGTTCGTGTGGTGAAAGAGTTGGTGCCGGCGACAGAAGTAAAAGCGACTGCAGAACGTATGGGTCTCCGTACAAACATTCGTGCGGTGGATGCCATCGCCTTGGGGACCTCAGAAGTTTATTTACTGGATGTGGTGAATGCCTATTCTGCATTTGCAAATAAGGGTGTATTAAACCAACCATTTGGGATTAGTAAAATTGAGGATCGTTATGGAAATCTGATTAAAGAATATTTCCCCATACGAGAAGAAGTGCTAAGGGAAGAATCGGCGTATTTGATGACATCTCTGCTTCAGACTGTCATGGATGCAGGGACAGGCGGTAGTGCCCGTTGGCGCCATAATTTTTACCATCCTGCGGGTGGGAAAACGGGCACAACCCAAAACTGGACCGATGCATGGTTTGTGGGATTTTCAAAACAATTGGCTGCAGGCGTCTGGGTCGGCGTGGATGATCCCAGAGTCAGTTTAGGTGAGGGCCAGGATGGCTCTCGTGCCGCCCTACCTGCGTGGGCACGATTCATGACAGCTGCGCATGATACCCTTGGATTAAAACGGGAAAAATTCGAACGACCTGATGGGGTCATTCATGTTGAAATATGTTCCTTGACAAAAGATAAACCCACGAATTTATGTCCCCTAGAATCGGAAATATTTATAAAGGGAACGGAACCATCCCAATTGTGTAAAGTCCACCGTCGAAATTAAGCTAGGTCTAAAATCTCCTGAGCTTCCCGGCGAACGAGGAATGCGGGATCAAGTTGCCGATTTTCATCTAGGCCCATGGCCTGTTTCACTTTTGTCATTATTTCTTTTGTTTGAATATCGTTCGCAAAACCAAAGCGAATCAGTTTTCCTAAGTTTCGGATTGCTTTTGATCGAATCACATCGTTTCCGTGGGATAGTTTACTTACCAATGCATTAAACATAGATTCGCGAAAATCTGTATTTACATCGTCGGGATTCATATTTTCACAGATTTTTCCCAATGCTCGGACAGCTGTATCTTCACATTCCTTTTGGGGGCTATTTACTTTTTCCAGAATTAATGGAAGTACTGCCACAATTTTGGGAGATTGAATTTTTCCTAACGCATAGAGGGCAAAAGCAATTTTATCCGAACTGTCTTTCGATGAGAGAACATCCATGAGTGGTTGAATCGCATTTTCATCCATGAGACCACAAGCGCGACCAAAATTCAATTCTGCTTTAATATCTGCATCAATGACTTTTTCCAATACGAGGGGAACCGCCACCGCACCCATTTTGGCCACAGTTTCCATGGCTTTTTTGAGAACAGCAGCCAAATCGGGTCGGTCAAATGCATCAATATAAAATAGAGAGGTTACCGCATCGAGCATGATGGGGAGTTTTTCTTCCGGCACACCATTGGATATTTCATTTTCAATTTCATTCAATCCTTCCAATATAACTGACGAATTAGCTGAAGACAGCTTTTTAAAGGCATTATCCATGGGTACCTCCTAATTGTTAAAAAATAACTTGTGGGTCGTTTTCTCCGGCCCAATCCGGGCAGAATCCTGCAAGGAATTTATAGCAGAATTCAATTGATTTTCATTAGAATTGAAGCACCAAAATAAGGGATCACCCTTTGCCACTTTATCTCCGATTTTGGCTTTAAATTCAATTCCGGCTGTGGGATCAAGTCTATCATCTTTTTGGCGTCGCCCGCATCCCAAAGCTACACCGGCCCAGCCGATATTTAATGTGTCCATAAATTCGATATACCCGGATGATTCAGCATAAACAGTTTTTTCAAATCTGGGTTGATGCAGTTGACTTGCATTGGATAAATCACCACCTTGGGCAACGACCATTTCTTCAAATTTTTCGTAAGCTTTTCCGCTCTGCACTAGATTTTCTTGAATGGATATTGCAGATGTTTCACTCCGGGTGATGCCGGCCTGAACCAGCAGTTTACTCCCCAGTTCAAAAACAACTTTCATCAGGTCTTTTTCACCATCACCCTGTAATGCATCGATGGATTCAGCCATTTCGCACCATAACCCGGCGGTGCGTCCCAAGGGTTGATTCATACTGGAATATACCACATCTGTTTTGACGCCAAAGGCTTCACCCACCATTTGAAGCATTCGCCCCAGAGATAGTGCTTCATCCACAGTTTTCATGAAAGCACCATTGCCCGTTTTAATATCCAAGACCAATCCTTGAATGCCTTCTGCAATTTTTTTACTCATGATGGAACCGGAAATGAGTGGGATAGAATCGATGGTCCCCGTCACATCTCGAAGGGCATATATTTTACGATCAGCAGGGCAAATCGTTTCGGTTTGTCCCATAATGCAAATGCCTACAGTTTCCACATTGGCTTTGAACTGTTCTAGGGTGAGGCTGGTTTGATATCCGGGGATGGTTTCAAACTTGTCGGTTGTGCCACCTGTATGGCCCAAACTTCTGCCGGTTAGCATGGGGATGGCCAAACCAGCTGCGGCCATGATGGGACCCAATACCATGGAAACTTTATCACCTACGCCGCCGGTAGAATGTTTATCCGCCACGTAGGGATCCATGCCGGAAAAATGAATTCGATCACCGGAGTTTAGCATAATATCTGTGAGTATAATGGTTTCCTCATCCGTCATGCCATTGGCGTGAACAGCTTTTAAGAAAGGGGTCATTTCATCATCCCCAATTGATTCATTTACATAGGCGGTAATAAATGATTCTAATTCAGATTTTGGAATTATTTCCCCAGCTTTTTTAAGCTGTACCAGTTGATTCGAGTTCATCTTTGTTCTTTTTAAATCGGTTAAAAATATTAAAACTGATGCGTAATGGCGGTTGCTCTCTCACGGTATGTATCAATAGGTATGCGGCGATAATAAACAGCAATGCATTGGGTGTCCAGATACCAACCAGGGGTGAAACAATGGTCCGATCTGCTAAATCTTCTCCACCAATCATAAAGATATAATAGACGAGAAAAAAGCCGAAGGATAGGCTGGTGGCAATGGTAAATCCACCTTTTTTAAAAAGAACCCCCAAAGACGTACCCGTCATTATAAAAAGGATACACGCCACAGGGAGTGAGAATTTTTTATGTAATTCCACCGAATATTTATTGAAAGATTTTTTATAGCTTCGAAGCAGGTTGTATTCATTTCGTAGCTGTCGTTTGGCAATACCAATATCTTTCTCTAATCGGTAAATTTCATCCTTGGTATGGGTCGTATCTGAGGTATAATTATTTTGAAACGTCATCAATGCCAGTGTGGCTGTCTCAAAGTTGGGGGGTATGATGCTGTCCATTTTCGTTCTAAGAAATGCCCGACCCACCCGACTTCGAACGATTTCTACACGATTGTTTATGTCCGCCTTTTTATTTAGGATCATTTGAATTGTCATTTCCCGATCAGATCGACTGGTGGTGTCTCGGCGGTTCAAAAATAAATCGTCGGCAGGGATGGTAATAATATGTTTACCGAATTCGATGCGCCGATAGTTACCATAATCTTTTAGATCTAACTCATGAATTTCACCATCAAATAAGGTGAGAAGGATGGCATCGTCAATAGTGGTGAGGTTCCCTGTTTTAGAATGGATGCTGGTTTGAGTTTCGCCAATGCCCTTGCTAAAAATGCGCACATCTTTTAAGATTTTATCTTCTTTATCTCGGATAATCATACTGTAATCGGGCAAATCATCCATGAAATACCCCGGTTCAATATTGAGGTCGGGACGTTTACGATAAATATCTCCAGAAAGCATTCGTGCTTTAAAGTTCATTTCGGGCATAATGAATGCGTTGAAAAGGATTAAGACACCGGCGATACCAAAACCTAAAATAATAGCTGGACGAACGATAGTAAGAAAACTAATCCCTGAGGCGCGCATAGCCGTAATCTCATTATCTTCAGAAAATTGCCCAAAGGCCATGAGGGCGGCGATGAGTACAGCCATGGGAACAGCCAATGCGGTGATCCACCCCAGATTTAGAAATAGATATTCAAAAATGGTGCCCAAATCGAGCCCTTTACCTAAAAATCGATCAATAGCTCTGAGAAGAAATTGGGTAAATAAAATAAATACAATAATTAATAATGAAAAGAAAAATGGCAGAAATAGCTGCTTGAGGATGTATCTAGTGAGAAGGCGCATATGAAAAATTACAATAATTCCGTCCTAAAACTATCATGTTGAATAGAAAATGATTAGTAAAAGTTCCTGTAAATTCTTTTTTGTAAGTCATAACAATTCACCTAATTTCCCCGGCTTCAATTGAACATGTTTAATTGAATATGAATGGTGGGTGTAGCTCAGCTGGTTAGAGCACCTGGTTGTGGCCCAGGAGGCCGTGGGTTCAAGTCCCATCACTCACCCAAGAAAAGTTTTAAAGTATCAAGATAAAAGAAATTCGGGGTGTAGCGTAGCCCGGTTAGCGCGCCTGCTTTGGGAGCAGGAGGTCGGAGGTTCGAATCCTCTCACCCCGACAAGTTAAATCCT